>JACAEP010000130.1 GCA_013388795.1 Chloroflexota bacterium | reverse complement strand
TTACCCGGATCAGGCTTGAGAATCACCTGAAACTGAGTGTGCTTTTGCAAGCGGTTGGGATTCTCGCCATAGCGCCCGTCATCAGGGCGCACAGACGGCTCGACATAGGCGACGTTCCAAGGTTCGGGTCCAAGCACGCGCAGAAAGGTGGCGGGGTTCATCGTCCCTGCGCCGACCTGGGTATAGTAGGGCTGCGTGATGAGACAGCCCTTGGATGCCCAGAAGTCTTGAAGTTTGAGGATGATGGATTGGAAGGAAGAGTTTGTCATTCGATATTCGATATTCGGGATTTTGGCGCTGAGGATTATAACTGAAGGGGAAGAAAAAACGAAAGTGCGGGGTGGATGGCGGTTGTATTTAAGAATTCACCTTACGCACATTTGTATTTTCCTTGCGTTTTGACCGCCGACGGCGGACCGCGGTCTATGGTCTGTGGTCGGCGGTCCATTGCCGAAGTGGCGAATGATTTTGCGTAAGTCCAATTGAATTTATTAGAGACCGCGCGCGGGGTCAAAGTCTGTGCTTGTACGCTGAAGGGGCATGGGACATGGCAGAGGAATACATTGAGGAGGCGTTTGGGTCAGCGGAATTGATAAGCGGACTTTATCACGGATTCACGGACAAGAACGGACCTGGGTCAGAATAACATGAATGATGGCAAAACAATAAAGCAAAGACCGGGCAAATTGATTTTTGGGAAGGTTTCACAGATTGTCATGATACAACCTCTCCATTTTGAAAAATCATGGAATCAATTCTTAACCTGCCGGCTTTCATTTTTTAATCCTTGCATAATTATTCGTTAAACCTGTTTCTTATACTGGAGTTAACCCTAAAAGAAAGGAGAAAGCCATGAGCAACTTGTTCATCGTTGGTCCTGAAGACGACGAAGAAGTGGAAGTCGAAAGCGTGGAAGAAGAAACCGCGGACGACGAAACCACTGATGAATCTGAAGAATAAACCGCCTTATTTATATTCGGATGTGTGGGTGTAAGCCACGCGCCCATTTTTTAGAAACAGAAATGCCCTCGTTGCTGAGGGCATTTCTGTTTCTTATGTGGCTCCTGGCATAGGACTTGAACCTATAACCTAGCGGTTAACAGCCGCTCGCTCCGCCGATTGAGCTAGCCAGGAACGCGAGCGATATTATATGTACATGCCTCAGGAATGTCAAGCAGAAATATTAGTACCCAAACAACATGAAGATGTAGGGTGAAAGCGGCGAATTTCAGCCGCTTTTACCTATCAATTTAAAGTTGTTTGGGTATTAGTAATGGACGGAACTCAAATTATCCAATTTATCGGTCTTATGCGTGGCGTTGATCTGGCGGACAGTTCCAGTCAGCCCGCGCACAACAAGAGTATCGGTGGTGATGTGATCGCCATAGTAACGCACCCCTTTGAGCAATTCTCCGTCGGTGATGCCAGTGGCGGCGAAAAAGACGTCTTCTGACGAAACCAGGTCATCCATCGTCAGCACTTTGTCGAAGTCATAGCCGGCTTCACGTCCACGTCGCAATTCGTCTTCGTCGCGGGCAAATAATTTACCCTGAATCTCTCCGCCCATGGCGCGCAAGGCACAGGCAGCCAAGACTCCCTCCGGTGTGCCGCCAATGCCAAGCAGCACATCCACGCCAGAGTCGGGCCAGGCAGTCATGAGGGCTGCGGCAACATCACCGTCGGGGATTTGCCGGATGCGCGCGCCAGCCTTGCGGATTTCAGCAACCATATCATCGTGCCGCGGACGGTCAAGAATGATGGTGGTCAGGTCTTCCACATCCTTGCCTTTGGCTTTCGCGATGGCCTTCAGGTTTTCGGTGATGGGCTTTTCGATATTGATTTTCCCGCGGGCTTCCGGGCCCACCGCAATCTTGTTCATGTAAAGGAAGGGACCCGGGTTAAACATGGTTCCGCGTGGAGCGAGCGCCACTGTGGCAAGGGAATTGGAGCGGCCGAAGGCTAACGGGCGGGTTCCGTCAATGGGGTCCACCGCCACATCAACGTCTGGGGTTGAGCCGTTGCCGACTTTCTCGCCGTTGTAAAGCATGGGAGCGCTATCCTTTTCACCTTCTCCAATGACGATGATGCCATTCATTTCAATGGTACTAAGGATCAGCCGCATCGCATTGACCGCAGCCTGATCTGCCCCTTCTTTATCGCCTCGTCCCATGAAGCGGCCTGCCATCATGGCCGCCGCCTCGGTCACACGCGCAAGTTCGAGCGCGAGATTACGGGTGGGTGTAGCGCCAAGCACTTCCATCAAACCTCCTGAGATTCAGATGATGAACCAGACAAGAAAATAGTAACCGATGATCGCGCCCCACAACCACGAGTCGATGCGATCAAAAAATCCGCCATGTCCGGGGATGAGGTCACTTGAGTCTTTGATGCCTGATTGTCGTTTGAACATACTTTCGCCGAGGTCGCCAAGCGGGGGCAGCGCGCCAAGCAATAACCCCATGATCGCGCCCTGCCAAATTGCAATGTCGTGGATGTGATTTCCAAACGTCTGAAAAACCCAGACATAGAATGCGCCGGTGTGCGCGCCTGTAAAAACGCTGGCGGCATAACCTTCCCAGCTCTTTTTAGGGCTGAGGCGCGGGGCCATTTTATGGTTGCCGTATGCGCGCCCAATGGAATAGGCGCCTGAGTCACCTGCCCACACACAGAACATCACCAGCATGAACCACCAGCCGCCTTCGGGCAGGTTGCGCAAATCCAGCAGGTAGGCGCCAATCCATCCGATATATACGATGCCGCCAACCGTTATGCCAAAATCAAGCGCAGACTGGTCTCGTCCGCGCTCATAAGTGACCAAATGCACGGCCATGGCAGCCAGAATAAAAATTGCAAAGACAGGCTGGGCATATTCCACGAAGAACATGCGCGTAAATGTAATAGCAAGCACCCCCCCAAGAGTAATATACAGATTCGGTTCATACTTAACAGCCCGAAACAGGTGGATATATTCCCATGCCGCGCCGACAAGGAATGTGCCAATCAACAAATAATAAAGAATGCCGCCAAAAACGATGGCTGGCATTCCAACAACAGCCAGCCCCAACGCTGTGATAAGCCTTCTACGCATTTGATTCCTGGAGAGCCCCCGAAGATACCTTTCCGTAGCGCCGGTCGCGGTGGGCGTATGTCTCCAGCGCGCGGCGGTATTCTTCCTTGTCAAAATCGGGCCAGAAGGTTGGGGTGATGTACCATTCTGAGTACGCTGCCTGCCAGATAAGGAAGTTGCTGACGCGTAATTCGCCTGAGGTACGAATGATCAAATCCGGGTCGGGAACGCCGGCGGTGAACAGGTAACGATTGACCAATTCATCGGTGACGTCTTCGGCGGAAATGCCGTCTTTGATAATATTTTGAATGGCGTTGACGATCTCATCCCGTCCGCCATAATTGAATGCCACGTTCAGGATCAGGCGGTCATTGTTCTTGGTGAGATCAATGGCATGAAGTACTTTGTTCTGGATGGCGGGGTCGAGCCGTTCCAGCCGCCCGATGTGACGAAGCTGCACGCCTTCTTTATGAAGTTCGTCCAATTCGCGGTCAATCACATTTTGAAGAATGAGCATCAGCCCGTTTACTTCTTCGGCAGGGCGCCCCCAATTCTCTGTGGAAAAGGCATAGATCGTCAAATATTTGACGCCAAACTCAACTGTTGCGCGAATCACGCGGCGCAGGTTCTCTGTCCCCGCTTTATGACCGGCCAGGCGGGGGAGTCCGCGTTGCAGCGCCCAGCGTCCGTTGCCATCCATGATCATGGCAACGTGTTGGGGAATCTTTTCCAAAGGGATATTCAGGGGTGTATCTGTCATAAGATGGACCTTTTCAATGCCAAACAGCATCGAAGCGGCGGATTAGACTTCCATGATCTCTTTTTCTTTGTTCTGGCCGAGCTTGGCAATCTCGTCCACGAATTTATCGGTGAGTTTTTGCAGGTCTTCTTCGCCGCGTTTGAGGTCATCTTCCGTGATCAATTTTTCTTTTTCATATTCGCGGATGTCATTGTGCAGGTCGCGGCGCACGTTACGAACGGCGATGCGGGCCTCTTCCAGGCGATGATTCATATGCTTGACCAGATCGCGGCGGCGCTCTTCAGTAAGCGGGGGCAGGTTCAAGTGAATGACCTTGCCATCGGAGTTGGGATTCAGTCCCAGGTCTGAGGTGCGAATCGCTTTTTCAATATCCTTTAAGGAGCCGGCATCGAACGGTTTAATCGTCAACGTGCGCGGTTCGGGTACGCTGATGGATGCCAGGTTTTGAAGCGGGGTTGGGGTTCCATAATATTCGACCGGAAGTTTTTCAACCAATGCCGGGCTGGCGCGCCCGGTGCGTATGCCGTTCAGGTCATCAACAAGGGATTGGATCGCGCCGTGCATGCGGGTTTCGGCGTCTTTTAACAAACTCTTGATTTCATCAGTACTCACGATCTTCCTCCAAAAAAATTTTCGATATAAGGATACCTTAAAACAAGGATTTAGGCTATGGACGGTCAAACGATTGATAGTTTACGAAAAAAAACGAGAGGCGATCATCTAAGAAAATGGAATACGCCCCTCCCCTTATAGAGGGAGAGGCGTATTCCATAATACGAATGTCAGCCGGTTACAAGCGTGCCAACAGATTCCCCATTGAGGGCGCTGGTCAGCGCTTTGCTATCCCATAAATTAACGACCAAAATGGGAATTTTATTTTCCATGCACAAGGTAATGGCGGTGCTATCCATCACTTCGAGGCGGCGGTTAAGCACTTCAATGTAGCTGAGTTGGCCGAACTTCTTTGCATCGGGATTTTTCTTGGGATCGGCGTCATACACACCATCCACTTTGGTTGCTTTGATCACCACTTCGGCGTCGATCTCAGTGGCGCGCAAGGCGGCGGCGGTATCGGTGGAAAAGAAGGGGTTACCGGTGCCTGCGCCAAAGATGACCACGCGGCGCTTTTCGAGATGGCGGATGGCGCGTCGGCGAATGTACGGTTCGGCAATGGCTCTCATCTCGATGGCAGACATGACACGGGTGTAAACGCCCTGCCGTTCGAGGGCATCCATCAATGCCATCGCATTCATGACAGTGGCCAGCATGCCCATGTAATCTGCCGTGGAGCGATCCATGCCGCGTTCCAGCCCTTGTTTGCCGCGCCACAGATTCCCGGCTCCGATCACGACCGCCACATCCACGCCCATCTCGTGGACTTCCTTGATACGGCTCGCAATGGCTTCTGCTTCGTGGACGTCAATGCCGTAGCCCATCGAACCGCCAAGCGCCTCACCGCTCAACTTGAGCAGGACTCTCTTGTATTTCAATTCAGCCATTCATGCCTCCAAATTAAAGTAGAAAAAAAGCCAACCCGCAGGCTGGCTTCTTAAGACTATTTATTGATACTTTCACCGAGTTCCCAGCGCTGGAAGCGGCGGACGATGATGTTTTCACCAATGGCAGCCACATTCTGGAGAATGAGTTTTTCAATATTGATCGATTCATCGCGGATGTAAGCCTGGCGCATAAGACAGACTTCATCCTTATACTTTTCGATGCGTCCTTCCACGATCTTGGGGAGAACATTATCAGGCTTGCCTTCTTCTTTGGCGCGGGCGCGGGCAATCTCGGCTTCGTGTTCAATCTCAGCAGCGGGGATTTCATCCGCAACAATATATTTGGGAGCGCTGGCAGCGATCTGCAGGGCGATCTCATGCGCAAGATGGCGGAATTGTTCATTGCGGGCAACAAAGTCGGTTTCGCAGTTGATTTCGACCATGACACCTACGCGTCCGCCGCCGTGAGAATAAAGTTCCACAACGCCGTTGGAGGCATCACGGTCGGCACGCTTGGCAGCGGTGGCCATGCCTTTTTCGCGGAGCCAGTCCACCGCTTTGTCAAAGTCGCCGTTGGCTTCCTGCAGCGCTTTGCGGCAATCCAGCATGGGGGCATTGGTGGCGCCGCGCAATTGCTTGATCATCTCAGTTGTAATTTCCATTGTGTCTGTCCTTATTGCTTTCTGTGTTTTTCCATTGCCAGATTATTCGGCGGTAGAAGCAGGAGTTTCGGCGCCTTCATCGGGCTTGGTCATCTTGGCAAGTGTGGACTTGCCCAAGAGCGCATCATCACCCATTTGATCGTCGGTTTCAACAACCTTGCGGGCTGGGCGCCCCTTGGCAGGCTTGGCTTCGGCTTTGGCTTCCGCGGGTTGTTCCGGTTCTTCGTCTTTGCGGGAGGCCTTGCCTTCGAGCACGGCGTCTGCCATCTTGGAGACGAGCAGCTTGATGGCGCGGATGGCGTCATCATTGGAGGGAATGACGTAATCAATATTCTGCGGGTTGCAGTTGGTATCCACCAGCGCAACGATCGGAATGTTGAGCATGTTGGCTTCTGCTACAGCCGCGTCCTCGCGCCCGACGTCAACAATGAAGAGCAGGTCGGGCAGGCGCTTCATGGAGCGGACACCGCTCAGGCGGGTCTGGAGGCGGGTGATCTCGCGTTCAATCAACAAGCCTTCCTTCTTGGTGAGGCGATTGATGTCGCCGCTGTCGCGCAGTTTTTCGAGGCGTTCAAGTTCCTGAATGCGCTGATACATGGTGGACCAGTTGGTCAGCATACCACCCATCCAGCGTTCGGTGACGTAGGGCATGCCCGCGCGGACCGCTTCTTCCATCACGGTTTCCTGCGCCTGGCGCTTGGTGCCGACGAAGAGCACGGTTCCACCGTTGGCGACGGTATCGCGGATGATTTGATAGGCATTGTTCGCCAGTTTGACGGTCTGCTGAAGATCGAGAATATGAATGCCGTTGCGCTCGGTGAAAATGTACGGCTTCATACGGGGATCCCACTTGTTGGTGCGGTGACCGAAATGCACGCCGCTCTCAAGCAGGGCTTTCATGGAAATATTAGCCATGTTTCTCCTAAGTATCCGCTCGCCGACACGCATCTCGTGATGGTGTGGAGCGGAATGAGTTTAGCGGGGATGTTGACCCGCTCAGGGGCGCTTGTGCCCGTCCCAGGCAGATTATGCTCCCTTTTGGAAGCGCCGCGATTATATCACAGGATTCCAGAAAGACCTCTGAGATTTTGGAGACCTCGGAGGTCTGAAACGCTACCCCACGTATTCGCACCACGCCTCGTACTTCGCCACCTTGCCGCGAATCGCGTCGTGATACACCTCTTGCAGTTTGCGGGTGATGGGACCGGTGCGCCCGTCGCCGATCTTGCGGTAGTCGA
>JACAEP010000234.1 GCA_013388795.1 Chloroflexota bacterium | reverse complement strand
CATCATGATCTGGGGCTGGGCATCTGACCCCGACCCAAGCGCGCTGCTGTACGTCTATACCACCGATGCGATCCCTTATGGCTCCAGCGAGACGGGATACTCCAACCCGGAATACGACACCCTGTACGCCCAACAACAAGTCGAATTGAATTTCGATGCCCGCAAGGAAATTGTCTGGGAGATGCAAAAGATGGTGCATGACGATGTGGTGTACATCATCCCTTATTATGCAGCCAGCGTGCAAGCATACCGTACAGATCGTTTCACTGGCTGGATTACCAACCAGACAAAGTTGGAACTCTCAGACGTGACCTCGCTTGTGGCGATTGAGCCAGTCAAGTAAATGTAGCAGCATACTATCAAAACTGTTCCACAGGGTTGGTTATTTCGCCCTGTGGAATCATTTGGCTTTATAATCCCTCAAAAAAGGTATCCCTTGGACCGTACACGCGCAATTCTTCGCAAGACAGCCTGGGCTATTTTCACCATCATCTTCGTCATTATTCTAAATTTTTTTCTGTTTCGCGTTCTCCCGGGTGATCCGGCTCGGGCGGGAGTTCGCGACCCTCGTCTTAAAAAAGAAGCGATAGAAGCGTTGCAGATCAAATTTGGGTTGGACAAGCCAGTCATTAACTGTTTTGAAACTTTGAATCCCATCAAGGTTGGCAGTTGCACCGTCAACCCAATGGAAACGCAGTTTTTTATTTATGTTCGCAACCTGCTGCAAGGTGAGTTGGGCATCAGCTACCATACCAACCGGCCGGTTGCAGAGATTCTGGCACAACGGCTTGGGAATACGATCCTCTTGATTGGCGCAGGGCAGATTCTTTCAATCATTATTGGGGTTGTATTTGGCATTTTTGCAGCGTGGAAGGCGCGCACTGCCATTGACTATGGCGCCCTGGCAGTCAGTTTGATGGCATGGAGCTTGCCGACCTTCTGGCTTGCGATCCTCCTTTTGTTTTGGGGAAGCGCCATCGGACTTCCCGTGGCGGGCAAAGCAACGCCTGGCATGAGTTCAATGCCAATTTTTGCGCAATGGGCGGATATTGCAAAGCATATGTTCCTGCCGACACTCACCTATACTATTATTTATATGGGAGAGTACACCCTTATCATGCGCTCGAGTCTGATGGATGTGTTATCGGAAGATTATATTTTGACGGCCAAGGCGAAAGGACTGAACGCTGTTCAGATCCTGCGCGATCACGCCTTGAAAAATGCCATGTTACCTATGGTGACGGTTATTGCGATTAACCTGGGGTTCACAGTGGCGGGCGCCATTCAGATCGAAACCGTTTTTTCATGGCCCGGTCTGGGCAGCTCCGTTGCAGAGGCAGTTGAGCGCAGGGATTTCCCTGTTCTGCAGGGCGCATTCCTGCTTATTGCAGTTACTGTGATTCTGGCGAACCTGCTGGCAGACTTGACATATACCTACCTTGACCCGCGCGTGGAGGTGGAATAATGCAAATCAAAGCAGCCGAATCCACCCCAGTACGCATTGACGCATCCCGCTTTGCGGTTTTCTGGCAGTCCTTCAGAAAAAACCCGGCTGGACCGGTTGGTTTTTGGATGTTGGTCTTTGTCATTATCATCGCCATTTTCGCGCCATGGCTCACGCCGTATGAACAATCGTCATCGGCGTCGGTTGGTGTTGCGGATATTTATCAGCCGCCCAATGCCGAACACTGGCTCGGCACAGACGATGCTGGGCAGGATGTGTTCACGAACTTTATTTATGGCGCGCGCATTTCGCTCTTTGTCGGTTTCTTCGCCGCTTTCATCTCCATCGTCATCGGCGGAGTGTTTGGCCTTGTGGCGGGATTCTTTGGCGGGCGATGGGAAACCTTTCTAATGCGCTTTACCGATGTGATGCTGGTCATTCCAGACCTGCCGCTCATGGTGGTCATCGTTGCAATTACAAAGCCTTCGATCATGAATATCATCCTTGTGATCGGCATCCTTGGCTGGACGACAACAGCGCGTGTCGTCCGTTCGCAGACGCTGGCGGTCAAGTCGCGCAAGTTCGTTTTACGCGCCAGGGCCATTGGCGCCGGCAAGCGGCATATTGTCACCCGTCACATCCTGCCATTAGTAATGCCGATCCTTGTTGTTCAAGCGGTTTTGGCGATCTCGCTTGCCATTCTGAATGAGAGCGCGTTGGCTTTCATCGGTCTGGGAGATCCTTCGGCGCTTTCGTGGGGACAGATGCTCAACTACGCCTTCGGGCGCGGAGCCATGTCTGCCGGGGCATGGTGGGCATTGGTTGTGCCGGGGTTTGGTATTGTATGGGTGGTGCTGGCGTTGACCCTGCTTGGGCAGGGGCTGGAACAAGTCCTCAACCCACGGCTGGATACACATCACTTAATGCCGGGCAGACCGAAAGTCGGGGGCCAGGCGCAGGGCGGGGCGCTTCCGAACGATGTGATTCTCGATGTCCGTAATATTTCCATCCATTACATCAATGATGGCAGCCCGCCTGCCCGCGCCGTGGAAAACATCAGTTTCTCATTGCGTAAAGGCGAATTGATGGGTTTGGTAGGAGAAAGCGGATGCGGGAAAACGACCCTGATGCTTGCTTTGTTAAAACTCCTCCCCGCCGCTGGACAGATCGTCAACGGAAATGTGTATTACAAGGGCAAAGACCTGACCTCAATGAACGAGGATGAGATCAACCAGATTCGCTGGAGCCGCATCTCGATCATCTTTCAGGGAGCCATGAATGCTCTCAATCCGGTACGAACGGTGGGAGACCAGATCGCCGAAGTGATCCTCAAACATGAACCGAACTTTCCCAAACCTCGGCTGACAGATCGTGTCAACGAACTATTGGATTTGGTGGGCATTGCATCCGATCATCGCGAGCACTTTCCGCACCAATATTCGGGCGGTATGCGCCAACGCGCCATGATCGCCATGGCATTGGCTTGCAATCCGGATGTGGTCATTGCCGATGAGCCCACCACTGCATTGGATGTGATGATTCAGGCACAAATTTTGCAACTGCTCAATGACCTGCGAAAGAAGCTCGGGCTGTCGGTTATTTTTGTAACTCATGATCTGGGGGTGGTGGCAGAGTTATGCGACAAGGCGCTCGTGATGTACGGCGGTATGACGGCGGAATACGCCGATGTGGATGTCACCTACAACTCGCCCAAACACCCATACACACAGGAATTATTGAAGGCATTCCCAGACCTGACAAAACCCAAAAAGAAACTCTCCGCCATCCCCGGGTATCCGCCCCGGCTAGACTCGTTGCCCCCCGGCTGCCGTTTTGCGCCGCGTTGTCCCGCTGCTTTTGACCGATGTCAAAGAGAAGAACCCGCCCTGCATAAGATCGAATCAGGTCACTTTGCCAGTTGCCACCTCCTCGAGGCTTCGAAATGACAATAAAACAATTTGAAAAATTTCTCGAAGTGCGCGGGTTGAAAAAATATTTCGAAGCAGGCCGCCCAACCCTCTTTTCCCGTGAAAAAAGTTTGATCCATGCTGTGGACGGTGTGGATCTCAACCTACGCCGCAGTGAAATCATTGCGTTGGTCGGTGAAAGCGGCTGCGGCAAATCCACACTGGGGCTTCTGCTGATGGGCTTGGAAAGCCCAACCGATGGAAAAGTGATTTTCGAAGACCGCGACATTACCCATCTCAACGACGATCAACGCAAAGACCTGCGCCGTAAGATTCAAATGGTCTTTCAAGACCCGTACGAATCCCTGAACCCCACTCAGACCATCGAACAGATCCTTACAGAACCTTTGCTGGTACATCACATCGGCGAGCATGACCAGGAGCGCAGCGAGCGCGTCATCAAAGCCATGGAAGATGCCGGCTTAAAACCCGCCGATGTTTATCTCCAGCGCTATCCCCATGAACTTTCCGGCGGTCAACGCCAGCGTGTGGTCATTGCAGCGGCATTGGTCCTGGAACCTGAAATCATCATCGCCGACGAACCCGTCTCGATGTTGGATGTCTCCATTCGCGCCGAGGTCATCAACCTGTTGGCAGACCTGCGAATCAAGCGCGAGATCGCGGTCATCTTCATCACCCATGACCTCGGCTCGGTAGGCTTCTTTGCAGACCGGGTCGCCGTTATGTATTTGGGGCGCATCGTCGAAATTGGCGCCATGCTCGAAGTATTAGAAAAGCCCCAGCACCCCTATACCAAAGCCTTGCTGTCCGTCATCCCGGCGCCAAACCCGCGCCTGCGCCATGAACGAATTATTCTGCAAGGCGACCCCCCCAACCCCATCAACATCCCATCCGGCTGCCGCTTTCATCCGCGCTGTCCAGCCGCATTCGACATGTGCAAACTCAGCGACCCACCCATGATGACTCTCACAAAAAGTCACAAAGCCGCCTGCCTGTTGATCAGCAGCGGCAAATAACACCCAAGTATGGATATTACCAGCCTCCAAAACCCCAGAGTTAAAAATCTTGTAAAACTCCGCGAAGACAAAAAACAACGCCAACATGACAAGTTGATCGTGGTGGAGGGATTCGACGAATTGACCCTCGCCTTGCGTTGCGGATTCAAACCCGTCACGCTTCTTTTTGCGCCCGAGCTTGCCAGCCAACCCCAGACTCTTCCACACGTCGAAACAGAATTAATCACCGTCAGCCGCGCCGTCTTCGAGAAAATATCCTACCGCGATCATCCCGATGGCTGGATGGCTGTCTTCCCGATGCCGTCGCCAACCCTTGCAGACCTGAAACTTTCTGAAACCCCACTTGTGCTTCTCACTGAAGCGATTGAAAAGCCGGGGAATCTTGGCGCAATCTTGCGGACAGCCGACGCCGTCAGGGTGGATGCCGTCCTCGTCTGCGACCCGCGCGTAGATCTATGGAACCCGAATGTGATTCGCGCCAGCCGCGGGGCGGTTTTTGCAGTTCCCGTCGTTGAGGTAAAATCGTCCGAAGCGCTGACCTGGCTGAGGTCCCGTGCGATGCGGATTCTGGCGGCAACGCCATCGGCACAGCGATCTTACTTCGAAGTCAACTTGAAAGAGCCGCTTGCCATTGCGGTTGGCACGGAAGATGAAGGGTTGACCGATTTTTGGATGGACAACGCCGACTTGCGCATACAGATCCCAATGTATGGACGGGTCAACTCGTTGAATGTATCGGTCTCGGCCGCTTTGGCGCTTTACGAAGTTGTACGACAGCGCACCGCGTAATCGTTTATAACTTAAACCTATATTTAATGACTGGCAAGAATGAGTTCGAAACCTTACAGAACGATGTTTTCGCCAATTTAGGGCGCGAACTTGCATCGACAGCCGACGCAAAAATGGCGGCAAAAATCATCCTCGATGCGGCAGACCTGCTTATCGGTTGGGATGCGGCATACCTGATCCTGTATGACCCTGAAATCGGCGGCGTTCCCCGTCCTTTGTTAACCGTCGATACGATCGACGGCAGGCATGTCGAGCAGACGAATGCGCGCCCGCAAAAGCCCAGCGACAACATGCTAAAAGCAATTGAGCAGGGCGGGTTTATGTCGTTTTATGAGCATCACTTTGATATCGAGCCACAGTTTTCCTTTGGCGACCGCAGAAAACGAACCCTTTCACAAATGTTCGTGCCGGTAAAAACCAACAAGCGCACGATCGGTGTGCTTTCCATCCAAAGTTACCTTCCCAATGCCTATGCGAGTGAAACATTGCAGGCATTGAAGAGTCTGGCAAGCCATTGCGCGGGGGCGCTGGAGCGCATCTGGGCGCAGGAGGCCCTGCAAAGTTCAGTGGCGCGCTTAAAAGCGCTGCATAACGCTGTCAATGCTATTAATGCCAGCCTCGACATGGAAAAGGTCTGCCAGGTGGTGTATGAAACTGTGAAAAAGGTCATGCCGTGCAACGATTTCGTCATTGACGGGTACGACGCGCAGACAAATGAAATTGTGCCGATTTTTGCCATCGAAAACCCCGGACGCCGCGTGTTTACTAACCGATATGCGGCTGATCATGGCATGGCAGGCGAGATCGTCCGCACTTGCAAACCGCTAATCTTCAACAGCACAAAAGAGATGGATGAAAGCGGCATCCAATTCGAACTATATGGTACAACCACCGAAGAAGACCCCACTCAGTCGATCCTTGCCGTGCCCATGAACCTGCATGGAGACATCTATGGCATGGTCTCGGCGCAGTCGTATGAACAGAATGCCTACAAGCAGGATGATCTAGACCTGCTGGCAGTGCTGGCATCTCATGCGGCCATCGCCATTGAAAACGCCCGCCTGTTTGACTCGATCCAGCAGCTTGCCAATACCGACGCGCTGACCGGTATTTTGAATCGCCGCCGCTTTTTCGAACTCGCCGAACAAGAATTTATTAAAGCCCGGAAAACGAACATCCCATTTACCATCATCATGCTGGATATTGACAACTTCAAGCAGATCAACGATAACCACGGGCACAAGGTCGGGGATGTGGTTCTGGTATTCGCTGCGGAGGTGTGCAAAACGTCGCTGCGCGCAGACGATATATTTGGCAGGCTGGGTGGCGAAGAATTCGTGGTGGCGCTGCCGCATACCAACGCTGCCCATGCCTATGAAGTGGCAGAGCGCCTGCGGTATGCCATTCAATCGGCCGATTTTTCAGGGCGCGCCGGGCTTTCCGCCTCCGCCGACCTGCGTGTGACAGTCAGCATTGGTTTGGCAGAAGCCGACCCGCACTGCCACACGCTCGACCTGCTGATCGAACGCGCCGACAAAGCCATGTATAAATCGAAAAATTCCGGGCGCAATCGAATCAATAAATGGCAGGAGAAAGCAGGCAGATCGCTGCGCAGCCAGTCGAAATAGATTTTAAAAATCGAAGAAGCAAGAAAAACCGGAGGGCTTTTCTCCCTCCGTCCTTCGGACACCTCCCCCAAGTACGACATTTCAGTAGTCGTATTTGGGGGAGGGCAGGGAGGGGGCTAATCCGCTGCCGCCGCATCTCTCTTAACTATGATCGAATCCGCGCTGACTCCTTCACGCTCGTTACTCGTCACTTCCTCCGTCACGCCATATTGCACTTCCAACTCATGCCGGAACTGCTGTGTGTACAGGCGGTAGTAATGCCCGCGCTGGCGTAACAATTCGGCGTGCGCGCCTTGTTCCGCGATGCGCCCATCTTCAATGACCAGAATTCGATTCGCGCGGCGGATCGTTGACAAGCGGTGCGCAATGACAAAGGACGTGCGTCCCTTCATCAGCGCTTCCATGCCTTTTTGAATCAACGCTTCGGTCAGCGTGTCTACGCTGGAAGTCGCTTCGTCCATGATGAACAGTTCCGGCTTGGCAAGCACCGCGCGTGCCAGCGAGATCAATTGCTTTTGTCCCACAGACAAAAGATTGCCGCCTTCGCCCACGTTCTGGTCATAGCCCTTTTCGAGCGTGGTAACAAAGTCATGCGCCCCGGCAACCTTTGCGGCTTCTTCCACTTCGGCATCGCTCGCGTCTAGTTTTCCGTAGCGGATGTTCTCGCGCACCGTCCCCGAAAAGAGATGCGGGGTTTGCAGCACAATGCCAATGCGCTTGTGAATCGACTCCAGCGTGTACTCGGTATAGTCCCTGCCATTGATGCGGATCACGCCGTTTTTCGGCTCGTAGAAGCGGCACAGTAAATTCACAATGGTGGATTTTCCGCCTCCGGTCGGACCAACGAGCGCGATCATCTCCCCAGGCTGCACCTTGAGCGTGAAATCGGTCAGAACAGGTTTGCGGTCTTCATAGTAGAAGTCGACATGCTCAAATTCGATCTCACCGAGCAGAGTCTTCGCTTCGACGGCGTCGGCTCGATTGTGGACCTCGGGCTTGGTGTCCACAAGTTTGAAGATTCGTTCAGCCGAAGCGATGGAATGCTGAGTCTCGGCGTAAACACGCGCCAAATCCTGCACGGGCCACATCATGAAGGTCAGGTATGAAACGAAGGCTTGAATCCCGCCGATGGTGATGAGACCGGCTTGAATCTGCACGCCTCCGTACCAGACGATGGCGCCCAGCGCGAAGGCGGCAATAATCTGCACGGTAGGCAGGAAGAGCGCCGAAAGCCACGCCGCCCGGTAGGATGCGCGGTACATCGTCCCGGTCAATTGCTGGAATTCAACGAGATTTGCGTCCTCGCGCCCCAGCGCCTTGACCACGCGCACGCCCTGAATGTTCTCGTTGTACGCGCCGGTGATCTTCGAGTTGGCGCGCCGCGTAATGCGAAACTCCGAGAGGATGTACATCTGGAATCTGTTCGCCACCCAAATCATAATCGGGATGATGACCGATACGATCAACGCCAGCCGCCAGTTGATGATCGCCATGAAGGTCAGCGAAGTGACGATGTTCATCAATGCCCAGACGCTGTCCACGATGCCCCAGGTGACGAGTTCGGAGACACGTCCCGTGTCTGAGGTGACGCGCGCGATCAGGCGTCCCACCGCGTTTTGGGCGTAGTACGAGAGCGACAGGTTTTGCAAGTGATTGAAGAGCATCTTTCGCAAGTCGTATTGCACGCGCTCGCCCAGCACACCCGCAAGGTAAATGAATATGAACACGAACGCTGACTGCATCAGCAGGAACGCGCCGTAGATCCATGCAATTTCGGTAATCCGCGCCGTGTCGTTGAGCTGGATGCCCTGATCCACAATCTGTTTATTCAGGTAGGTGAAGTAGGCGTCCAGCGACGAGACCAGCCCGATGGTGATGAGGAATCCCAACACCCATCTCCAGTGCGGTTTGATGATATCTATGATGCGCCAAAACACCGGCGCGGTTATTTGGGATGTATGTTCTTCTTCTTCGAGTTCGAGGAAGTCGTTGTTTTCAGACATGGTAAATCTCCAAAGAAAAGGATGAAGGATGAATTATGAAGGATGAATACCTTTCATGAGTTTCATACTTCATCTTTATCTTTTATTCATTCTTTTCTTGATTTTTGTGACAATGGTTGTAAAGATCGCAATCAACTCGTTGGTTTCCTCGATGAGCGCTCCAACTTTTTGAGCGGAGACAATCCCTGCGCGGACAAGAAGATCGAGCCAATAATCGGTTTCGTCGAGTTCCTGCAGGACGGACCCAAACTTGTTGACCATATCCGGGTCCGATTTTGCGCGATGCCCTTCCCGGTAATTGGCTCCTACGGATGTGCCGGAGCGAAGGACTTGTTTGCCCAACACCTGCGCCTCGGTCGTCTTTGGCAGGCTGGAATAAAGGCGAACGATTTGCAACGCAAAATCGCTGGTTCTGCTTCGCAAGTCTGCAGGGGTTTTGTTTTCCATTCCTACTTTTCCTTTCTGCTCTTTATTCATCCTTCATCATTCATCGTTGATCTTTCATCCTTCATATTTCATCATTTCTTCTTCCAACTCCTCGTCAATCCGTGTCTGGATGTCGTACACCTTGCGATATATGCCGCCGTATTGGTTGACAAGCTCATTGTGCGTTCCATGCTGCACGACATGACCCTTATCGAGCACCAGGATCTGATCGGCTTTCATCACAGATTGGATGCGATGCGCAATGATGAAGGTTGTGCGGTTCTCCATCAGGTCGTCAAGCGCCTTGCGGATGGAGGCTTCGGTTTCGGTATCCACCGCCGAAGTCGAGTCGTCGAGGATCAGGATCTTCGGGTTCTTGAGGATCGTCCGCGCGATGGTGACGCGCTGTTTCTGCCCGCCGGAGAGGGTTACGCCTTTTTCGCCGACGATGGTGTTGTAGCCATCCGGGAAGGCGGCGATCACGTCATGGATGGCGGCGGCCTTCGCAGCAGATTCGATCTCTTCCTGAGTCGCACTGCGTCCCACGCCGTACAAAATATTCTCGCGGATCGAGCGGCTGAACAGGAACGGTTCCTGCTGCACGATACCGATCTGCTCGCGCAGGTACTTGCGCGGATAATCCTTCAAGTCCGCGCCGTCGAGCAGGATTTCTCCGTCGGTGTAATCGTGGAAGCGCGGCAGGAGGTTGACCAGCGAGGTCTTGCCGGAGCCGGTTGAACCCAGCAGGGCAATGGACTGCCCCGGCTTGACGTGAAACGAAACGTTTTTGATGACGTGCTGGGTCCCATCGGAATATATGAACGAGACATTCTTAAATTCAACCTCGCCTCTCACTGGACCCGTCGGCTGGACTGCTCCAGTCTCAAGGTCCTCCCGTGCCTGTTTGACGATGTCCATCAGGCGTTGATAGGAGACCATACCTGTTGAGGCTTGCACAATCACGCGCCCCAGGTTGCGGATCGGGAAGATCAGCCAGATGAGCAGACCGATATAGGCGACATAATCGCCGACGGTGATCTCGCCATTGATCGTCATGAAGGCGGCAAAGATGAAACCGAAGAGCATCTGCCCGCCGAGGACGATGTCCGATAGGGGCCAGAACAGCGAATGCATGAGAAGAAGGAACTTACCTTTGATGTATTTCAGCCAGTTGTCCTTCTCGAACTTTTCCATCTCGTAGTCCTGCCGGGCAAAGGCTTTGACCACGCGCACGCCGGTCAGGTTCTCTTGTAGCGTCGTCGAGAGAACCGCTTCCTGCGCCTGAT
>JACAEP010000110.1 GCA_013388795.1 Chloroflexota bacterium | reverse complement strand
TCGCCTGGTGCGAATCTCTCGATTATGCCGGTTCCAGCGATTGGCGCCTGCCCAATGCCAAGGAACTGCACAGCATTGTGGACTATACCCGCTCGCCCGATACGACCAACTCCGCGGCGATCAACCCGCTCTTCCAAACCACTTATCTTGAGAACGGCATCAACAATAACGGGGACGCCAATTATCCGCATTACTGGTCGAGCACCACACATTTGGACGGAATCCCCGCCGGAGCGCGCGCCGTGTATTTCGCCTTCGGTGAAGCGCAGGGACTCATGAACGGTCAAATGATGGACGTGCATGGGGCGGGCGCGCAGCGCAGTGATCAGAAAAGCGGCGACCCAGCCAGCCTGCCGGTGGGAGCCGGTCCGCAGGGCGATGTGCAGAGTATTTACAACTATGCGCGTTGTGTGAGCAGCGGAAGCGCATCAGCATCCTCGGGCGGCCAAGCGCCATCGGCGAATCAGCCGCAGGGTAACCCCACGCAAAATGGGCAGACTCAACCCACAGGTCCAGCAGGAAGCGGGCAGGCGGGGCAAGGGCAGCAGCCTCCGCAGGAAGCCATCGCCGCCTGCGCGGGACTCTCGCAGGGCGCATCCTGCTCGATCAACACGCCCAATGGGACGGTAAGCGGAACCTGCGGAACTCCTCCAAACTCAAGCCAACTGGCGCGCATGCCTGCGGGCGCACCTCCCCCATAAATGATCAAGAGGACTGGCAAAATTGTCCGTCCTCTTTTTCAAAAAAATTAACCAGATAACTGCCTGCACATCGCCCTGCAAGCGCCACCCACTGTTATCGGGCGCAATACCGTCCACGCCATACAGTCGGGACCGCTCTTCGGCTGCGCCTCATAGTTGAGGGAATGGTGAACAGGTTTAAGCCTGGGCTGGGAATTAGGTAGTGATTATCGCAATTCATAATTACGCGTACCGGGTTTGCGCATCATCCACATCACCACTACCGCCAGCGGAATGAGCGCCACCGCCGCGCTGACGTACGCCATCCTGTTGTAGCCGAGCGAGGCAAAGATGAAGCCGCTTTCCAGGCTTCCGAGCGCGGAGGCGAGGCCGACCAGCAGATCGTTGAAGCCCTGCGTGCGGGCGCGTTCGGCGGGTGAGAGTTGGTCGGCAAGCAAGGTCGAACCGCCGACGAAACAGAAATTCCAACCCAAGCCGAGCAGGAAGAGAGCCACGCCGAGCGGAAGGACATCGGGAGAGATCGTTGCAGCAATGCAGGCAATGACCAACGTGGCAGAGCCGATCAAAATGACCGTACCGCGCCCCCATTTGTCGGCAAGCCTGCCGGACAGAATCGAAAAGGCATACATGCCAAAGGTATGCGATGCGATGACGGCTGAAATATCGGTGAGTTCGTGGTTGTGTCCACGCATGTGCAGGGAGGTGATGACCATGACCAGCACCATGACCATTTGACCCAGCACCATACTCAGCAATGCGACAAGGGCGGCAGGTTGACGGAAAATTTCAAGCAAGGGTCGAACATGTTTATGTTTGATGACGGTTTCAGGGAATTGTTCTGCGATTTGTTTTCCGATCTCACGCGGATCAGGTTTTAGGCTGGTGAAGACTACGACCGCGCCAATGGCAAAGAGAAACGCCGCCACCATGTACGCGCCTGCCAGCTCGTCTATGCCCCACGAGCCAACGAGTGAACCGGCAGGACCCGCCACGAAGGGACCGACCACCGAGCCGACCGTCCCGCCGATGACGACATTCGAGATGGCTTGTCCGCGATGTTCGGGTTTGTTGACCTCGGCGGCAGCGAAACGCCCAAGCTGCACCGCCGAGTTGGCGATGCCCATGAAGATCATGCCCAGCATGAAAATTGGGAAGGAATGAATGGCAATCGAATAAAACGTAATGTTTGAGCCAACCACGCCGGAGGTGAGACCAAGTGTCAGCCCTTTGCGCCTGCCGATGGCGTCGTAGACGTAGCCCCACATAAAAGCGGAGAATGCGCCCGCCAAAAGATACACAGCCGTCGGCAGGCCCGCCCAACTGGGATTTTGGCTGAGTTCTTTTCCTACAATCGAGTTGAGCGTGGCGGCGGCGATAAACCCGGCAGAGGCAAGCGATTGCTGGGCAAAGAGAATGGCGGTGATTTTTCTTGCGAGAGATTCAAGGGATTGGGTCATGGAGGGGAAGTATAACAAAAGGGAATGGTGAATAGTGAGGAGTGAATAGTGAGGAGAGAGGAGTGAGCAGTTATCAGTGACCAGTCGGCAGCGGACGAGCGCTCATTTTTTAGACAGCGGCTGTTGGGATTCGGGTATTCGTGGATGCTCTTATTCGTGAACGGTTCTTTCCACCCATCAACAGGCGCGGAAGAGGATGGAAAGGCGCAAATGCCAGGTATCCGCATAGCGGATGTGGTTGACCCAGCCTTGCACGGACGCATTGAGATCATCGAATGAAAGCTTCCCCGTACACACCGCCCCGCGCATGGATTTGTATTTACGTTGAAAGGCAATGCCCCTTTGTTTCTTCAACAGCCTGTGTTCGGGGAAAATGATAAACCCCAGAAACGGAATCCCTTCTGTAACCGGGCGGGGCTGGCATTTTGTTTCATGCAGGGTCAGGCGGAGTTTGGCAAGTTCGGCAATGATTTTCAGCCGCCATTCGTTCAATTTGGCTTTGTCGTTCGAGAAGAGCAGGAAATCATCCACATAGCGAACGTAACCCTTGCAGCGCAGGTTACGCTTCACAAAATGGTCGAAGGGGTTGAGATAGCAATTTGCCCAGAATTGACTGGTGAGATTCCCAATGGGCAGCCCGCGCGGACGGTGGACAGCAAAGAGGTCATCGCCTTCGAAATATTTCATTTCGTATTCCTCCTGCAAGACGCCGATGCCGCTTTGCAGGATTTTTTCAATTAACCATGTCGTTGCGAGGAGGGTGATCTTCCTGACGAAGCAACCTCCCGGCAAATCAGGGGATTGCTTCGTCGTCGCTTCGCTCCTCCTCGCAATGACATCCAGCAAAATTTCATGATCTATGCTCGGAAAATACTGGCGGATGTCGCAGGTCAGGACGTACTTGAAATGCCTTGCAAATTGCTGGGCGCGGTCAATCGCCTTGTGGGTGCCTTTGCCGATGCGGTTGGCGTAGGAATCGGAGATGAAGGATTTTTCGAAGATGGGTTCGATCAGGTTGCACAAGACATGATGCACGACCCGGTCGCGGAACGGCGCGGCGGAGATCAGGCGTTTTTTGGGGTCGTGGATGTAAAAAGAATGATAGGCGCCGGGCTGGTAGGTTTGCTCTTTCAATTCCTGTTGCAATTGCAGCAGGTTTTCTTCGAGGCGATACTCGAATTCCGCCACGTCGGCATGACCGCGCTTGCCTTTGGCGGCTTTATGGTAGGCAAGCAGGAGGTTATCCCAATCGTAAAGGGCAAGACCTGAAAGGTTTTCACGAGGCGCGTT
>JACAEP010000317.1 GCA_013388795.1 Chloroflexota bacterium | reverse complement strand
GTCGTTCACAATTCACTATTCATCATTCACCATTCACAATTTTTTACACCAACACCTCTTCTAACCCGGTTTGTAGCAGTTGGTAAAAGCGCGAAGCCGGGTTGTGGACCAGGTCGGTGTAGCGGCCAAACTCGCGGATATGGCCGGCTTCGATAATCATGATCTGGTCGGCCCGGTGGACGGTGCTTAAACGGTGGGCCACAATAATGCCGGTGCGTCCGGTTAGCAGCCGGTCCACCGCCCGTTCGATCAGTTGTTCGGTGGCCGGGTCGAGCCGGGATGAGGCTTCGTCCATAATTACCAGGCCGGGGTTGCGCAGAAAAACGCGGGTAAAGGCCAGCAGTTGAGCCTCGCCCGCCGATAGACTGGTCCCGCCGCTCTGTAGTTCCGTCTCCAATCCCTGGGGCAGTCCCCGGAACCAGGCCGTCAGGCCCAGCGTTTCGATGACCTCCAAAATCCGCTCGTCAGGGATGGATCGGTCAAAAAAGGTCAGGTTATCGCTCACACTGGCCCGGAACAACTGGACTTCTTGCGTGACCATGCCGATGGATTGGCGCAGGCTGTCCAGCCCGGCCTGGCAAATATCCAGCGCCCCGCCGTTGAGACCCAGGCGGATGGTCCCGCTGGTCGGGTCGTACAGTCGAAAGAGCAGCCGGGTTAAAGTGGTTTTGCCGCTGCCGGTTCGCCCCAACAGGCCGAGCACCTGGCCCGGCTCCAGCCGGAACGAAACCTGGCGCAGCACCGGCTCCTGGGCGTTGTAGCCAAACGTCACCCGGTCAAACTCCACCGCCAGCGGGCCGCCGGGCAGGGAGGGAACGGCAGGGCCGGTGTCTTTGATCTGGCTTTCCAGGCTGGAGAGCGCCTCCACCCGCTCGATGCCGGCGGCGGCCTTTTGCAGGTTTTGAATCTCGTTGGTGATCTCGCGCAGGGGCCGGAATAGGCTGTCGGTATAGTTGATGACCAGGAAAACCGTGCCCACGCTGATCAGCCCGGCCTGAAAGAAGGTGTAGCCAAAGATCAGGGCAATGGTCTGGCCGACGGTGTAAAGACCCAGCCAGGCCACCACCAGTAGGGTGTTGATACTGCCGGCTTTGAGCTGCTTTTCCAGCAGCACCCGGTGGTATTTGAACAAGTTACGCATCGCATAAGCCACCGCGCCGCTGGCCCGAATATCTTCGGTCCCTGCCAACTGCTCTTCTAAAAAACCAGAAAGCTGGGCGCTGGCCTCGCGGGCGGCCCTCCAATGGGGCACGGCAATCTGGCGCAGGTAGATCACCCCGGCCAGGGCCAGACCGGTATAAACGGCCAGGGCCAGGCTGATGCGCCAATCTTCGGCCAGCAGCACCAGCAGCACCCCGATCAACAGCAGCAGGTTGCCGACAATACGGATGACAAACTGGGCAAAAAAGATGGCAATATCGGCCACATCGCCGTCAATCCGCTCGATCATCTCGCCCGGCTTGTGCTCGTTGTGAAACGACATGTCCAGTCGCAGGCAGTGATAGGCCAGGTCGGCCCGCAGGTGGTTGGTCGCCCGCCAGCCGATATCCTCGCCCACATAGGTGGCGGCCACATTGACCGCCTGTAGCACTAACGATGCCGCCAGGTAGGCCAGGGCCACCCAAACGAGGGTTTCCTCCGGCTGGTTAGCCAGCGCGCCGTCAATAAAAAAGCGGATGATTTGCGGGTTGACCAGTTGTAGGCTAATGCCGCCAAAAATCAAGCCCGCCAGCAGCAGCACCTTCAAGCGGAGCGGCCGCAGATAGCGGGCCAGCAGTTGCCAATATCGTTTGAGGGGTAAGTCCATAAGCTCTATTATACCCCCAAATCTCTCTGGCTTAACATCCGCTTTGCTGACAATTAGCGGTCAATTGTATGATAAGGTGGGGGTTTATGGGAAATAAAACAAGCCTCTCATGTCATTCCGAGTAGAGCGAAGCGGAACGAGGAATCCCCCAACTCTATCCTAAAGCGTGACTCGCCGGGGATTTCTTGCTCCTGGCGTCGCTCGAAATGACATGGTAAGGCGCGGGGATTGCAGACCGTCTATGAGCGGAAAGTTAAAGACTTACTCGCCAAACGTCCCTGTCTGGCTAATCACCCGGCCGGGACTGGTAAAAGAGAAGCCCAGCGAGGTAATAGTGCCAATCATAACCGCCTCCACCACCGGCTCGTAGACCGGCTGTTCAGCGCCCCACTCGACGATAAAATTAGCGCCGACCCCGCCGGTCTCGTTTGCAGGAGGCACAAAAAAGTCCACAGCTTCCAGCGGGCCGAGCGGCCGAGGCTGGCTGATGAACTCCTGGACCAGTTGGCCCTGGGTGTTGTAATAGCGCACCGAGGTCAGCACAATCGAGTGGGCCAGGTCGGTGTTGTGGACGCTCAAGGTAATAGCCAGGTCTAAACTTTTGTTGGCGTCAAAGTAAATGTCGGAGTAAGCGGGGACATAAATGGTCTGGCCGGTTACAATTTCCAGGTCGGCAATCTGGACCCGTTCCTGATTGGGCCGAGGCGTGGGCGGGACCAGGGTGGCCTCAGCGGCGCAGCCGGTCAGGCCAATGAGCAGAATGATCGAGACTAGCCAACCAATACGGTGGATTTGAATCACGCTTTCCTCCTCAATAGACCGGAGACCGGGGACAGAAGACCGGTCACAGAGAGCAAACCATCAGTCCCCCGTCTGTGGTCCTCAGTCATTTAGCCTATTGTAGCATGGCTTTCGCCTTGCTGACAATCGGAACAAAAAGGTCCTGGCGGCGGTTTGACAAAGTGGTTGGAGGTAGTCATAATGGAGTAGTGATCCAGACTTTTGAAAGTGAGACCCTCTTATGAGTTCAACCTTATCCACTGATCAGCCCCAACCCATTCCTCCGCTCTTAAAGGCGCGCTGGTTTTGGCTGGCGCTGATTGGGCTGGCGCTGGTGTTAGGCAGCGGCTGGATTGTCTTTTCGCGAACGCTACTGGGCGGCACAGCCAGCGGCGGCGAAGAAGCGGTGCTTGAACCGGCCCCGGTCAAAGG
>JACAEP010000233.1 GCA_013388795.1 Chloroflexota bacterium | reverse complement strand
TGATGATTGCGTCGTATGTGTTGGATGTCATGAATAAGTCCTTTGATTGACCGCAGACGATAGACCGCCGACCGCGACTTCAATCGTCGGTCGTCGGCGGTCATTATTTCTTCTTCCACTCCGGTTCGTAGAACGGCAACTTGACCACTTTTGCTGGCGCTTGGCGGCGATGATGTTCGACCGTGATTTCCATCGTTACGTTGGTTCCAATTTCGTAATAGGGTCTTTCTATATGAGCAAGAGCAATGTAAGTCTTGAGTAATGGCGACCAAGTAGAAGTGGAGGCATACCCAACCTGCACACCGCCCACCATTACAGGCAGACTGGCGCGGACTGCCGAGCCAGGGATTTGCGGGGGCAAGCCGACTTTGCCGAATAATTTTTCCATGCCGACCCAATCCACTGCCAAGCCGACCATCTTCCACGCCGAGCCTTCGCGCTTCTCTTTTTCCAAGGCGCGGCGACCGACGAAGTAGCCGGGTTTATCGAGTGCGACTGTCCAATCAAGTCCAAGTTCAAAGGGAGAAGACTTTTGCGATTCGATCCACGCATGAGAAGCGGAGGTGTAATCCACGTCGAGCATGAAGAGACCCGCTTCCACACGCGCCATGTCCATGGCGAGAATGCCGACGGGGGTAATGCCATAATCGCCGCCGACTTCCATCAACTTATCCCAGATCGGAAGTGCATCTTTCGCATCCATCCAGATTTCATAACCAAGATCACCTGTGTAACCTGTTCTTGAAATGGTGACTTCTACCCCATTAATTTTGTTCGTCATCAAGCGGAAATACTTCAGATCATCCACAGACTTTTCGCAAACGAGGTTCAACACTTTGCGGGTATTCGGTCCCTGAAAACTGAGCGCCGCCACATCATCGGTCACTTCGGTGATTTGAACATCCATGCCAACTGCATTCATCATCAGCCAGCGCAGATTCGGTTCCGCGGCAGTCAGGCGGAAGGTCGTCTCTTCGAGGCGCGAGATGGTGCCGTCGTCGATCATCTTGCCTTCTTCGTCGCACCAGCCGGTGTAGGCGACTTGTCCCACTTTCATTTTGTGGACATCGCGGGTGGTAACACGGTGCAGAAGCGCGGCGGCATCCTTGCCTTTGATGACGTACTTGATCAACGGCGAGACATCAATCAGCGCCGCCGAGTTGCGGATCGCCCAATACTCGCGGTCGAGCACATGCTCATACGAGCCGACGACAAAATAGCCCGCCCACTTGCGCCAGTTCTGCGGCTGGCACAAGGCAGACGTCCGTTCGTGGAAGGGGGTGGTTTTGAGGTTGAGATTTAGCATGGGGGAATGATTCCTTGAATTGGCGCGGATTGTACATTATATATAATTTACTGACAACTGATTTCGGATAATTCTTGTAATACTTCTTCCCCTGCTCCGTATAATTTTTTGATGATGTCCAAAATCCGCTTGACCACCCTTTTCAGGGCGCCTGCATCTGAAGCAGACTTCAAAGAAGTGTATCAGCAGGAACTTCCGCGCATCTTCAACTTCTTTCGCTATCAAGTTGGCGACGATGCCCTTGCCGAAGATCTCACCGCGGACACCTTTGAAAAAGCATGGCGCAATCGCGACCGATACCAAAGCGACCTCTCCGCCTTTTCCACATGGTTGTTCACCATTGCACGGCGGGTCGCCATTGATCATTATCGCAAGCGGCGCCCCACTGCAACATTGGAGCAAATCGCCGAGCTTCCGTCCGAAGACCATACAGAGGATGCCGCACAACAACGGCGAGATATTGCCCGCTTGTCCATCCTGCTTTCCCGGCTTGCAGAACACGAACGAGAGTTGGTGGCTCTCAAATACGGCGCAGGTCTCACCAACCGCGCCATCGCCAGTCTCACCGGGATGACCGAATCCAACGTCGGCGTGACCCTTCATCGTGCAGTTCAATTCCTCCGTTCCAAGTGGGAGGCACATCCATGAATGACGACTTTCTCAACAAATTTCAAAAAACGCCGCGTAAACAATTTGCGGCAGACCTCTATCAAAGGATCTCACAACCCATGACCACCAACACACGAAGCCCAATTCGCAGCCGTCTGGCGTATGGTTTTCTTGCCCTGCTCACTGCGCTCATTGCCGCCATATCCTTCTCACCTGCCGTGCGCGTTATGGCAAAAGACTTTCTGCAACAACTTGGCATCTTCAACTTAAGTGACCGCCCCGCCGGAGACCCTGTCTTCGTCGCACCACCTTCGACGGAACAGATCATAACGGCTCAAGCGACATCAACCCCGCTTCCTCCCCAGCCGGAAACTGGTTCGCCTCTCGAAACTGCTGTTACCCGTGCAGGGTTTCTCCCCTACCTGCCCACCGAACTCCCAGCCGGATATGAAATGAAAGACATCGTGGACGCAGAATATATCGATGACGTTGGAACCTTGTATGGCAAAGGCATCTTTGCAAAATACACATCAAAAGATGGCGGTATGCTCGAAATCCAAACCTCCGTTTTTGACGGGCGTGAGATCGATATGCCCGTTGGCGGACAACGCGTCACCGAAGTGGAAGTCAACAACCAGCCCGGCGTGTGGATAGAAGACTTCCCCTCCATCAATGAACCCATAGACATGTTGATCTGGCAGGAAAATGATTTCTACATCTCGATCCAATCCACCCAATTAACGTTGGAAGAAGTGCTCACTCTTGCCGCTTCACTAAAGCAATAGACCTCTTGCATAAGTGATCCCAGTCCCTGGCGGCGAGGACGCCGCCTTGAGCAGGGTGAAAACTGGACTTTTGCAAGAAGTCTAATAAACAAAATAAAGACTGGTCAGAGCTATTCTGACCAGTCTTGCAATCACCTCTAAAGCAAACGAAATTTATTTTGAAATAGCCTAGTCCAAGCTGTTACTGTGAACTTTTTCGATCTGCATGTGCAGGGATACGCGCTCACGCGAGAGCATATCCTGCATCCGGTTGGTATCCGCTTTGGGTTCAGGCGCCCCGCTCAGGCGGCGTTTGAGGCGGGAACTTAATCCACGCAGCATGAAGTCGAGGATCATGAAAGGGTTGAATGTCCCGCGGTAGCGCTTGCCGAGACGGTCATAATCAGCACGGGCTGAGACGGGTTCTTCGTTCAGAGTCACACGCCCGGTCAAGGTGACGTAAGCGTAGCCCTTCTCCACACAGACCGAGATGCGGCTATCGCGGGTAAGGTGCTTGTGTTTCAAGCTGCCGTTGGGCGTGCTAAGCAGCAACTTGTCACCATCCAGCATGTACCACATGACCGTTTGGTGCGGCATGCCATCGGATGCGATGGTGGAAACCACCGCAAAATGTACGCCGGAAAGAAATGAACGCTGGCTGGATGTCAATTCCATGATGGACCTCAGTGAATGCCTGCCATTGTGATTTCACGATGGCAGGCATTTTCATTGTTACGAACCCCAACCGGTGTTTTCAGGAATCGGGATGGGCTGTTGATTCTCCCAGCCGTTCTTGCGAAGATATTGTTCAAAGTTCAACAAGCCCGGGTGGACTTTGCGAAGCGCGGGTATGTTAGCGGTGTAGCCTTCGCCGTTAAAGAAGCGCAGCATGGCGTTCATCTCCTGGTCATTCTCTTCCTTTTTGGCAATGTTGACCGGACGTCCAATCACTTTTGCCAGGGTTTCAGCGATCTGCGGTTCGGTCAGTTCATCACCGGCGATCTCCAGCGTTTTGCCAAGATATTCATTCGGATCTGCAAAAGCGAGGGCGGCAAATACGCCAATGTCTTCTGCCGCGATGATCTGTAAAGTTTTGTCCGCGCGCAGTCCAAAGATGGTAAATGTGCCGCTCAAAATATAAGCCCGGCTCCAGTTGTAGTTATCCATGAATGCGACGGGGCGCAGAATGGTGAAGGGAATGTTAAGTGACTGGATGTACTTCTCGATCTCCCACTTACTTTCGAAATGCCGCACACCTGGGGCGCGGTCTGCGCCGCCGACGGAAGAATACACAAGATGCCGCACTCCGGCGGCTTTGGCGGCATCTGCCACTAATTTACCCTGGCGAATTTCACCCTCTGCACCCACATTGGGCAGCCAGAAATTCTGCACACTGAAAACGCCATACACACCTTTGAATGCGGCGTCAAGTTCGGCGCGGTTATCAAGGTCGCCTGCCACGATCTCTGCGCCAAGCGCCTTGAGTTCCTGCGCGGCGGGCTTATTCACATCGCGCGTCAATGCGCGAACCTGCCAACCTTCTGCCAACAATTTGCGGGCGACTGCCCCGCCCTGCTGACCGGTCGCGCCGGTGACTGCAATAATTTTTTTGTTCATGTTTTTATACCTCTAATTTTTTTGTTTTTTGTTTTTGGGCGATCTCATAACTTTCACGGAACAATTCAATTGCCTTTTCCACATCGTCTTCCTGCCGCAGATAGAAAGTGATCCAGCCTGTCTCCGGTAAAAGGTGATGCGGCTGCGCGCGCCCTGCAGCAACCAGTTCATCGCGCACTTTCTTCGGGAAGGGAATATCCGCCATGTGGTCGCCATGAATGTGCCCGACTTCACGTTTGCCAATCACATATTCCACGCCGCCGAAGCGGTGCGGGGCAACGGTCACACCTTCCCAACTCGTCACCGCCTGCGTTATGCGCGCCTGCGCTCCCTTCACACTCACGCCAACCCCCTGGCTTTGCCCAGTTTCTTACACAACTCGCCAAGCGTTTCCTGTTCGGAGGCGCTCAACACACTGAAGATCTCCACCAATGCGCCAACATGATGAGGAAGCGCCGCCTCGATCTTGCTCGTGCCTGCTTCTGTCAAATGGACATAGATCACCCTGCGGTCATTCCCATCCCTCTCACGGCGGACGTAGCCGTCGCGTTCAAGATTATCAATGACGGTGGTGAGATTGCTGGCGCTCTTCAACACCTTGCTGCTGATCTCGCCTTGTGTCATCGAGCCTATGTGGTACAAGGCTTCAAGTACGGCAAATTGAGAAGGGGTCAGGTCGCCGGTGGTTTGGCGGGCAGATAGTTCGGCAAGCACCGAGTTGGTACAACGGGTGAGTTTGATGAATGTATCCAGGGTGCGCCTCTCGGCGCGGGAGCCTTCAAAATGGGTGGGCATATATCACGTTTATTTTTACATCAAAAATTTCGATGTAAAAATATTATCGTATCTTACCTCCAGAGTCAAGAGGGTAAGACCTATCGATTTGGGTAGGTTATGAATGGGAGTTCAAGCGAAGCGCTGCCAGTTCGTTCCACAGCAGGATGGCAAAGAGAAAGACGTAGAACGCTGCACTTTTGATGAAGAATGCCGGGCCTGCCAGCGCGAGCGTGCCCCAGGTGTAGATGGCAAAATTCTTCCAGCGGGCATCGGCGCGGAAGGCGAAGCCGAGGACGATCATGGCGGGGAATAATGTTAGACCGAGAAATACAAAAGACATGTCGTGTAAACGTCCGTGCCAGGTGGCGGGATAGTCCCGAATGGTCGGGTCGGTGGTGAAGGCCAGGGCGGCGAGGAATAAGCCGGCAAACGCCATCAATGTTGTGCCAAGTTTGGAGGCAAGAGTCGGCTTGAGGTTAAGAAAGAGGCGGCGGGCGAAGAGAAGCATGATGCCTCCAGTTAGGATGAAGGTTGCGGTCATGATCCATCCAAATTGACCAAGCGCCAGCCCGCTGGGCCAGTCGAAGGTGGGGCTGTGGATGGGATGCCAGCCGAGGCTGAATAAAAATTTGTAATCGAGAATCGTGAGCGCGATGAGGACAATCGCAAAAAATGCGGGGCCAATAAGAATGAGTTTTTTCATATTAAGCAAAACAGCCCCGCATGTGCGAGGCTGTTGATTTGAATTACCAGGTCCAGCCGCCGCGCAAGCGAACGACGCCAACGAAGACCAGCGCGAGTGAGCCGACTACACAGAACAAGGCGTTGCGGAAGCGGACGTTGTCGGGCGAATTCTTCCAACGCGCCGGCAGGTGGGCGACCACGGCGGCAATGAGCATGGTGGTGAGGTGTTCGATGCGGTTTGGGGTAAACAGCACGCCGACAAGACTCGACCAGATCAGGAAGATTAAGCCGATGGTGACTTGCAGATCCATCAAGCCGCTAAACCCGGCAGCGAGACCACGATCCATGCCTTTGAAGACGCCGCCTCGCAGCCAGCCAATGGCAAATTTAACGATGGCAATGACCGCCACGAGCAGAATCAGCCAGCGGGTGTGAGAGTGAATGATGAGCAGTAATTCCATATTTTTCTCCACGCATTAAGATTACAGAATAAAAGGCAGGATCGCCTTCCTATCCTTGGGGAAGTCTTTGAATTTTTCATGATACCACGTGAGCGTGCGAAGGCTGCGCGCCGATAGATAGGAAATGACAAAGAGCAGGATCAACCACGCGCCCAGATGGCGCGAGAGCAGCGCCACGCCCAGCCAGGTGACAATCTCGAACAGGTAATGCGGGCAGACGACGTACTCGAACCATCCGCCTTTTGGGATGAAGTAATCAAGCGAGTTCTTACGCAGATCGGCCAACAGTTTGTGATGGTAAAAGTTGCCAGACAGGCCCGTCAAGAAAAATACAATGCCCAGCCCAAACCACACATCCACAAAGGCAATTGGATTTTGATTCAACCAGCCGATGAGATACGCGGCAGACGAATAAAAAATGGCAATCAGCAGGGTGGTGAGCGCGCCTGCATTGCCGGAATATTTATGCAGGAACAAAGACTCGAGCACACGCTTGGCGAAGTGCATAAAAACCGAACCAAATACGATCCATTGAATCAGGTTTGCGCTGCCAAGATACCCGCGCGCCGAGACGAGCAGCGCAAGGATGGGCGTGAAATACAGAATAAACATGCTGATACGGGTCGGAATTCCGCCCACACTGCGGAATTTACTGTAATACATCATGGATTGACCAAAATACTCGGCAGGCGCAACGCCAATCGCCATGAGAGCCAAAAAAGCATATAAGATGATGTCGGTTGTTGTCCACTCGGGAAAAATCATGATAGTCTCCAATTTCGCCAAATTATACAGCACGAGTTTCATCATTTATAATCGGCAATCAACACCGTAGACAAGTCTGCAGACGGGTTCTACGCCACCTGGAGGAAACCATGACCTATACCACCATCCTGACCGAAACCCGCGGACGCGTGGGCATTGCGCAATTGAACCGACCCCAAGCCATGAACGCATTCAACCTCGCCATGCTGGGCGAAGTCTTCGATGCACTGGAAACCTTCGATAAAGACGAGCACGTCGGCGCGATCATCGTCACTGGCAACGAGAAAGCCTTCGCCGCCGGAGCCGACATCAAAGAAATGTCCGAAGCATCCTATATCCAAATGGTCACGGAAGAACGTGTAGAAGTTTGGAATCGCATCCGCGGCATTCGCAAACCGGTCATTGCCGCAGTTTCGGGTTGGGCGCTTGGCGGCGGCTGTGAGTTCGTCCTTTCGTGCGATATGGTTGTGGCAAGTGAGTCGGCAAGGTTCGGTCAGCCGGAGATCACCATTGGCATCATCCCCGGCGCGGGCGGCACGCAGCGTCTGGCTCGCCTGGTTGGCAAACATCTCGCCATGGAAATGGTCATCAACAATCGCACGCTCACCGCGCAAGAAGCCCTGCAATTTGGTCTGGTCAATCGCATTGTGGCTGTGGAAGGCTACCTCGATGCCGCCGTTGCCTTTGCCGAAGAGATCGCCTCACGCGCGCCCATCGCCGTCCGCATGGCGAAGGATGCCGTCAATGCCGCGTTTGAAACCACACTTACCGAAGGTCTCGCCGTCGAGAAGCGCAACTTCTATCCATTGTTCGCAACCGAAGATCAAAAGGAAGGCATGAAAGCCTTCATCGAAAAACGCAAACCGAATTGGAAAGGGAAATAGATCGACGAAATGCCCGCCGCTTTTTCTGACCTCACACCTGCTCTCTCCGACCTGAGCCTGAGAAAACGCCTTGTCCTGGTTCACGCCTCCCCGCTCGTAGACGCAGACTCCTTGCTCACCTCCCTGCTCGAAACCACCAGCGGATTTATCACCCCAACCTTTACACCTGCAACCCTGCTGCCATTGGAGTATCACCCCGCCCACTCCAAAGCAGATGTGAGCTCTTTGGCGCAAGTCTTCACGCCATCCACACCCGCAGATGAAGCCTTTGGCGCCTTCCCTGAACTCGTGCGTGGGCATTCCAAAGCAAAACGCTCCATTCACCCCGTCTTTTCATTTTCCGGCATCCACGCAGATGCCGTCATCCATTCTCAAACCCTGTCCAACGTCTACGCACCAATCGCATCGCTTACAGAAGAAGATGGCGTCATTCTGCTCGTCGGCATGGACCAGCGCGTCAATTTCAGCATTCATTATGGTGAAAAACTGGCGGGGCGCATGCAATTCATCCGTTGGGCGCGGACGGAACATGGCGTGGTGGAATGCCCACACTTCCCCGGCGACCCGGAAGGCTTCAATGCCATTGGTCTCACCCTCAAGCCCTTTACTCGTCAAGCCGAGGCGAACGGCTTGATTATCCAAGCCATTCCGGTCAATGATTTGTTAAGATCAGTCGTCAATAAAATTCATGAAGATGCCTATTCGTTGTTATGCGCTCGTCCCGATTGCGAACGATGTGAAGCCGTTCGATGGGGATAGAAAGTGATAAGTGGCAAGTGCAAGCGATGAGGTTATCCTAGTCCCTTGTCCCCAGTCACTTAATCCCCCTTTTCTCTCAACCATCCCATAATTCTCTCAGCCACAGACGTCCAGCCTTTTTCGAGCATCATATCGTGCGCCATGTTTGGGAAAATTTCGGCTAAGATGTTGTAAGCTCGCGCCGTCTTATGAACATCCACCGGCAGAATGACTGTGTCATTTTCCGCGCCGAGGATAAGTAAGGGGGCTTTAACTTTCTTCGGATTGGCAATCTTCAGCCCCAGCAGTTCGATGAACATGCAAAATGACTCGTCGCTCATTTTGGCATGATATTTCAGCAATTGCTCTTTTGGAAAATCATTCGAGAAGAATGCCCATTGAGCCATTTCAAGCGACTCGATGAGTGGTCTCAAGCGGAGCTGCGCCAATACTTTGAAAAGCGTCGTAGGGCTTCGCTTGAATACCAGCCATGTCGCATGCAACAAGCCGTTATGCGGTTTAGAAAGGGCGTTTTACATTTTGGGTTCGCGGATGATGGTTTCAAGCTTCATAGCAGGTTCCTCCCTATGAGTTTACTGTAAAGAAAATGCTCTGTTGCAAGGATGTCATTGCGAGCCGCCGCAAGCGGCGAAGCCATCCCCGCGCTGGCAGGAAGACTGTTTCGCTTTGCTCGCAGCGACAGAGTTTGAGAGTGTTTGCAACAGAGCATAAAGAAAATCAAAAACAAAGGATTAAAAACAGGACTTACGCAAAACTCCCAAAATATGACCGCCGACGGCGGGCCGCGGTCTATAGTCTATGGTCTGTGGTCGGCGGTCAATTACTGAAGCGGCCAATGATTTTGCATAAGCCCCCAAAAATAAAAAAAATCCCTCACATTAGTGAGGGATTGTGAGCGCGGAGGGGATCGAACCCTCAACAAACGGCTTAAAAGGCCGCTGCTCTGCCATTGAGCTACGCGCCCATCGCTAAAGCGGGTTGCATTCTATCACGACAGGATACTGACGTCAACGCGAAGTAACAAACTCCCCTTATGACATCTGCGTTTTCCTTGCGCGCTGACCGCAGACGGCAGGCCGCTGTTCTGCGATCAGCGGTCCATTTGGTTTTGAAGCCCGACATAAACTGCGTAAGGTGAGGTAATTAAAGAAAGTGATACCCCATCCAAATGAGCGGAGGCAACCATGAGTTCAGTCAAATATGTAACCGAAGCCGACTTCCAGGAAGAAGTCATCAGTTCACAAACCCCCGTCTTGGTAGATTTTACGGCAGACTGGTGCCAGCCGTGTAAAATGATCGCGCCCATCGTCGAACAGCTTGCAGGCGAATGGAACGGCAAAGTCAAGGTCGTCAAACTCGACGCCGACCAGAACCCCAACATCATGATGCAGTACGGCGTAATGGGCATTCCCACCCTCATCCTCTTCAAAGGCGGCGAACTAAAAGAACGTCTTACCGGCTACACCCCAAAAGACAAGATCGCAGCCAAAGTCACCCCGCATGTGTAACACAAAAAGAGTCGGATTAAAAACCCGGCTCTTTTCTTGACTTTGACCATTCTCCTCAACCAAACCGGGCCGCCAGCCGGAGACGTTTTCGTTGACGACTCACCCGCCTTCATGGTATCATTCGCCCGCTAAAAACCAGCCAAGAGCTGGATTTGTTTTGTCTATCAGCAAGAGGAGAAGCATATAAGCGCCAACGAGTTTCGAGTAAATGAGGGCATCCGCGTTGCGGAAGTGCGCCTGATTGGTCCGGATGGCGGCAACATAGGTGTTGTCGGCATCAAGGAAGCCTTGAAGATCGCACGCGAAGCGGAATTAGACCTCGTAGAGGTCTCGCCTGGAGCGAACCCACCCGTCTGCCGTGTGATGGATTTTGGCAAGTTCATCTACGAAAAGGCAAAAAAGGAACGCGAAGCCAAAAAGGCTCAGACCAAGATCGAAGTTAAAGAGATCCGTCTGCGCCCAAAGACTAATGAAGCCCACCGCGGCTTCAAGGTGGATGATGCCCGCCGCTGGCTCCTTCAGGGACACAAGGTCCGTGTGACAATCAAATTCCGCGGACGCGAAATGGATTACCCCGAAATCGCGCTCGAAGACCTGAAAGAGATCGCCGCCGACCTGGCTGATATCGCCGTCATCGAAGTCCCGCCGCAAATGGAAGGACGCACCATGCTGGTGGTGATGGCGCCTGCCAAACCTGGGGCGGCAAAGAAGAAAGAGAAACCCGTTCAGGCTGACGCGAAGAACGAAGCGTAGCCTGATTGGCAAAGCAAGACCCAAAGATGTTGATCGTCCGCGGGCAGAGAAATGTCCGCGGTTTATTTTGTCTGAAAGGAGTACTACGCGATGCCACGCAAAGCCAAACCTAGCAAGAAATTCAAACTCAAAACCCATAAGGCGACATCCAAACGCTTTCGCCTGACAGGTTCGGGCGTGTTGGTGCGCACCAAAGGCGGCAAAAGCCACCTGCGCCGCCGCACGTCGGAGCGCACCAAGGCGCTCTTAAGTGAGACCATTGTGGTGAAGGGTCGCAAGTTTGTGAAGCGCATCAAGCGCCTCGCGCCCAACATGGAAGGTTAGTTCTTCCGGTCGTCGTAAATTTTTGATGTGCGGCTTTCGGGTGTGCGCAACTGGTGATTAGACCCACCGACGCCCGCGAGTTTGCAGGAGGTATAAATACAATGCGCGTTAAAGGAGGCCCGCAAGGGCGCTTACGTCACAAGAAAGTTTTGAAGATCACGAAGGGACAGCGCGGCTCGAAGAGCGCCCTGTTCAAGCGAGCTAATGAGGCCATGCTCAAGAGCCTCTGGTACGCCACTCGTGACCGCCGCGTGCGCAAACGCGACCTACGCAAGTTGTGGATCGCCCGCATCAACGCCGCGGCCCGCCTGAATGGCACCACCTACAGCCGTTTGGTGGCAGCCATGAAACAGGCAAAGATCGAGATCAACCGCAAGATGCTCGCCGATATCGCAGTACGCAATCCACAAGCTTTCGCTGCAGTCGTGGCACAAACAAAATAAAATGTAAGGGCGATCGCAAGGGGGCGCCCTTACATTTTTTAATGGGGGTAAAATTGATGTATGAATTCCATTCGGGTCGAAAAGAAATTCACAACGGGTCAGTCGCTGCAGATCGTGCAGGGTGACATCACCGCCGAAGAGGTGGACGCTATTGTGAACGCGGCGAACAAACATCTCGCGCACGGCGGCGGAGTAGCTTGGGCGATCTCGAAAAAGGGCGGACCAAAAATTCAGGAAGAAAGCGACGCCTGGGTCCGCAAACATGGCCCTGTCTCGCACGCGCATCCTGCCTGGACCTCAGGCGGGACTCTGCCCGCGAAATACGTGATTCACGCTGTAGGTCCGGTGTGGATCAACGGCAGAGATGACGAAGAGCAAAATCTACAGGATGCTGTAACCGGTTCTTTACAGGCAGCGGACGAATTGAAATGCAAAACGATTTCTATGCCAGCAATTTCTACAGGCATTTTTGGTTTTCCAAAAGACCTTGCGGCAACCATCATCATCAAAACCATCCAGAATTATTTTGAGCAGAACACAAGCTCCAACTTAAAACAAGCTCGTATTGTATTATTCGATCAACCAACTATCGACGTGTTCCTGAATGTCTGGAAAACCGTTTTTGAATAATTCTGCATTCATCCTTCATAATTCATCATTTCCCTATGATTACCTCCAATCAAAACTCAAAGATAAAACTTGTCCGCGCTTTGCTGGGGCGCGCCAAAGAACGCCGCGAGGCGGGAGCCTTTGTCGCTGAAGGGGTACGGCTGGTAGAAGAAGCGGTGAAGGCAAATTGGAATTGTCGCTTTGCTTTGTACAATGAGACGTTAAGCGAACGAGGCAAGTTACAGGTTGAAGGTTTAAAGTTGAAAGGCGTGGATGTGGAAGAAGTCTCTGCGAGTGTGATGAAGTCCATCAGCGAGACAGAAGCGCCACAAGGGATTCTCGCAGTTCTCCAATTCTCCCAATTACCCATTCCTAATCGCTTAAACTTTGTCCTCATCCCCGACCAAATCCGCGACCCGGGGAATTTGGGCACGCTGTTACGGTCTGCGGCAGCTTTGGGAGTTCAAGCGGTTCTGATCCCGCCCGAAACGACGGATGCCTTCGCGCCAAAAGTTTTACGCTCTGGCATGGGCGCGCATTTCCGACTGCCGATCCATTCGATGGGTTGGGAAGAGATAGAGAAGGTTGTAAAGTTGGAAGGCGCTGCCCTGAGTGGCGGAGCCGTATCGAAGGGTTTAAAAATTTACGTGGCAGACATGGATGGCCAATCTTGCTGGGAAACGGATTTATCAAAGCCCATCGCTTTGATCGTTGGCAACGAAGCGGAAGGGGTCAGCGAATCCGCGCGGAAGTTGGCAAATGGGAAAATCAGTATTCCGATGTCAGGCGAGACCGAGTCCCTGAATGCGGGCGTGGCAGGCTCAGTGTTGATGTTTGAAGTGATGAGACAAAGAACGAGTAACGAGTAACGAGTAACGAGTAACGAGTAACGAGAGAGAAGAGATGAAAATACGATCCATTACTTATTTTTGCAATCCCGACTATCCCCTAAAAGAAAATGTCCTGCGTGAAGCGGGAGATTTTTTATCGAAAGCAAAAGCGGCATACAAGGCTGCCGGGTACGAAGTCCAGACCGTCCGCGTGGCGACGGTTCCCTTCCCCAACATGTTAGGAGAAAAGCATATTGATAAACTGCCGAACTATGCCCGGCAATTCACGCAGATAATGAAGCAGAATGGCGTAGCGTATGCGGCGTTGGGACCCGCTCTTCCAGATATGCCGGGCAGTTATCAAGTCATTCCTGATGCTATTGCAGCGAGTGACGGCGTCTTCTTCAGCGGCATGATGGCAGACGCGCAGACGATCTACATGGCCCAGGTCAAGGCGTGCGCAGAGATCATCGTCAAGTCCGCGCCGTTAGACCCGAATGGGTTTGCGAATTTGCATTTCACGGCGCTGGCAAATGTTGGGGCAAATGCGCCATTCTTCCCGGGCGCCTACCACAACTCTGATCAACCTGCTTTTGGCATTGCAGTGGAATGTGCTGATTTGGCTATCGAGGCATTTGAAAATGCCAAGGCGATTGATGAAGGGCGAAAGCGGCTCATTGCAGAAATCACAAAACACGGACAGTCCATTTCTAAAACCGCGCAATCTTTAATTACCAATTACCAATCCGTATCCTTCAAAGGTATTGACTTCTCTCTCGCGCCCTTTCCTGATGACGAACATTCACTTGGCAAAGCTGTAGAAAACATGGGTGTGCCGAAAATTGGTTTGCATGGTTCGCTGGCCGCGGCTGCTATTCTTACTGACGCCATCGAGCGCGCGGACTTTCCACACCTTGGTTTCAACGGGTTTATGCAGCCCATTCTCGAAGATTCGATTTTAGCAAAGCGGGCCGCTGAAGGCGTGTTGACCGTAAAAGATGCCCTGCTGTATTCGGCAGTTTGCGGCGCCGGTTTAGACACCGTGCCGTTGGCGGGTGATGTTACTGCCGAAGAACTCACGCCATTGTTATTGGATATTTGCGCCCTGGCGTTGCGATTGAACAAACCGCTTACAGCCCGCCTTATGCCCATTCCCAGTAAAAAGGCAGGTGATGTCACCACCTTCAACTTTGCGTTCTTTGCAAATGGAAGGGTGATGGCGCTTGAGGCGAGTCCGCTGGGCGGGGCGCTGCATGAAAACTCAAGTTTCGCTCTGAATGCAAAACGTCCCGGATAGTCTGGGACGTTTTATTTCGTTATTCCTCCCTCCAATATTCTCCGCCGCCGCCTTCGCGTAGCATCAGTTTCGTCCCCACTAATTCACGCCGCAGGGTGGCAGTGTCTTCATGAAAGCCGCTTAAGATCTGATTGACCTGCTTCTCGCTATAGCGTTTGCCTGGCTTAAAGGCTTTCACCACATAACGCAAAATCGCGTCCAACTTCTTGCGTTGGGCGGGTAGGGTTTTCAAACTGCCGTCATTGCGGGTGTAGTCCTTGATCACTTTTCTATCATAGGCGCCTGCATCTATATCGGCAATCGAGGCAGTCATTTTCTCTTGCGAGAACAAACTGCGCGATTTCTCTTCCAACACATGGCGGTCAAGCTGATAAACATTGTAATAACTTTCGGTTCTGGCGCTCACCAGCCCAACCTTTGCCAGTTTGGACAAATGATGCGAGACAGTGGACGCTTTCAACCCTAACAGCGCGGCAAGTTCTTCCACGCTGCAGGGTTGTTGCGCCAGCAACCCGATGATCTTGAGGCGGTTCGCATCCGAAAGGACTTTAAAAAAGGCAACCAGTTCTTCGCTCATGCCTTCACCCGCCAATACTTCGAGCCGTCCCTTTCGCGAGCCATCATCCCCGCATCCACCAAGTCACGCCGCAGAGCGGCGCTATCTTCGTTGAAGCGCTTGATAATGGTATTGACTTCCTTCTCGCTATAGATCGTATCGAACTCGAAAAACTGGATCAGGTACGCGAGAATTACTTGCAATTTCGGCGGCGCGGGGATCTGCTTGATGCTGCCATCGGGATTGAGATGAGCCTTGAGCGCCTTCTTGGACTTTTCGTCCAACGCCTCATCCGGAACGAAAGTGGGTCGGGTTTCTGATAGTTTTTCCTTCGCCAGAACCGCCAGTCGCTCATCACTGAGCGAATAGACGCCGGCATTCTGGCTGATGACACCGACAAACTCAAGAAACCCAAGATGGGTGAGAGAGTCTTTTGGGGGCAGTTTCAACTTTTCGGCGATTTCTCCGCGCGTGGCATTTCCCTGCGAAAGCAGACCGATGATCTGCAAACGAACCGGATCAGACATGGCTTTGACAAAAGCGAGCATTTCATTCATGGTTCACTTCCGTAAATTTATTTCGATGATCATCGAATTGAATTTTAGAGGCGAATCGGCGGGTTGTCAAGAGTCAGCTTGAGAGGCTGGGCAGTTTCCGGCGCAGTAAAAAGCGAAGCGGTCACATCGCAATGGGGTTATATAGAGTGTATCCGCAAGGGTATAATCATTCGTATCAGATTGGAACAAAGGAGGTGTAAGTGGATCTCACAAAGCATGCTTTTTTCGAGGGCAAGATCGTCCCTCTTGGCGAGGCAAAGATCAACATTGCCACGCATGGTTTTTTGTATGGCACCGCTGTTTTTAGCGGCATGCGCGCGTATTGGAACAGCGAGAAGAAATCTCTTTATCTCTTTCGCCCGTACGATCATTTTCGGCGTTTGCTTGAATCAGGGCGGATGATGGCGATGGAAATTCCCTACGATGAAGAGGGATTGATCCAACTTTGCATTGATCTATTGAAATTGGATAATTATCAACAGGATGTATATCTGCGTCCGACCATCTACAAGGCGGATATGGGCATTGGCGTGCGCTTGCACAATTTACGGGATGAGCTTTCGATCTTTACTTCCCCATTTGAACAGTATGTTACGAATGATACGAATGCGCATGTCACCATTTCATCCTGGCGGCGTGTGGACGATAACATGATCCCGGCCCGCAGCAAAGTGGCAGGGGCGTATGTCAATTCGGCGTTGGCGAAAACCGATGCAAACCGCGCCGGGTTCGACGAAGCGCTGGTGTTGAATTCAGATGGTCATATTTCAGAAGGTTCGGCGATGAATGTCTTTATGGTGCGTAACGGTGTAATTTATACCCCTCCCATCACCGATAATATATTGGAGGGTATCACCCGCCGCTCTGTAATGGAAGTGGCGCAAAAGGAATTTGGTTTAGAGATTGTGGAACGCTCCATTGATCGTACAGAGATCCTGATCGCGGATGAAGTCTTTTTGACCGGCAGCGCGGCACAGATCGTAGCGGTAACAAAGATCGACCATCGTTCCATTGGCGGCGGGGTGATGGGTCCGGTCACGGCCCGATTGCGTGAATTCTACGAAGATATCGTGCGCGGCAGAACATCAAAGTACGCTGCTTGGAATGTAGAAGTGAAGTAAACAAAAATCCGCCGGATAACTCGGCGGATTTTTTGTTTACGGATTTTTCTTGAATTTCACCAATACCAGATTTTTCTTGCAATCGTTAAAGGTATCCATCGGAATGGGGTCAGAAAGCGGCAAACCTGCCTGATCGAGAACCTGGATGGTCAGCAAGCCATCGGATGAGATCGGGACAGTTCCAAGGAAAAATTCAAAGCCTGATTTTCCATACGCGGGGGCGATACCACTCACGGTCAATTCATTTTTAGATTTATTGTTATAAAAACCGGTCAAACGCACGGCAATGCCAAGCATATCGGCATTGTTGGCGTCAATGATCGTACCGGCAACTCCCTGCCAGTTACAAGCCGCTTCAGGATGGATGATGGTACTTTCAATATAAGTAACGGTGGCTGAGAACGGCGCCTTGGGTGTCTTGGTCGCTGTGGGCGTGTCGGAAGGCGTGATGAGTGAAACCACCGTCGACGAGGGCTCAAGCGTAAAGGTCGGAACTAGGGTCAAGGTCATGGTGGATGTAGGGCCGGGGGGAGTGAAAGTCCAAGTCGGCGGAGGTTGGATCTGTGTGATGGTGGCAGTGGGCGGTTGGTTGCGCGAAGGCGGCAACAGGTTGTACCCCGCCTCGGGTGAAAGAAATATGGCAACAAAATATGCGCCAATGCATAAGGTCATCAGCAGAGCAAGAATGCTCAACATATCCCATAGGTCGATCCGTGAAGGCGGCTTCGATGATGGGGTGTCGTAATCGTATTTACTCATGAGCGACTCCAAAATCCTTCGTTGATTACGGCGTAAAAACAACCTCGCTCGTTTCACGCCGTGCAGCAATCCAGGTTCGCAGGGCAAGTTCCTGCATGGCAAGCAAAGCATCGGGAGAAAGGGCATGTTCACCGCGCTCCACCGCTTTGAAGATGTGGAAACCAGCCTCGGTGCGGATAATGCCGCTCACCTCCCCTGCCTGCAAGGCAAAGACGGCGGCATCCGCGTCTGCATTCAAAAGATATCCTTGCGGCACCCAGCCCAACTCGCCGCGCGTAACGGCATCGTAAAGCGCCGCCAGTTCGTCAAAATCGGCTCCGGCGTTCAATTCTTGCAGGGCTGCCTGCGCATCGGCTTCATTATAGGTCAAAATCTGGCGCAGATGGATTTGCTCCATGGAGGCCGGAACAGCCGCAATGATGTTGTAACGCATCCAGGCCGCTTCAATTGATTTTTTCAACGCAACCCGGAAGGAAGTTTCGTTATACCCGTTGGCAGACAGCCATTGATTGAATGCCTCCACGCCGCCAACTTGAGCGGTCAGCGCATCGATTCTGGACTGGAGGTCTGCATCGCTCACTATGAAGTTCTCCTGCCGCGCAGCCTGGCTCAGTAACACTTGCGCGATCATGTCTTCAAGCACAATGTTTTTCGCATCTTCGTCAGTGAAGGTCTGCCCCAATGCGGTTTGGGCAGCTTTGAAGCGCGCCAATTCGGCTTCGAATTCGGCAATGGTGATGTACTCTCCATTCACCACAGCCGCCGAAGGCGGAGGCGTAGGGGTGGGCGGCTCAGGCGTGGCGCTGGGCACAGAAGGGGTGGGCGTGTTTGGGGTCCCGAAAGAAGCGCAGGCAGATATCCCCATGGCGAGGAACACCGTCAAAAATATCTGTTTGAATGGCATTCTTGAAATTATATATTAAAAACGTAGGGGCGATCGTAACGGTCGCCCCTACAAAATTGTGGAGAAGGGGTTGGTTTAGTAATCCATGCCGCCCATGCCGCCAGGAGGCATAGCAGGAGCCTTTTCTTTTTCCGGCATGTCAGTGATGAGCACGTCGGTGGTGAGGATCATCGCGGCAATGGAAGCGGCGTTTTCGAGCGCGCCGCGCACTACTTTGACCGGGTCAATAACGCCAGCCTTGATCATGTCGGTGTATTCGCCGGTGAGGACATTGTAGCCGATATTCGGGTTCTTCTTTTCGGCGGCAGTACGGCGGACGGTGTCAATGATGACCGAGCCGTCCTGACCGGCGTTGGCGGCCAGCTTGCGGATTGGGGCTTCGAGGGCCTTTTTGACGATGTTGATGCCGACCTTCACTTCTTCGGCTTCATCTTCCTGAGACTTGGCGAGTTTATCAAGCTTGATCGAAGCGTTGATGAGGGAAATTTCGCCGCCGGGAACAATGCCTTCTTCAACGGCTGCACGGGCAGCGGAGAGGGCGTCTTCAACGCGGTGCTTCTTTTCCTTCATTTCGGTTTCGGTGGCAGCGCCCACGCGGATGATGGCGACGCCGCCGCTTAACTTGGCGAGGCGTTCCTGCAGCTTCTCGCGATCATAATCGCTGGTGCTCTTGTCGATCTCAATACGGATTTCCTTGATACGGGCTTCGATGTCGGACTTCTTGCCTTTGCCGCCGACGATGGTGGTGTTTTCCTTGTCGGAGACAACCTTCTCAGCGCGGCCAAGGTCTTGAATGGTGACGGATTCGAGTTTGCGTCCCATTTCTTCACTCACAACCTGACCGCCCGTGAGGATGGCAATGTCCTGCAGCATGGCCTTGCGGCGATCGCCGAAGCCGGGGGCTTTGACGGCAAGCACGTTAAGCATGCCGCGAATCTTGTTGAGGATGAGGGTGGCAAGCGCTTCACCATCAACGTCTTCAGCGATGATGACCAATTCGCGCTTGCCAAGCTGCACGAGCTTCTCGAGCAGCGGAACAATATCCTGCGCGGCGGAGATCTTCTTGTCGTAGATCAACACATAGGGGTCACTGATCTGGGCTTCCATGTTTTCAGCGCTGGTGATGAAGTAAGGGGAAAGGTAACCGCGGTCGAACTGCATGCCTTCGACGAACTCGGTTTCGAACTGCATCGTCTTGGATTCTTCAACGGTGATGACGCCGTCTTTACCGACCTTATCCATCACATCGGCAATGAGCTGACCGACTTCTTCATCCGCCGCAGAGTTGGTGGCGACAGAGGCGATCTCTTCCTTGGTGTCAATCTTGACGGAGTTCTTCTTGAGTTCTGCCACAATGGTTTCGGTGGCCAGTTCGATTCCGCGCTTGAGAAGCATTGGGTTGTAACCAGCTTCGAGCGCCTTCAAGCCTTCGTTCACAATGGCGTGAGCCAAAACGGTGGAGGTGGTGGTGCCGTCACCGGCAATATCATTGGTTTTCTGGGCGGCTTCCTTGAGGAGCTGAGCGCCCATATTCTCAAACGGATCCTCGAGTTCGATCTCCTTCGCCACAGACACACCGTCGTGCGTGATGGTGGGAGAACCGAACTTACGATCCACAGCCACATTGCGTCCCTTGGGACCAAGCGTAGCCGATACCGCATTTGCGACGACATTCATGCCGTTCTTCAGTTTGCGGCGGGCTTCTTCGGAAAATACCAGTTGTTTCGCTGCCATAGTTTCACTTCCTTTTGTGATTATCTTTTATTTTTAATTTGACACCAACCCAAATCGGTCGATGGTCTTTTTCGAATTAGCCAACAATGCCGAGAATATCGCTCTCGCGCAGGATCAGCAGTTTCTTGCCGTCCATCTTCACTTCCGTGCCGGAATACTTGGCGAACAAAATGACGTCGCCAACCTTCACGTCCATGGCGATGCGCTCACCTTCATCATTGCGGTCGCCGGGGCCTGCCGCCAACACCTTGCCCTGCTGGGGTTTTTCCTTCGCAGTTTCAGGGAGGATGATGCCGCTTGCGGTGGTTTCCTCTTGTTCAACGGGCTCAACCAACACGCGGCTGCCAAGGGGTTTGAACGAAATCTTTGCCATTTTTTTATCTCCTGTAAGGTCAATTTGGAATAATCACAGAATTAGCACTCAATATTACTGAGTGCTAATTGCTATCTTACACATTAAAAATGGCAAAGTCAAGGGGAGGTATGAAAATTCTTACATTTTTCTGATAACCGCTTTAACAATACCCCGCCTCCCCCCCAGCCGCCAGTTGGCTGCCCATCCACACCTTTTCCTACGGCGAGGGCGTCATCTCCAGCATAATTGGCTCTGGTGTAGATGTCGCAGCGGGAGTAGAACTTTCTGTTTCTGCATCAAAATTACAAATCGTTCGCACCACAGCCATATCCGCGGCAATGTTTGGGTCTTGAATATACTCCGACGCCTCAATACCAGCTGCGATCTCAAGCGCCTGGGGACAGTAATTAACCTTGGGTGTGCTCAGAGCGGCCAGTTCTGAGGCAAGAATATCATAAAAATAAACCGTACCCGCTGAAAGAGGCAAACCGACAACTTCCGCTGGAACGTCGTTTGGGCCGCACCCCCCCCGCCCATCACAAGACTGTTCCGCCGTGCAACCGTTGACGGCACAACCCAATGCCAGAATACCGGTTTCATAATTGCGATTTTTGTGATACAGCACGCCCAACTCGCCATAAAAAACTGGATTATCCGGCTGGAACTCGATGGCTTTTTGCACATTGCGAATGGCAATGAAAAACTCACCCATCTGTGAATAGGTCTTGGCAATCGAGATATAAGGCACAGGGTCTTGCACGCCCAATTGTTGATTGATGCGGGCGGTCTGCGCGAAATACTCCAACGATTTTTCATACAATTGTTTTTGCACATCTTCATTTGGGCTTTCAAATGCCAGGCGGCGATACCCGGCGCCTGCGCGCAAGTAGAGGAAGGTCAAATTTGGAGTGATGGCAATGGCGCGGTCATACGCCTCAATGGCAAGGGCATACTCACCCAAAGACTCGAGCACATAGGCATGAACGCGATGCACATCCATCAAGGAGGAGTCGGCTGCCAATGCCTGCTCAATAACCTGCTGCGCCTGAGTCCACTTTTGCTGATCGACAAGCGCTTCTGCGTAGAATGCCTGCGCAAGAACATTGGCATTGTCCAACTGAATTGCGCGCACGGCGGCTTGTTCAGACTCTTGAAGAAGAGATTGCCGTTCACGGTCATCGGACATGTAGGAGGCTTTCCAATTCTTTGAAAACGCCAGCGCGGCATACGCACCACTGCTATCCGGGTTGACCGCAACAGCCTTTTCTGCGGAGGCAATCGCTTCGTCAAGCCGGGCGAGAATTTCCTCCTGTTTGACGAGCAAAGCGGTGGAATACGTCTGCACGCGGGAAAGCTGTGACCAGACTTCCGCATTGGTTGGGTCTACCAACGTCGCTTCACGGTAGGCTTGAATGGCGGCATCCAGTTTTCCGGCAGTAAAATGAGCGTCGCCTTCAAGGGTGTAAGAGGCGGCAAAGCGTGTGGGGGTGGCAGTGGGCAGGAACAACGGCTTGATCTCGCCTTGTTGAACGGAACGGATTAGCCAAATGCCTGCCAGAATGAGCACAACCACGAAGAACATGCGATACACGCTGGTCTCGTCGCGGCGGCGAAAGAGGGAGCGTCGGTTGTAGATGTTCATGGCGTGGGCGTGGCTTCGGCGGCTGAGTCAGGCGTCGGCGTGGGTTGAGGCGCGTTTAGATTCTGCTGGCAGCGGTCGGTGATCTTGTTGGCATTTTCCACAGCCAACTCATCGGATGGGATGCGGGAGATGATCAATTGGGCAATTTGCAAGGCTTCGCCGCATTGGTTGAGGCGGGCTAGCGCCAAACCATAAGTGAAGTAATATTCCGCAATGCGCGGTGAATTGGGGATCAGGTTGATGACCTCCATCTCATTACCATCTTGTGATAGACCACCCTTGACCACATAGGAAAGTTCCTGCACGGCTTCGGGCCAATAGGCATTGCGGTAATACATCACGCCGAGGTTGCCGCGCAGGTTGGTGTCGGCAGGGTTGTTCCCCACAGCAGACTCGGCAAATTGCAGGGCTTTGCCGTATTCACCGATGGTGGCGTAAGTACGGGAGAGCAGCAGGTCGGGGGTGGGGTCTTGGGGATTAAGCGCGTCGGCGCGGGTGAAGGCATCCACGGCTTGATCATAGACTCCGAGGATGCGAAGGTTGCGCCCTTTGGCAAGATAAAGATCGGCAATGTTCGGGTTAATGGCAATGGCGGCTTCGTATTCGCGGATGGCTTCTTCGTAGTTGCCGGTGGCTTCCAGAACATAACCACGCGCGCGATGGGTTTCGAGCAGGTCGGGCGCGAGCGCCTGCGCCACGCGGGATTCTTCGATGGCTTTTTCAACGCCTTCAAAAGAGCCCAGTCCGCTGTAATACGAATCCACGAGGATTTCGACATAGTAGGCATGGGCCAGCGCATTGTTGGGGTCCAGTTCCAGCGCGCGTTTGATGCTGGATTCGGCTTCGAGATACTCTTCCTGAAAATTCAGCGCCCAGCCGCGCACCGCATGCGCCATGGAACTACTCGGGTTGAGCAGCAGGGCATCTTCGGCGGAAGTTTGGGCTTCCTTGTATTTTCCTGCAAAAATCAGCGTGCGGGCCAGCATAATGTGCGTGGCAGAGTTATCCGGCTGGGTTATGACTGCTTGTTGATAAGCGTCCACAGCGGGTAAAAGTTTGCCCTGCTTAAAAAGTTCCTCTGCCTGCGCAATAAGCGTCTCAGGCGCGATGGTAGGCGTGGGTGAAGGCACGCCCAGCGGTTGAATATCCGCCACTACGAATCGATTGACGTATGCCGCAGCCAGCACCAGCAGGCTAAGCAGAATGATGCGGAACCAGTTTGGGCGGGTCCGCCGTTTGTTCATACTCCATTTACTTCCTCTTAAATACATAAATTTATATTACCATCCGGCGGAAATCACAGTCAAGCAAAGGGAGGGGGTTCTAATTTGCTTCTTATGCGGTTACCGGCTTATTGGCAATTTAATGCAAAAAGAACAGCCCCTTGATAGGCTTCAAGGGGCTGTTATATGAAGATTGTGTTTACGGCTTCACCGGCGTCAGTGTCGGTACGGGTGTGGGGTTGTTGTTATTATTATTGTTGTTGTTGTTCGTAGATGGAACGGCTGAAGGCACGGGCGTGGGCGGCGAGTCAAGCACGGGAATGTTAGATGCGTCACCAATTAACTTGCCGGTGGAAATGGCAACCCAACACTCGGCTTTGAACTTGCTCCAGAAGACGAAATACCACTGTGCATCTGCACTAACACCGCGCACCTCGACGATATCTCCAGAGGGGATGGCGGTCAGGTCGCTGAAATTAATTCCGGGACCTTTGCGGCAGAAGGCATTCTTTGTCAATTCAAATTGTGGATTACCACTGGCGGAGACCGCGGAGGGTACAGCGCTCGGTACAATGGTAGGCTCTCCAGCAACAGGCAGAAGTTGGTAATCCCAGCCAAAGTCAATGATGTCCACATGGACATCCGGCTCGATGCCGCCAAAAGATTGGAATGCCACGCCATCTGGGGTGATCGTATCGGGGTATGTCCATTCGCCAGGGATTAAGATCGAGGCGTTCGGTGAAAGACCCGGATTCACCGCCGCACAATAATTCCCAAATGCCGTCAGCCCATCAAATAAATACTGTCCATTTGCGTCGGTGAGAACGCTTGCATCACTGGCTCCGGCGAAATCGCAATCGCCATAATACAGATCGACTTGCACTCCGGCGATGCCGGGTTCCCCTTCTTCACGGATGCCATTGGCACGAGCCGAACCAGCTCCATCTTCCACACACCCAGCAGAGAGCGGATCAGGAAGCGGTCCGTCAGGTATGGCACAAACATCATGCCAGACAATTCCACTGATAGAAGCAGAGCCGGGCGGAGTTCCACCTCCACCAGCGCATGTGCCAGTAGTGTCGGCAACGAAACTTCGCGTTGGTGAAAACGGACCGACGGTTGCCCCATTTCTTGCTGCGACACGCCAGTAATATGTTTCACACTCCACCAATGGAGGGTCGCCTAGCATCACCCTTGTTAATGGGACGTCAGTAATTCCTGGCGGATATAACCCACTTGCAAAAGATGAGTCGGTTGCAACATCCACTTGATATCCTGTAGGCGTGCATCCGGCTGTGTAATCCCACCATAAAAGGTCTGTCGCTTCATTAAAACTCGCACCATCTGCCGGCTCAAGCATAACAGGAGGAACTAGAGACGCAGCGGTACACACGGGCCCCGTAAAAAAGATGAACGTATCAGATACCGGACCCAGTGTTGTGCCGTTGATCGGCGCAACATTCCAGCGATATTGTTTACCGGGCTCAAGCGGTGACCCTGGGCCCCAACCGGTGGAAGGATTCCCCGTCCCGCCGCCAATGTTTTCGGTCATCACGGGTCCTCCCCACATGGTAATGGCATACCCAGCCGGAGCGCATTCGGTGGATGGATAGCTCCATTCAAGCGTGGGGGTCAACGTATCCACCACGCTCACTTGAGCCGGGCTGAGCAGCGTCACTTCTTGAAGGCTTTCGGTTGGGCAGGTGGGAAGCGGTAAATTACACCCCGTAAGATTTACCATAATGATCACAAGCAAAAATAAAACAGCAAACTTTTTTATCATCTCAATTCTCCTCTTCATACAAACTGATGGCGCTCAATCAATGACTGTTACTTTGCGTTTGATCTCTTAATCTTGAATATTGAAAATTCTATCTTGTATTCGGCAGGATTGGCTAGCATACATAAGTACTGTTATGCTAAAATCTCATAATGCAATTCGAGGTCTTTACCCTCCTGCCCGAAGTTTTCCCCTCCTATCTTGAAACCAGCATACTCAAACGCGCGCGCGAACGTGGATTGATCACCGTCCACGTCCACAACATCCGCGACTACACTCACGACAAGCATCACACCGCCGACGACCAACCCTATGGCGGCGGCGGCGGAATGGTGATGAAACCCGAGCCGGTTTTTGAAGCCATCGAATCTGTTCTTGGATTAAACCCGCCTCCTTCCACGTCTGAGCCTGATTCAACAACCCCGATCATCTTACTTACACCGCAGGGACGCGTCTTCAACCAGAACGTCGCCAAAGAATTATCACAACATCCGCGTATCGCATTACTTTGCGGACGGTACGAAGGCATCGACGAACGCATCCGCGAAAATCTCGTTACCGATGAGATTTCGATTGGAGACTATGTGCTGACTGGCGGCGAACTGCCCGCGCTCATCCTGATCGATGCGGTCTCGCGCCTCCTGCCCGACGTGCTTGGCGACCCCACCGGCGCCGAAGACGACTCGCACGCCATGGGCTTGTTGGAATATCCGCACTACACCCGTCCGCCTGAATTTCGCGGCAGCAAAGTGCCCGATGTGCTTCTCTCCGGTGACCACAAGAAAATAGACCAATGGCGCAGGCAACAGGCTTTACTCCGAACTTTCCAGAAACGGCCAGACATGCTCGAAAAAGCAGACTTAAGTGAAGCAGATAAAAAATTCGTCAAAGGTCTAAAGTCAAACGTCGAATAATCTTTGACCTATGACCTCCGACTTGTAACAATCAGACCCACACCTGGAGGAATGTATGTCATCAGCGCGCTTAAATTACGGCAAGACCTTCCTGCTCGGCTTTGGCTTTTTTGGCGTCAGTGTGATCTGGGGCGTGTACAACGCTTTCGTCCCCATCTTCCTTGCTGAGAAATTCGACCTCTCCCCCGCCCTGATCGGGTTCTTCATGACTCTCGACAATATTGCAGCCTTGTTTATCCAGCCGCCTGTTGGGGCCTGGTCTGATAAACTGCGCTCTCCGCTGGGGCGCCGCATTCCGTTCATTTTGGTGGGCGCGCCCATTACAGCAGTGGCGTTTGGTTTGATTCCAATTGCAGCCGTGCTTCCGCTTTTTGTCGCGTGTACCAGCGCTCTTTTGCTTAGCGCAGCTTTATGGCGCACCCCGGTGGTGGCGCTCATGCCCGATATCACCCCGTCTGAGTTCCGCTCGCAGGCAAACGGCATCATCAACTTCATGGGCGGCGTCGGCACCATCGTTGCCTTGCAAACCGGCGGCTTGCTGTATAAGATGAGCCCCAACTTCCCATTCTGGCTTGGCTCAGGGTTGGTATTGCTGGCAGTGTTGGTTGTGTATCTTTTCATTGAAGAGCCAAAAGAATATGAAACCGCCGAAGAGCAGCCTGGCATGTTTGCCAGTCTTAAAGAAGTCATCAGTGACCCCGATAAAAGCGGTCTGCGAATTCTGTTGGCTATTTTCTTCTGGTTCCTCGGCTTCTCTGCCGTCGAAACGTTCTTTACATTGTACGCAAAAAACCATTTAGGTTTAAGCGAAGGCGACGGCGCAACCCTGCTCTCCGTCCTTCCGTTGTTCTTCGTCCTCGCCGCCGTTCCATCCGGTTATGTGGCAGGCAAACTTGGGCGTAAGACCACCATCTCCATCGGCTTGATCGCCATAACCATTATGCTCGTTCTGCTTTACATCACTCCTGCCGGAGCCTTGCTCACTGGCATTGCCCCGCTTCCGCTGGTGGGTATTCCACTCGCAGAGGGCGGCGCGCGCATGCTCACGCTGGCAGGCGCGCTGCTCATTCTTGGCGGCATTGGCTGGGCATTCATCAACATCAACTCCCTGCCCATGATCGTAGACCTGACCAGCGCGGCGCGCATCGGCACTTTTACCGGCTTATATTATCTCTTCTCCACACTTTCTGCCATTGTTGGACCAAATTTAAATGGCTGGGCAGTGCAGCTCACCAACGGCAATTACAACATCATCATGTTGATCGCCTCATTCTTCATGATGGTGGCATTCGGGTTGATGACGGGCGTAAAAAAGGGCGAGGCAGTCAGTGGTTAGCGAGCAGTAAACGGTAAACCGTGAGCAATTACGTTTTACGTCGCACGTATTACTTTTTTCTGACGATGACCGCATGGGCGCTTGCCGCCTGCGCTTCATCGTCAGATTGTTTTCGCGAAGAGGTTTTCTGCGCCGCATTGGTGACCGATACGCAAGGCGTCGAGGATCACGGCATCAATCAGGATGCCTGGGTGGGTTTGCAGCAAGCAAAAGACAACGATCTGGCAGACCAAGTAGACGTCATCGAAAGCGTGGATTCGCGCGATTACTTGAAAAACATCGCCTACTTTGCAGATCGCGGCTACGACATTATCTTCACTGCAGGCATTGCATTAGAAGATGCCACGCTTCAAAGCGCGGACCTCGCGCCTGACTCTGTCTTCGCGGGCCTGAACCAAGCCTTTGCCGAATCGCGCCCAAACCTGATCTCTATCACGTTTCCCGAAGACCAAATGGGCTTCGCCGCCGGAGTCAGCGCCGTGCGCCTGACCAACACAGGCAGTGTGGCAGCCATTTGCGAAACCTCTGGAATTGACGCCATGCGGCGAACCTGCGAAGGTTTCCGCGCCGGGGTGCAGTATGCCAATGAAGCCGGGCAGACGAACGTGAAAGCCTCGGTCATATACCGTGAAAATGGTGACCGCGAGAAGTTGTTTATGGATGAAGCATGGGGCTACGAGACGGCAAATGACCTGATTCGCCGGGGAGTGGATGTCATCTTTGCCGCAGGCGGCGGGACCGGACAGGGCGCATTGAAAGCAGCCTCAGATTTTGGAGTATACGCTCTGGGGGCAGAACGAGATCAGGGTGCGGCATTGGCAGATTCGGGCTTGAGCGTGGTAGCCTCTTTTTATGGGCAGGCCCGGCTTGAGGTTCAGGAAGCGCTGCGGGATGTGAGGGCTGGCAAGGGCGATGAAATAAGAGTCGGTTTGGTCCAATTTACATCGTTAGGTCCGCTTTTTCCTCAGGAATGGAGCGGGGAACTGGCGCTTTTATTAGCCGAGCTTCACGCTGGAAATATTCAAACGGGGGTTGAGATTTCACGTTAACATGGCGCAGGCTTGCATAAAGAATGGAGTGGTTTTATACTTACAAAGTCGTGAGGTTTTGCTGGAAGGCAAACCTTTCTTAAACTATCTTCTAGAGGAGAAGAACTAACATGAAGAAGCTTTACTTTGTTATGACCGCTTTGGTCGTTGCTTCGTTGGTCCTCGCTGCTTGTGGCGGCGGCGCGGCTGGCGGTGATGCCCTTAAAGTCGGCATGGTGACCGACCTTGGCGGTATTGATGACAAATCCTTCAATGCCACTGCGTATGCCGGCGTTCAGAAGGCGATTGACGAGCTTGGCGTCGAGGGCAAATACCTCGAATCGACCCAGCAGGCAGACTATGCCAAGAACATTCAGCAGTTCATTGACGAAGACACGGACATCATTGTGACCGTGGGCTTCCTGCTTGGCGTGGATACAGCCACAGCCGCCAAAGCCAACCCGGAAACCAAGTTTGCGATTGTGGACTACGCCTACCCGGACTGCTTTGAAGGACAGACCGAAGGACAGGATTGTGGTTCCGCTTCCGAACTGCCAAACGTGCTTGGTCTCACCTTCCAGATCGATCAGGCTGGCTTCCTGGCAGGGTACGCGGCGGCTGGTTCCACCCAGACCGGCAAAGTTGCCACCTTTGGCGGCGTCAACATTCCGCCTGTCACAGCCTTCATGATTGGCTACGAAAAGGGTGTGATGTACTATAACGAACAGAACGGCACCTCGGTGGAAGTTCTTGGCTGGAGCACCGAAGCCAATGACGGCTCCTTTACCGGCAACTTTGAATCCCTCGATGACGGACGCTCCTTTGCCGAATCCTTTGTGCAGGAAGGCGCCGACATCATCATGCCTGTGGCTGGGCCTGTGGGTCTTGGCACCGCCGCATATTGCAAGGAAAGCGGCGCCTGCAAAGTCATTGGCGTGGATGTGGACTGGACTGTTTCCGCACCGGAATATTCCGATGTCGTTCTCACCAGCGTGCTTAAGAACATGAACGTGGCCGTGTTCGAAGCCATCAAAGCCGCGCAGGACGGCACCTTCGCGGGCGGCGTGTATGTGGGTACGCTCGCAAACAACGGCGTGGGTCTTGCGGATGTGAACGGCGCTTCCGACGAACTCAAGGCTGGTCTTGACGCTGTCCGCCAGGGCATCATCGACGGGTCCATCGCCACCAAGTAATTCGCTCGAGAGAATAAAAAAAGCCGAGGGAGGGACATCTCCCCCGGCTTTTTTTCTGCCCCGCGCGCATGCATTTGCAGGGGGCAAAGCGTATCATCGGCAAGCGCGGGCAGTAGGTATAGATCCTAAACGTGTTTTTGTCTTATCGCGCATTTTTCATGCGCCATCCTTTATAATGAGGCGGTGCAAAAAAGACTTTTGGAATTTATCGAAACCAATATGACGGAGGGCATGGCATGACAAATGTTCTGGAACTGCGCGGCATAACCAAACGTTTTCCCGGCGTTCTGGCAAACGACCAGATCAGCATTGCGCTGCGGGAAGGCAAAATCCTTGCCCTGCTGGGGGAGAACGGCGCTGGGAAAAGCACGCTGATGAATATCTTATACGGGTTGTATCAACCGGACGAAGGCGAGATCATTGTGCGCGGACAAAAGGTGGATATTCATGGACCCAACGATGCGATCGCCCAGGGCATTGGCATGGTGCATCAACATTTTATGCTGGTGCCGGTCATGACGGTGACGGAGAATGTCATGCTGGGCATTGAGCCTACCCGCAACCGAGTCTTTTTAGACAAGGAAAAAGTAGCAAAACGCATTCGTGAAATTTCCGATCAATATGGACTGGAAGTGGACCCCCAGGCCTACATAAAAGACCTGCCGGTTGGCATTCAACAGCGTGTGGAAATCATCAAAGTGCTGTACCGCCAGGCAGACATCCTGATCCTCGATGAGCCGACCGCAGTTTTAACCCCGCAGGAAGTGGAAGGGCTTTTCAAGATCATTGACACGCTGATCAAGTCCGGCAAATCCATCATCTTCATTACGCATAAACTTAAAGAAGTGCTGGCAGTGGCAGACGATATCACCGTTCTAAGGCTGGGGAAAGTGGTGGGATCGATTGACCCCAAAGAAGCCACATCGGAAATTCTTGCCACCATGATGGTGGGGCGCGATGTGAACCTTGTTGTGCAAAAAGAAAACGCCAAACCCGCCGGGCCTGTTTTGGTGGTGGAAAATCTCTATGTGCGCGATGAACGTCAACATATGACGGTGCAGGGCGTTTCCTTTGAGGTGCGCCAGGGAGAAGTGCTTGGACTGGCCGGAGTGCAGGGCAATGGACAAACCGAGTTGGTGTACGCTCTCACCGGGCTGCTGCCAATTGACGCGGGTTCGATCCACTTGTTGGGCGAGTCGATTCGGCATGCGCCGCCGCGTAAAATTCTGGAGCGGGGTGTCGCGCACATTCCGGAGGACCGCCAGCGCCACGGTCTGATTCTCTCCTTCCCGATTCATGATAACATGATGCTATGCACCTACTATCAGCCGCCGTTTGCGCGTGGTATCGCGTTACAGCCCGCCCCCATTTTTAGCAATGCCGAAGAGCTGGTCAAACAATATGACGTGCGCACCCCAAACATCTACGTCAACGCGGGAACACTCTCTGGCGGCAACCAGCAGAAGGTAATTGTGGCGCGTGAATTTTCGCGCCCCATCAAACTGCTCGTCGCTTCGCAGCCAACCCGCGGGCTGGACGTCGGCTCGATTGAATACATCCACAAACAGATTATTAAGAAACGAGACGAAGGCTGCGGCGTTTTGGTGGTCTCCTCTGAATTGGATGAAATCCTTGCGCTGTCCGACCGCATTGCCGTGATATATAAGGGTCAAATCATGGCAATTGTGGACGCCAACACCGCCACCAAAGAGCAACTTGGCCTATTGATGGCAGGTGTGCATCTTTCTGAAACCTCAAACAAGAATTAGGAGTTGTATCTGTGACGACAACAGCCGCTCCCGCCCCGCATGCCAGGAACAAAGAAAACCACCGCAGCGCCCTTTTGCAGGAATTGTTGATCCCTGTACTAGCCGTAGTGACCGGGTTGATTCTGGGCGCCATTGTCATTCTCGCCAGCGGGGAAAATCCCCTGCGCGCGTATGGTGCGCTTTTTGCAGGTTCCTTCGGCGCCCCCGGCGATCTTATCGAAGGAATTCAATCCTACGCCGCGACGGGTGAAACCCGCCTGCTCTTGCGCGCTATCTACCCAATTACGGAAAGTCTGGTGACCGCTACGCCCTATATCTTTGCGGGGCTTTCGGTGGCATTGGGGTTTCGCTGCGGTTTGTTCAATATCGGCGCGGAAGGTCAATTCTTCATTGGCGCATTATGCTCGGCATTTGCCGGGTATAGCCTGACCGGCCTGCCCATGATCCTACACCTGCCGCTGGCTATCCTTGCAGGCGCGCTGGGCGGCGCGGTATGGGGCATGATTCCCGGCTACCTCAAGGCGCGTTTCGGCGCGCATGAGGTGGTCAATACCATTATGATGAATTGGATTGCATTTCGCTTGAGCGACTGGCTATTGAACGGACCGATGAAATCTTCCGGCTTTCGGCCGGTAACGCCCAACGTGCTGGCAAGCGCCGAAATGCCGCGCTTCTTCCCGGACCCCCTGCGGTTTAACTTGAGTTTTTTCCTGGCGCTGTTGGCGGCGTATCTGGTGTACTGGTTTCTGTTTAAAACCACGCTTGGGTTCGAAATCCGTTCCGTAGGCGCCAACCCCGATGCCGCCAAATATGCCGGGATGAATATCATCCGCAATTTTGTGCTGGTCATGTTTCTGGCAGTCGGGCTGGCTGGGCTGGCTGGCTCTGCCCAAGTTCTCGGCGTAGATCACTGGGTAGGGCAGGGCTTTTCGGCAGGGTATGGGTTCGATGCGATTGCAATTGCCTTGCTCGGTAAAAGCCACCCGGCCGGCGTTGTGCTGGCGGCGCTTTTATTCGGTTTGCTGCGCAGCGGCGCAACGGATATGCAATCCATCGCAAGAATTCCGATTGACATCATCTCCATCATTCAAGGCATGGTGATCATTTTTATTGCCGCGCCGGATATCATCCGCTGGTTGTATCGTATCCGCACAAAAAAAGCGGAAGATACCGTCCTGACCCGCGGCTGGGGCAAATAACACGAGGAAGGCATGAAGACGACCAATCGTAAAATCATTTCCGAGTCAGAAAAACGTCAGCGTGTTTATTTTGGCGTTACCCTGATCGTTATTGGGCTGTTGATCTATCTGATCTTTGGCTTGAATACGCCGGCAGGCGCCATGGCAACTTTTGGATTAAATCTCTCCGGCGCGCACGCGTTTGAAGTTCCCGACCTGGTCCTTCCTGCACAGACAGGCATATACGCAATGGCAACCATCGCTGTGTTTGCCGGAGCCTACCAATTAGCGCGTGGCACGCGCTCTACTGGCTGGTTAACCGGCATTCTCGCGTTTACCTTTGTGGTTTCCTTCCTGCTGTGGGCTGCGCAGGATAAATCCTTCAGCCTGACAGGTATGTTAAGCAGCTCGGTTGTGCGCGCCACGCCCATTGTGCTGGCGGCACTATGCGGCGTGATCAGCGAACGCGCAGCCGTCATCAACATTGGGATCGAAGGCATCATGCTCATGGCGGCGCAAATCGCCGTCATTACCGCAACACTCTCCGGGAATCTATATGTGGGTTTGCTGTCCGCCATCCTTATCGGCGGGCTGATCGCCGCGCTTCACGCTTATCTGGTCATCCGCTTCAAAGTTGACCAAACCGTGAGCAGCGTGGCCATCAATATCTTTGGGGCAGGCGCCACAGCCTTCATCAGTTCGCGTTTTATGCAAAGCGCGGGCGATACCCTCAACAACTCCGGCACCTTCCCAATTATCTCCATCCCTTTGCTTTCAAAAATTCCGGTGCTTGGACCGGTGCTGTTTGAAAACAACCTGGTCGTATATCTGGCCATTGTTCTAGTCATAGCCATGCACATTTTGCTGTATTACACGCCCTGGGGGTTGCGCACCCGCGCCGTGGGCGAACATCCCAAAGCAGCAGACACGCTTGGCGTTAATGTCTACTTAACGCGCTATGTGAATGTCATCCTGGGCGGCATGATCGCCGGGCTGGGCGGCGCATACTTTACCATCGGCTCGGTGGGGCGCTTCGACGAAGCCATGACCGCGGGCAAAGGCTTTATTGGGCTGGCCGCCATGATCTTTGGCAATTGGAATCCAATCGGCGCTTATGCTTCGTCGCTCATCTTCGGCTTCGCAGATTCCTTGCAAGTAAAACTGCAAATTTTACGCATCCCTATCCCATCCGAATTCCTGCTGATGGCCCCCTACATCGTGACCATGATCATCCTGACCGGCGTAGTCGGACGCGCCACCCCCCCCGCAGCAGACGGTCAACCTTACGAAAAATAAGCGGCTCGTTCCTACCTTTGGCTTGATCGAAAAACAGGAGTTTCCCAACTCCTGTTTTTTGATCTGGTACACAAGGCGGATTATTCCGCCGCCATCTTCGGGTACAATATTTTTGTAAAAAATAGGAGAAAAGAAGAAATGAAAAAAACAACATTCCGCCTGTTTCATCCCATTCTTATTTTTGCAATGCTTCTGAGCGCATGCAATTTACCTTCCAACAATCCTGAAGATATTGCCGCAACCTCCGCCGCTGCAACGACTCAAGCCGCCTTGAGCGCCACAGCCACTCTCCCTGCAACCGCAACCGCAGGTTCGGCCCCAGCCACGTTGACCCCCATTCCACTGCCGACCAATACCAGCACACCAGCGCCTACCGCCACACCCACCTGTCCACAAGCGCAATTCGTCACCGACGTCACCATCCCGGATGGGACAGTTATGACCCCGGGGCAAACCTTTACCAAAAAGTGGCGCATCCGCAACACCGGTCAATGCGCATGGAATGGATACACGCTCGTTTTTGACAGCGGCGACTCCATGAGCGGACCCGCCTCCCAACCCATCGGCGTTGTTAACCCCGGACAGGAAGTGGACTTGGAAGTGAACCTGACCGCCCCCTCCACGGCTGGAAATTATCGCGGCTACTGGCGCATCGTCTCCAATGCCAATGTCCTTGTTCCTATGTTAAATGGCTATCAAGGCAGGGCTTTCTATGTAGATATTAAAGTACAGGCGCCGCCCACCGCCACCCATACCAGCGCTCCAGCGTTTGCAGTAACCAGTGTTTCCTTTGAGGTCACTGGAACGTGTCCCAATTTCCATGTCAAGGTCAGCGTTACAACCAATGCTGCCGGAACGGTAAAATACAAGTTTGTATCCCAAGACGGATCCTCCACATCCCTGACCGACTTGGTCTTTGCCTCTGCCGGAACCAAAATCGTCGAATATGACCGCTACTTTGGCGTCCCGGCTAGTTCCTTATGGACAGATATGTATGTAGACCAACCCAATAACCAGCAGTTTGGAAGAGCAACACTCACCTGCCCATAAACACCATAATTCATTAATCCAGCAACGCCCGTGAATACGGGCGTTGTTATTTAACAGTATAATCTTTTCCTGTATTTGAAAGGAAAAAAATGTTAAAGAAAAAAATATACAATCAACTGACCCTGACTTTTATTGCCGCCCTGCTCATCGTCGCCTGTGGAGGCGAAACCATAGACCCCGAAACCGCCATCCAAACCTCTGTTGCAGAAACCGTTGCAGCACAACCGCCCATCATCATCACGGAAACCCCTGCCGCCACGCAATTCCCCACACAGACCCCTTTTGCCCTGCCCACCCTTGGCACGCCCATTTCGCTTCTCTCACCCACAGCGCCCGCCAATCCGAATTCAAAAGCCGAGTGTGCCAAAGCCAGCCTGCAATCTGAAACAGTGGTTGATGGCAAGATCTTCAAACCCGGCGAACAATTCACCAAGACTTGGTACATCACCAACACCAGCGCCTGCGTATGGGACACGACCTACAAGATCGTCTTTTGGGATGGCGACATTCTCGGCGGCGGCTATGTGTATCAACTTCCACAAGTGACCGCCCCCGGTCAGACCGTCCCCATCTCACTGGTTCTCACAACCCCTACTACCCCTGGCACGTATCGCTCCGAATGGAAACTGCAAACGCCCGATAACATTAACTTCGGTGTGGGTGTGTATCAGGCGGCGTTCTACACTGAAATCGTGGTTGCCGACCTTACCACAACCACCGCAATCGCCTATGACATCACAAGCGCCAGTCTGGTCATTACCCGCGACCCCAAGACCGGATGTCAACCTGCAAACATTGTATACACTGCCAATGTCACCATCACAACCAATGGCCCCCTCAAAGTCAAATACAGAATCTATCAGCAGGATGGCAACAACGGAAACTCCTACAAATTTGAATTGACAGAAGCGGGAGTTTATACAAACTCAGACCATGTGTGGAAGCTGGGTCGGGCCGCCTCACAAAACAGCAACCGCTGGATGCAGATTGTAATCGTAGAGCCTTTCTATCGCGAATATCCACAAGTTCCGTTCGAATTTTACTGCCCATAATTAAAAACATCCAAGGAAGCCGGCGCCAACCGGCTTCTGTTTTTTGGGGAACTTGTTGTATAACCGCTTCGTCTTTAATGGTTGAAACGGAGGAAGCATGCCTCGAAAATATTCAACGTTTATCATCTTTCTTATTGCCTTATGGACAGCCCAGATTGCCTGCAACCTGCCCTCATCAGACTCTGCCACCCCAGACCCCTTCGCCACCCTAAACGGACTCTACACCGCCTCGGCTCAGACTCAGGCAGTATTGGGCACGGCCACCCCAGGCTTACCCCAGCCGACAGTGACCATTGCAGGCTCGGCGACAGCCACGAACCCGCCTGTAACGCTGCAACCCGCTCAAACGTCGAAGTGTGATGCGGCGCAATTCCTAGCCGACGTCACCTACCCCGACGGCAGCATCGTCCCTCGTAACACCACATTCGTCAAAATCTGGCGCATCCGCAACATAGGCACATGCACATGGACCACCTCGTATGCGGTCGTTTTCTCTGGCGGAGATGCCATGGGCGCCCCCGCCACGGTTGCCATGCCCGGCAGCGTTGCGCCGGGTCAATACATTGAGATTCCGGTCACACTCGCCTCACCCAGCGCCGATGGAAAATATCGCGGCTACTGGAAACTGCGCAATGCATCCGGCGCATTGTTTGGGATTGGCAACCAGGCGGATACTGCATTCTGGGTGGATATCCGCGTGACCGGGACTTCGTTCATTGGATATAACTTTGCCGAAAATTACTGCAAGGCAGAATGGTCGAACGGGAATCAAATATTGCCCTGCCCCGGCACGAACGGAGATGCGAATGGATATGTCATCCGTTTGAATGCGCCCGTCATGGAAAATGGCGTTACCGAAGATGAACCCGGTTTATTAACCGTGCCGCAAGACAAGAATAACGGTTTCATCAGCGGGCAATACCCGGCGTTTACCGTTCAGGCAGGCGACCGCTTCCGTACAATCGTGAACTGCCAGCGCGACGCCGTCAAATGCAACGTAATCTTTCGTCTTGATTACCTCAACAATGGCGTGGTCAAAACCTATGCCAGTTGGGCGGAAGTATATGAAGGCAAATACTACCCCATAGATATTGACCTGAGCAGCCTTGCCGGGGAAACGCTCAAGTTTATTTTGGCGGTGAGCGCGAACGGCGGCAACAACCAGGATTTTGCGATCTGGCTCAACCCGCACATTGTGCGGCAGGGAAACCCGCCGCCTGCCACCGCCACGCCCCCGTCAACCTATACGTTTACCCCCACGTTCACCTTCACCCCCACCTTAACGCCGACATTAACCGCAACGTTCACGCCCACCCCAACATCAACGGCGACCGAAACGCCGACCAATACAGCCACTCCGTAAATGATTTTCGCCTGTTACAGTCAAAGAATATGACCTTCCGATTAAAACCAGAAAGCAATTTGTGACCGTGACGGGTATAATAACGTTAACCATTTATGGAGGTTTTACCATGAGCTTTCGCAAGTTTCGCTGGCTGGCAGTCGCCATCCTTGCCGCTATTCTCGTAAGTTCCTGCAACCTGGGCGCAACGCCGCCGCCCACCGTGGATGCCAACGCGATCCAAACGCAGGCATTCGGGCAGGTGCTTACTCAGGTGGCCGACCAGTCCACCCAAACAGCCGCCGCGATGCCGCCGACGCCGCTCCCAACCTTCACGCTGGCGCCGACCAATACCCTGCCGGCAATTCCAACATCAAACGCATTTGGAATCGCAACAAACACGCCCTTTGCCTTTAATACGCAACAACCCGGTCTCACGCCACAAGCGCTTGTTTCACCGACCGTGGGCGCCATCAACACCGTCACAACCTTGAACGGCTGTAACGATGGACGATATGAAGGCGAAACCGGACCAGCCGATAAAAGCACCGTAGAACGAGGCAAGGAATTTTCCAAGGGATGGACGATTCACAACACAGGCGAATGTACCTGGGATGAAGGGTATATCTTCGATTACCTTCAAGACTACTTCCCCGACGTGGGCATCAACCAGTTGGATGGATATGATGTACGCCTCAAGAAAAACACCCCGGAGGAATACACCAAACCCGGCTATGGGCAGACCTTCATCGTAAAACTGAGGGCGCCGACCACCCCCGGCGAATACAAAGCCTATTGGAAGTTACGGGACGATGCCGGGAATTACTTTGGCCCATTGGTATATGTTTGGATCATCGTACCCTGACACAGAAAAACTGCATAACGGAGAAAACGCATGAAAGCAAAAAATCTCTACAGCCTTCTGGCGGTTATGCTGATCCTGACCGCCTGCGCGCCTGCCACCCCGGTCGAACCAACACCCGACGTAAACGCCATCCGCACTTCAGCCGCCAGCACTGTGGTCGCCGAGCTCACGCTCACAGCAGCATTTTTCACCTCCACACCGCAGCCCCTGCCTACAGAAACACTCACCCAGCAATTCCTCCCGCCGAGCGAAACGCCAGTCTTGCTTGTAACGCTAGACCCCACACAAGCCGCGCTGACTCCTGACGCCTTGTGTGATGACTACTCTTTCGACCTTGCCACCCTCGACGTAACCATCCCGGATGGCACGCCCATGCAGCCCGGTCAGGAATTCGTAAAGACTTGGAAGATCAAAAACACCGGCATCTGCACCTGGGATACGAACTACAAAGCCATCTTCTCCTACAGTTCCCCCCCCAATGAAAACATGGATGCCCAGCCAATCCCGCTGGCAGCCCTCGTTGCCCCCGGGCAGGAAGTGGACGTCTCCGTTCAATTCAAAGCGCCCACCACACCCGGCGAATACACCGGTTACTGGCAAATGGTCAACGCCAAGGGCATTCCGTTTGGCAAGAAAGATTACATCCTCATTGTAAAGATCGTTGTTCAATAAATACGAACTCACCCAAGCCATAAAAGACAAAGCGCGCCAGCTGGGATTCACCCTCGCTGGCGTGACTTCTTTTGCGCCGCCCGCCCATTTTGACATCTTTGAAACATGGCTGGCGGCAAAACACCATGCCACGATGGAATACCTCGCCTCCGAACGAAGCCGATTGCGACGCGCCGACCCAAGCCTGATTCTCCCCGAAGGCAAATCGATTTTAGTGTTGGCTTTGCCTTATGATCGACAAGCAGAAGGCGGAATGCAGAAGGCAGAATTTAAGGTTGCCGCGTATGCGTTGGGAAATGATTATCATGAAGTGATTCTGCCAAAGTTAAAAGAGATCGTGCAGTTCATTGAAGAGCAAGTCGGGCATCCCGTTCCCAGCCGCTATTACACAGACACGGGGCCCATCCTTGAGAGGGAACTAGCCCAGCGCGCCGGTCTTGGTTGGATCGGCAAGAATTCCATGCTTATCCATCCAACGGCAGGCTCCACATTCTTACTTGCCGAAATCCTGCTTGGCATCGAGATGGAGTTCGACGAACCTTTTCAAACCGACCATTGCGGAACCTGCACACGCTGCATCGAAGCCTGTCCAACGCAATGCATTCTGCCCAACCGCACTATAAATTCAAATCTCTGCATCTCCTACCTCACCATCGAAAACAAAGGCGGCATCCCCGAACCCCTGCGCCCTCTTATCCAGAACTGGATATTCGGATGCGACATCTGCCAGCAAGTCTGCCCGTGGAATCGCTTCGCCCCGCCAGCCAACCCTGCGCTTGAACCCGCCATTCCGCTTCCAATTCTGACCGATGACCTGACCCTGACATCCCCGCAATTCAACCAACGCTTCAAGCATTCCCCCATTCAACGCGCCAAACGGCGCGGGTATCTGCGCAACCTTGCCACAGCGGTTGGGAATACTGGCAGCGCTTGCGATATCCCGATCCTTGAACAAGCCGCGCAGGATGAACCGCTCATTCGCGAGCATGCCGTTTGGGCGATCCAGAATATCAAGGAGAAGCAGAAGCGCTTATGAATAAACTGCTCATCGCCACAAACAATCATGGCAAAATCAAAGAATTCCAAGAGTTGCTCACCGGGCTGGATGTGGAACTCTTAACGCCCGACCTGATCGGTTTGAAGTTGGATGTTGTGGAAGACGGTTTGACCTATGCGGAGAACGCCTCCAAAAAAGCCGTTGCCTTTGCCCATGCCAGCGGGCTGCCCTCTCTTGCCGACGACTCTGGCTTGGAAGTCGCTGCGCTGGACGGCGCGCCAGGGTTGTACTCTGCAAGATATTCTCCCAGGCCCGGCGCAAAAGACGCAGACCGGCGCGCCTTTTTGTTGGAAAACCTTAAACACAAGCCGCGCCCGTGGACGGCACACTTCCATGCGACAATTGCCATTGCCAAACCCGGCGAAGGTGTTGAGTTGGCCGAGGGAACATGCCGCGGTGAGATCATCCCGGAGGAACGCGGTACGGGCGGTTTTGGCTACGACCCAATCTTTTTGCTGACGGAGTTGGGAAAAACCATGGCAGAGTTGGAGATGGCAGAAAAGAATCAACTCAGCCATCGTGCCAGGGCAGTCCTGGCAGCGAGACCTATCTTGAAGCGGATGTTTGCGATGCGGAAATCAAAATGACTGTCACCGCACAAGGCGACAGTCATTTTGATTCGGCTCATGAAAAGCCCAATGGTCAGAATCAGGTATGGGCTAGGGCTGAGGCGGCAGTTCATCCAAAAAAGATTTGAGCAAATCGGCAACAGCGTCTGGCTGCTCCAGGGTGAGCATGTGTCCCGTTTCTTCCAAAAGATGCAGACGGGCATTGGGGATTTTTTCGTAAAGAAATTTGGAGAACTTTGGCGGCGCCATCACATCCAACAAGCCGCAAACAATGAGCGTTGGAGTTTGAAGCATATTTAGGCGTTCGATGACGTCGAATGAGTCACAGGCAAGGAAATCGCCCAGTAAAATTTGCGGGTTGGTCTGAAGCATGGTTTCGTTTGAAAGACGCAACAGATCTTTGGGCGCGCCGGGGCGAAAACTGTATTCGTTGACTAGTTGAACGGCTTCGGCAAAGGTTTGCGGATTTTTTGCTTTTTCGAGGATAAGCGGCGAGACGCGTAGCTTTGCGCCAGCGCCAAGCAATGCCAGCCCGGAAAATTGATTGGGGTGGTTGAGCGCCAGGGTGAGCGCAATGGCGCTGCCCATGGAATGACCAACTACCACAGGCTTTTGAATATTGTTTTCACGGATGAAGGCAAGCACATCTTCCGCATAACCTTTTATGGTTTGTCTGCCCGGGCCGGCAGATTTTCCATGACCGGACAGGTCGAGCGTGAAGACAGTTTCGCCATCCAGCCGCCGCAGATGCGGATGCCATGATAAAAAACTGCCGCCCGCGCCGTGAATCAGGATCAACGGCGGGCGGCTATTTGTGCTCGTATGAAGGATGTAATGCAGGGCGGTCATTTTCGACGGGCATGGTGTAAACGGTCAGCGGCTTCTTCTGTCAGCGGGATGAAGACTTGCACGTTCGTGCCTTTTCCCGGCACAGACTCGATATTAAGCAAGCCGTTCACCAGCTCGGCGCGTTCGCGTAAATTTACCATGCCAAGGCTGCTGCTGGAGCGTTTGTCATAATTTTGGGTAATGGATTTAACGTCGAAGCCGACACCGTTGTCGGCAATCTCCAAGAGCAGGACGCCAACCTCCATTTGGCGCAGCCGCACTATGATAACAGGCGCTTGCGCATGTTTGCGGGCATTGTTGACCGCTTCTTCAATGATATAGAAGATGATGCCTTGTTTGCCCATTTCCAATTGCTGAGAGGCGCGCTCGTCAATCTCGACCACCACGCGCTGGGAGAAGGTTTCCATCATTTTATCTGCCATGGATTGGATGGCGGCAGCAAGGCCCTGCGACTCGAGAATAAGCGGGCGCAGGGTAAAGAGCATATGACGAATCTCTTTGGTGGTACGGTGCGCCAACTCCTCCAGTTTGAGCAATTCTTCATTGGCAGATTTGGGGTCTTTCGCCAACATGCGGCGGGAAATGTTCAAACGCATCGCCATCGCCGCTACAGATTGGGTGGGGCCGTCGTGCAAGTCACGAGCTAGTTTTTTGCGCGCCTCTTCGTATACATCTGCGAGGCGTTCTTTTTCCTCCACCAGGTCTTGATAGAGGCGCGCATTTTGAATGGCAATGACTGCCTGCCGCCCAATGATATCCAACAGGTGGGCGCGTTCGGTCGTGAAGAATCCAGGTTCAGGGTGGGCAAAGAGCAACACGCCATATACGTTGAAACCGCTGCGAAGGGGGAAGACGTATCCGCTGGTGCAGTTACGAAGCGCCACTATACGCCCCAGTTCCGGGTCGTAACCGATGTCCTTAAATATGATTGGTTCACCCTCATCAAGCGCTTTTTTCAGGATACCTTCTGAGCCTTCGAGTGTGATACGCATATCGGCATTGGTAAAACGACGCGCAGAGCCTATGCGCAGTTTCCCGGCGTTGAATAACATGACAGCGCCAACAAGCGGGTCGCTGGTTGTCTGCTCTGGTTCAACGCTGGGATTCAACGCCGAGGCGCTCATATCGAGCGCGGAATCCAACACGCGCTTATAACTCAATGTGGATGAAAGTGTGGAGGTCAGTTCGTAGATGGCGCGCATCCGTTCGTTCTGAATGGCGCGCTTTTTTTCTTCGGCATCCACCCACAAGGCGCGATTTTGTCGCATATGATGCATCATTCTGCGCCCGATTACCCCGAACAGGATGCCTAATAAACTCAAAATGCCTGCAATCACAATCGAAAGCGAAAGGTCTCCATCCAACTGATAGCCGGTATAGATCACAAGCCCGGAAAATAAGAGCGAAGTAATCACGGCGCCAACAAACTCAAAATAGATCGAACTGGTAAGGATCGGAAGCAGCCCCGCCCAGAAGGCTGGTCCGCGAATGCCGCCCTGCCCCCAGAAAAATATGCCTGTCAGAACCAGGTCTACTAGCATGTTCAAGCGGCGGTGATACGATGTGCGCACATTCAACCCAGCCAGCGCGGTCATCGTCAGATTCCAAAGGATTAGCAGTCCAAGGGGCCAGGCGGAACCGATTTCAAGCTTCTGCCCCAACCCAAGAGAAACAGTCAGACCCACCAGCATGATCCAGCGTAGTGAGATGGCAAACCAGTCTGCCATGTAGGGGGTATCGAATCGTTTCATGAGCGCTGTCAATCATAACGAATAACGCCGGGTTCGACAACACCTGCGACGTTACAGTCCAATTACATCTGTCAACTTTCGTAGCCCATTCGCTTAAGATACACGCGTAGTGTTTTTAGAAGGATTTCCTGCTGTTCGCTGGTATAGGCGTCGCGGAAGCGCCCGATCTTGCCTTTGTAGAAATGCAGGCCTTGCTGGCCATCATTTACGCCGGGTCGGTAGCGTTCCATTACCGCTCGCACTTCGGGCATGTTTGCGTCCAGTTTCAAGTAATCCACCAGTCTGGCAGATTCAACATCATAGTTCGTCAGCAAATCTTCGTAACGGGCGACGAGCACATTCTTTTCACCCATCCAACGCTCCCAAATGCGGACGTATGCCATCATAAAATCGACACTTTTCTCGAAATCGGAAAGATGCGAGAAGGCATTGGGGCGCCCCCTGGAAAGCGCGCGCTGACCATACTCAAATGCCGAAAGCATGGCATCGCGCGGGTCGCGATAGATATAGGCAATGCGTAACAATCTCAAGGAAACCAGTAAACGCGAAGCCGGGGAAGGACCCGCATGGGCTTTGATGACGAAGGTATTACCCAGCAATGCAGGCAATGACACCATCGCCAACCGTCGCGCAGAAAGCACGCCGATATTGCAATTCACCTCGGTGAGAATTTTTTGCAGCCCATATTTTTTACGGATGTCCTGCGCATCGGCGCAGCCTGTGGTTTTCATCAGGTCGTGAATAAGGTTATAGTGCCAGCCCGACCCGGCGCGCGGCATCCCAACAGAGAGAACGATCATGAAACTTCCTTGTGCGTTTGATGTACGGCAAGCCCCACCAGGATCCCCGGCACGGTCCACAAGTTCGGGGTGGTAAGCGAATCCTGGGTGAAATTATACAGGGCGATGGTCAGCCACGCAAATACACCCGCCACCATGGCAAAACGCACCCACGTCTCTTTTCGCTTATGCAGAGAAAGCATCTCGCCCAAAATATTAAATTGAAAGGCAAGATACAACACGAAGCCGACCAACCCCGTCTCTGCCAGCAAACGCGCATACAGATTTTTCGGGTTGGGGTATAAACGGCTGGATGGATTCAACTGCTTCGCAATCTCTGGGACGGTGGTGAGTGACCAATCGGGCAAATTTTGGTAGATGTAAAACCCGCTTCCACCCAAGCCGACGCCTGTCAGCGGCGATGCTTGAAACGCACCCATCGCCGCAACCGTGTACGCTCCGCGCGCCCCAGCGTTGATATCCACCAGATATTCAGTGAGGGTCTCAGCGTCTGTTTCCCACAGGCGCCTGAAAAAATTTTTCTGCCCGAGAAAAATGGCGGCGCCTGTGATGACACCGATCAAAACGATGACAATGGAAAGACGAACGAGGAAAGAGGGAAGATGTTTATTACGAAAACCGCTGATGAACCAGTTCCACATGCCGCGCAAAACATCGCGTCCGAAGAGTAACGTCACCAAGCTGGTTACGCCAACGGTGATGAGCAATCCGCCGCGGGAATAGGTAGCCAACAGCACGAGTGTAGATAAAACCAGCAGCGCAGGCTCCAGCCATCGCCTTGAGGTGAGGCGGAAATTCGTCAAGACGGCGGCAAATAAAAATGGAAAGAAGACTGTGGCGAGTTGTCCTGCCAGCCAGGCAGGTTCATACGCCAAACCAGAGATGCGATTCGTGCGCACGAGCTCGCGCATTGAAAAGGCCAGCTGCCAATGCGTGACCATTTCTTTGTCGAGCAAGCCTGTGTAAAAGGTGACGGCTTGCAACCCGCTCCATGCAAGGTCGAGACATAAG
>JACAEP010000273.1 GCA_013388795.1 Chloroflexota bacterium | reverse complement strand
ATGGCGTGCAAAAGGGTGACCGTGTGTCCATTCTGGCGCATAACAGCGTTGCCTATGTGGACTTGTTGTTTGGTTTGGGTAAGCTTGGCGCGATCCTTGCGCCATTAAATTGGCGGCTGACCTCACGCGAATTAATATATATCGTCAATGACTGCCAGCCAAAAGTGTTGATCGTTGGTCCTGAATTTGCTTCAGTCTATAACGAGATGAAAGACTCCATCAAAGTGGAGCATCTCATCTCACTAGAAGGCGCCTTCACTTCAGTCAAAGCGTATGAAACATTAATAGACCAAGCTTCGGCGCAAGAATCGAAGCCGCTTGATGTCTTAGGTGATGATCCTGTATGTATCCTCTACACCTCTGGCACAACCGGACGACCCAAGGGCGCGGTTCTTCCGCATAGGCAGGTGGTGTGGAATTCCATTAACACCGTCATGTCTTGGGGTTTGAACGAAAACGATATTTCACCGATTCTCACGCCCATGTTCCATTCGGGCGGGTTGTTCGTTTTTCTCGTTCCGCTCTTTCACGTTGGCGGCAAGTTGTTGCTCGGACGCACCTTCGACCCCGATGCTTCACTGAAACTGATTGTGGAAGAAAAATGCTCGGTCATTCTCGGTGTGCCAACTCTCTTCCAAGTGTGGATGAATTCGGCGCAATTTGCAAATGCTGATTTTAGTCATGTGCGCTTTTTTATCAGTGGCGGTGCGCCGTGTCCGCCTTCGTTGATTCAAGCATGGAGCGAGAAGAAGGGTGTTGTCATGCGCCAGGGATACGGTCTGACCGAGGTGGGTGTGAACTGCTTCTCGATGACCGATGAAGACGCGCTGCGAAAAGTCGGTTCGGTGGGGAAGCCCATCTTCCACAGCGATATGCGCTTGGTAGATGAAAATGGTCACGATGTACCCGTCGGCTCGACGGGCGAACTCATCATCAAAGGTGATCATGTTTGTGTGGGCTACTGGAATAATGAAGAAGCCACAAAACAATCACTCAAAGATGGCTGGTTCCATACTGGCGACATGGCTCGCATGGATGAAGAAGGGTACTTTTACATCGTTGGTCGTTTCAAAGATATGATCATCAGCGGCGGCGAGAACGTGTATGCAGCCGAGGTGGAATCCATTTTTCGCGAGCATGCGGCGGTTGCCGATGCTGCATTGATCGGTCAACCGGATGAAAAATGGGGCGAGGTGGGTGTGATGATCGTGGCGTGCAAGCCTGGTCAGACCACAACAGTAGATGAGTTGATTCAATTTTGCCAGGGACGTTTGGCGAAATACAAAATTCCGAAACGTGTTGAGTTTGTGGATGATTTGCCGTATTCACCGTATGGGAAGGTGATCAAGTCCGAGTTGAAAAAGCAGTGGTTAGTAGGAAGTGGATAGTGTGTAGTGAGTGGAAACTACCCACTATCCACTGTTTACTATCCACTTAAGAGGTCGTATGCCAAAAGTACAAACAAACGGAATTGAACTCTACTACGAAATCCACGGCGAGGGAAAGCCGCTTGTCTTGATCTCGGGTCTTGGGTATTCCAATTGGCAGTGGCACAAGATGGTTCCGCTGCTTGCCAAATATTTTCAAGTCATCACCTTCGACAATCGCGGAGTGGGGCAGAGCGATAAGCCTGCGGGTCCATACACGGCGCAGATGCTTGCACAAGATACGGTCGGGTTGCTCGATGCTTTGAATATTGAGAAAGCCGTCATTGTTGGTCATTCGATGGGTGGGTTCATTGCACAAGCGTTAGCTCTTGATTTTCCGCAGAGAGTAGAAAAACTGATTCTGTGTTCGACCAACTTTGGGGGACCGAACCATGTCCCGATCACGCCAGAGGCGATGAAAGTCCTCACTGATATGGCGAGCGATGCGCTGACCCGTTTCAAAAATGGATTGGCAGTCAGTACGGCTCCGGGTTGGTCTGAAAAGAATCCAGAGATGATCGAAACGTGGATTCAGTGGCGTGTGGCGAATCCGATTGAACCGGTTCATTATCAAGCACAGATGGCGATTGGGCTTGGATTGATGCCCGAAGCCGCCGCCTTTGAAAACAAACTTTCGCGCCTCAACGTCCCGACCTTGATCTTGTTCGGCGCACACGACAAAGTTGTGCCACCCGCCAACGCGGATTTGCTCGCACAGAAGATCGCAGACAGCAACGTTGTGATTTTCCCCGATGCGGGGCATTTCTTCCCAATCGAAATTGCGGAAGCCGCCTCGCGCGCTATCACGGATTTTGCAGCATAAGAGGCGTTCTCTTATGCTGATAATCGAACCATAAATCAAAGGAGAAGAATAAGATGAAAGTTTTACGTACGTTCGCTTTCTTGCTCGTAGCCTTGTCCCTCGTTTTGGCTGCCTGCGCCCCCGCTGCGACGGAGGCTCCCGTCGCAGCCACCGAAGCCCCTGCAACGGAAGAAGTTGCAACCGAGGCTCCTGCCGCAACAGAAGAGCCCGCCGCTGGCTTGACCTGTGCTGAGCCGATCAAGGTCGGCCTCATTACCGATGCTTCCGGCGCGCTTGCCATTTATGGCACTCACATCCTGCGCTCCTTCATGCTCGGCATGGAATATGCAACCGGTGCGGCTGGTTCTGCCGGTGAAAAGTTCGACTTCACCCAGACTCAGGAAAACACCTTTAAGATTGATGACTGCGAAATTCAGGTCTTCGTTCGCGATGATGGCAGCAATGCTGAGAACACCGCCACCGTTGCCCGCGAGTTGATCGACGTTGAAGGCGTGAACATCCTCGTTGGTACCGTTTCCTCCGGCGCCACCGCCACCCTGCAGGGTATCGCTCTCGAGAGTGGCATCCCGCTCATTGTGGCTCCTGCCGCGGCGAACGACATCACCGGTGTGAATTTCAACGAATACACCTTCCGCACCAGCCGCAACAACTATCAGGACGCGATGAACGAATGTATCGCGCTCACCCAGCAGTACAAGACCTTCGTCCAAATCGCGCCTGATTACGCGTTCGGACAGGGTTCCGCCGCTGCCTTTCGCGATGCTTGTACCCTCGAAGGCGCTGAATTTGTCGCTGACGATATCTTCGCCCCGCTCGACACCACCGACTTCACCCCGTACATGGAACAGATCGCCAACTCCGGCGCAGAAGCTTACATTGTGACTTGGGCTGGTTCGGGCTTCGTCTCTTTGGTGCAGGCTGCCAAGGATCAGGGCGTGACTGAATCGATGGCGCTCGGTGCAACCTTCATCGACAACGTGCTCATGCCGACATTCTTTGCGAATGCGGTTGGCACTACTGCGGGCATTCTGTATCACTACAGCGCCCCGCAGAATGACATCAATGCCTGGTTGGTGGAAAATACCAAGGCTCGCTATGGTGTCAACCCCGACCTCTTCGATGCCGATGGTATGAATGCCGCCATCTTCGCTGTGGAAGCCATCAAAGCTACCAACGGCGATGTGAGTGGTGAAGCGCTCAAGACTGCCATGGAAGGCATGGAATTCGAAGGTCCCAAGGGCGCCATCTACATCCGCCCCGAAGATCATGTCGCCATTCAGGATATGTACATCCTCAAGCTCGTCAACGTGACCGACCCCGAAGACGCTTTCTACGAATACGTAGACACCTCCCGCCCTGAACCTCCGTGCTTGCTCCCCGAAGCTCTGAAGGATCGCTGCGGCGATCTGCCTTACGGCAACCTGAGCGGACAGTAATTTAGTACTACAATGAGTGACTGGGATTCGCGAGAGTTCTAGTCACTCAATTTCGACCGCTGACCGTGGACAGCAGACTGTGATTTCAGCGGTCTGTCGTTTGCGGTCAACAGTCACATCTGGAAGGCTTTATGGAACCCGAGATTATTTTCGAAACCCAAAACCTGACCAAGCAATTCGGCGCGCTCGTCGCTGTGGACGGGGTGAGCATTAAAGTCCGTAAGAACTCATTACATGCCATTATTGGTCCCAATGGGGCTGGCAAGACCACATTTTTTAATTTACTCAGCGGAAACATTGAACCCACCAGTGGCAAGGTCATCTTCAAAGGTCGGGACATCACGCATCAACCCGTTCATAAAACGATTCGCTATGGTATCGGGCGTTCCTTCCAGATCACGAACATCTTTCCCAACCTCACTGTCTTTGAAAATATCCGCCTCGCCGCCCAAGCCATGGGACGTGATAACTTCAAGTTTTGGCAAGCGGCTTCCTATTTCAAATCCTACGAAGCGCGGACGTTGGACGTCATCGAAAAAGTCGGCTTGAAAGACCGCGTCCACACCTTTGCAAAGACTCTTCCGCATGGCGACCAACGCAAATTGGAGCTCGGCATGATCCTCGCGCCCGACCCCGAAGTGTTGCTGCTCGATGAACCTACTGCGGGCATGGCGTCGGAACAAGTGCCTGAATTGATCGCGCTGATTCAAGATATTCAAAAAGCGGGCAATAAGACCGTCATGCTCGTGGAGCACAATATGAATGTGGTCATGAGCGTGTCCGACGCGATCACCGTGATGCACCAGGGCAAGGTCCTTGCTGAAGGCTCTCCCTCTGAGATTGCGGCAAATAAAGAAGTGCAGACTGCCTATCTTGGCGGACTTTACGAATTGAATGTGTAACTCAGTGGACAGTGGGAAGTGGGTAGAAAGCTACCTACTTCCCACTGTCCACTTCGCACTATTTGAGGTCAAATGGAAAATATCCTCGACGTCCAGAACATCCACACCTTTATCGGGCAGTATCACATCTTGCAGGGTGTGAATGTGCGCGTGCCGAAAGGCTCCATTGTTGCATTGTTGGGGCGCAACGGTGCGGGTAAGACCACCACACTCAAATCCATTTTGGGATTAACACCCCCGCGTGAAGGCAAGGTCATTTTCAATGGGCAGGAAGTGAACGGATTGCGTTCCTTTGATATTGCCAGCATGGGCATTGGCTTTGTCCCCGAGCATCGCGCCATCTTTCGTGACCTGAGCGTGGAAGAGAACCTCAAGATCGCTGAACGCAAAAAAGGCGATTATCTTCGCAAAAAAGATTTCATCTTCACACTCTTTCCCGACCTCCAGCGTTTGATCACCTTGCCAGGCGCCAGTCTCTCCGGTGGGCAACAGCAGATGCTCGCCATTGCGCGCGCACTCGTGCCAGATAATCAACTTCTGCTCATTGACGAACCCAGCGAAGGTCTTGCGCCAGTCATCATTGAATCGATGATGACTGCCATCCGCGAACTCTCCAAAGACTCAACTGTCATTCTCGTCGAGCAAAATTTTCTGGTGGCGAGTCAACTGGCAGAATACTATGTCATCATCGAAGAAGGGCGCTCGGTGCAGGATGGCAAGATGAAAGACCTCGCCGCTGATAAAGCCGCCATTCATCGTTTCCTAGGAGCTGCATAACATGAACTCCTTCCTTCGTAAAAATATGGTCATGCTCGTGGCTGTGCTTATCATGGCAGCCTTCCTGATCGCCGCCGCACAAGGCATGGAAAAACAAGATTTCGTCATCACGCTTCTGCGTGGTCTCGCCGTCGGTTCGATCACCTTCCTTGTCGCTTCCGGTTTCTCGCTCATCTTCGGTCTATTGGATGTGCTCAACCTCGCGCACGGCACACTCTTCATGATCGGCGCCTATCTTGGTTGGACGGTTGTTGTTCGCCCAGATACGTTTGTGGATTTGCTGACTCCGCTGGCGTTGATCGTGAGTGGGTTTGCACTTGGGGATGTGTATCCGCT
>JACAEP010000218.1 GCA_013388795.1 Chloroflexota bacterium | reverse complement strand
GAATGCCATTCTCGAAGGGCGCGCTACTCGCCCCGAACTTGAAGTGGGCATCTGCGGTGAGCACGGCGGCGACCCTGAGTCCATTGAGTGGTGCCACCTGATCGGCAATAACTATGTTTCATGCTCGCCGTTCCGTGTGCCGGTGGCTCGTCTTGCTGCTGCTCATGCCGCGTTGAAGCACATGCCCGCCAAGAAAGCAGCTGTAAAGAAGACGGTAAAGAAGGTTGTCAAGAAGGCAGTTGGTAAGAAAAAGTAATTACTCCACAAACCGCAGGAACACTTGATTTCCCAATAACCTTCCGCGGCGTGTAAGCCGATAGACTTCCGCAGTCTCAAAGACTTCGGAAGTCTTTTTTTCAAGCAGACCATCGCGGATGAGTTCCTGGATCTCTTTTGGGAAAACGTCCAAAAGCCCGCTTCCAAAACGGGACCTGAAATCTGAGTCAGCGACACCGGCTTCTACCAGCCGTAAGTTGTTGATCATGTAATCCGAAATATCGTCGCGCTGCGTTTGTTTGCGCTGGTTGACGGTGGCGGGAGAAAGAGGGAATGGCGGATTGGTAGATCGGGAATGGGTAAGCCTATCAATATAGGTTTTGATCCTCAATGCATTTGAGTAGCGATACCCGCCTGCATATCCGTGCGCGCCCGCGCCAAGACCAAGATACGGAAGTGAGCGCCAGTATTGAATATTATGTTTACAGGCATAGTTTGGAAATGAGTCAAAGGTCGAAAGTTGAACGTCGTTGACCTTTGACCTTTGCCCTTCGACTGTTCTCGCCCAATTGGAAATTTCATACTGTGCGTAGCCAGATTGTTGGAGGTAATCCATTGTCCACTCGTACATATCGGCGGCGAGATCGGGGTCGGGGAGTGGGAGAAGCCCGCGTTGCGACCATTTGCCGAAGGGTGTGCCGTGTTCGAGGGTGAGCGCATAAGCAGAGATGTGCTCAGGTTGCAACTCTAAAACACGTTTGACGGTGGTTTGCCATGATTCTAAAGTTTGCTCTGGGAGCGCATAGATTAAATCCAGGTTGAGGTTATCGAACCCGGCTTTGCGCGCAGCGGATACCGCTTCGATGACGGTGAAAAAGTCATGTTCACGTTCAAGCATGCGCAATTCTTCAGTGACGGAGGATTGCACCCCTAAGCTGATGCGGTTAATGCCCGCTTTGCGAATTGCTTCTAGTTTCTCTGGCGAGATCGTGCCGGGGTTGGCTTCTATCGTCGCCTCCGCGTTAGCAGAAAGGTTGAAGGTGGAGGATAAGCCTGACATAACGGAATTAAACTGAGGTCCGGAAAGAAGCGATGGGGTTCCTCCTCCGAAAAATACGGTTGGCACGTTGAGGGTTGGGACGTTGGAATGTGACCCAATACATTCAATTTCCCGAATCAAGGCTTCGACATAGGTGGGAATTAAAGACTCTTGCCCGGCGTAGGTGTTGAAGTCGCAGTAGGCGCAGCGATGTTTGCAGAAGGGGATGTGGAGGTAGATCGAGGTGTCAGTCATTTGAGATAAGCCTTACCCTTGCCACAACAGCAGCAGGGATTTCGCTGAACTTTCCGCCCCAGCCAAGTGGAGTAGTTTGGGGGGCATCCGGCGGGAAAGCGCGTTCTTCGAAGCCATCGAGGACGAAACCGTTTTGGAAAGCGAGGTTTAAGTAGTATTGCAACGGACGTTCAAAATAAACTTGCGGCTTGGGCTGGTTGCGAAGACCAAGACCAAATTGATGATAGGCGTTCATATAACGGGAAATTTTGACCGCGTATTGGGTTTTGATCTCGCCATTGTTATCAATTTCTTCAACAACATGCGCGCATGAAGCGTTGTTGAAGCAGGGATGTGTGATGGAGAAGGCGAACGTCCCGCCGGGTTTGAGGAGTTTGGGCAGGGTTTTGAATAATGGTTCGATATCCGCCATGTCAAAAAGCGCCATGTTCGAGAGGGCCGAGTCGTATTTGGCTTCGCCAAGGGATAAGAGTTGAGATTCGTTGGTAGCATCTAAAACATGATACGTGATGCGTGAAGACAAAGCGGCGGTTCTTTTTTTCGCATATTCGATAAGGTTGGGAGAGAAGTCGAAGGCGGTGACCGTGGCTCCCAGGCTGGCGAGGCGGCGGGTGGTCAGTCCATTTCCGCAGGCAACATCCAGGATGTGGCTGCCCGGTTTCGGGTCTAGAAGAGAGGCGAGAACAGGCCAGCACAGAATGTTGAAGAAATCGTTGCCTTCATCGCCCATTTTTGAGTCCCAAACCTGGGCGTTGGCGTCCCATGCATCTTGTGCGATCTTGTTAAGATTTTTCATATAACATGTTTTACCACAGAACGAAATGCCGTCTGGGTTGTTAATCCAATAAAATCGAAAAAATTCCCAGGAGAAGCATCTATGGATAAAGGACGAAAACGCGCGCAGTGGGGCTGGTATTTGTAATCATGCGTCGCATTGCAGAATTGCTCCCACAAGAGGTACGCGGACATTACTCCGACGACCCTGCGATTCGTGAAACGGCTCGCGGCACAGAAACCTACCCCTGGGCAGATAAGGTCGAAGGTCAGGTGCGAGGCGCGGCTCGTTGATTTTCACCCGCTTTTGAATTTGTATAAAATGGATTTCATGAATCATCATTGTGACCTGAGCGAAATTCACAATGATGATTTTGATTTTAACAGGGGGTTGAAATAAAAAATATTCACGAATAGAAAAGATTGACACATCAGCAGTCTATAGTATAAATGTTGCAACAGAGTCTACTTAAGGACAGTTTCAGTCGTTACGCAGGGAAACATCCTGCGGATCGCCTGGGAAAGGTTCTTGGGTGGGTTCTTTACTTTTTAATACCCGGAGGTGTGAGTGAACGCAAATTTGAAACTGGGAGAGCATTATATTTTCGACCTCTCCGACTGCAACCGTGAGATTCTCATGGATAGCGAGCAGGCTTACTCGCTTTTTGCTCAGGCTGTGCGTGATAGCGGCTTGACTGTTGTGGACGAAGGGTTTTATAAATTCAGCCCGCATGGGTTTACGGCTTTTCTGCTGCTTGCGGAGTCGCATGCAAGCCTGCATGCCTGGCCCGAACATAATTACTGCGCCATTGACCTGTTCACCTGCGCCCTCGGGCAGGATTTCATGCCCGTGCTCATGCGAATCAAGCAGGCATTTGGCGCGGATGATTTCTCTGTCCGCAAGCTCGACCGTGAAGCCTCGGTTGAAACCGGAATGGCAATTGCGGTATAAATAAACACAGACTTGCCAACGATAAGACTGCAGGCTGTTGCCGGCGGTCTTATTTTTTGAAAAGGAGAATAGATGAGTATCTGGTTTACAGAAGAGTTGCACCCTTATTACCGCAAGGGCATCCGCATTAAGAAGGTGCTTGCGGATGAACAAACGAAATATCAACATCTGCAGGTTGTCGAAACTGAATTTTTCGGCAACGCCATGATTCTCGACGGCATCATTCAACTTACCGAACGCGACAACATGGGCTATCACGAGATGATCGTCCACGTGCCCATGCTGGCAGTGAAAAATCCCAAGCGCGTACTCATCGTCGGTGGGGGAGATGGCGGCTCCCTGCGCGAAGCGCTGCGATACTCTTCGGTGGAGGAAGCGGTGGTCTGCGAACTGGATCAACGCGTGGTGGACCTTTCCCGAGAACATTTCGCCGCCTCCTTTGGGGACCCGTGGTCTGATCCGCGCTCGAAGCTGCTCATTCGGGATGCCTTCGGCTACCTGGAAGAAAACCCCGGTCAATTCGATGTCATCATCTCTGATACGACCGATCCCATTGGCATGGCAGAACGTCTCTTCTCAGATGAATTCTACAAGCTGATGGTGCGCGCGCTTGCTGCTGGAGGCGCGGTTGCAACGCAATGTGAGCAGCCCTTCTTTGACACCGAACTCATCAAAGAGATCTACAAGACCGCCAAAACGCTCACGAAGAATCCCGCTTATTACTACGCCAACATCCCCACCTACCCGGGCGGCGGCATCGGCTTTATGTATGTCTCGGATACCCCGTGGCAAAATGGACTGAGCGCCCCCTACCCGCCCGGCGGGAATCAATACCTAAACCCTGAAATTCACAAGGCAGCCTTTGCCCTGCCGGAATTCTTCAGAAAACAGTTATACGGGTAATAAAGCGAACGTCTCCGAGCTCGAAGCCCGGAGACGTTTCATATGTATTTCCAACGCAAAAATCAACCTGGAACGGCGTCTGAAAGGCAGGAGAGAAACAATGAACCCTATAAAAGGATTACATCACGTCACTGCTGTGGCGCGCGACCCACAGCGCAATGTGGACTTTTATCGGAACGTGCTTGGTCAGAGGTTGGTCAAACGCACCGTCAACTTTGACTCGCCCGATACCTATCACTTCTACTTTGCTGATGCAACCGGCAGCCCCGGCAGCCTGCTGACCTTCTTCGCCTGGCCCAATATGCGGCGCGGTGTGCGTGGAAACGGTGAGACGAACGCCGTGGCATATAACGTTCCGGTGGGATCGTTGGATTTTTGGCAGGAGCGTCTCAAACAGAAGGGCATCACCCCAGCGTCCATCGAGTCTCGTTTTGGTCAAAGCGTGTTGGCGTTCACTGACCCGGACGGCATGGGTGTGGAGTTGGTTGAAGCGCAACATCTGCCAGCCATTCAACATTGGGAGGAGGGCCCCATTCCGCAGGCGTATGCGTTGAGCGGACTCCACAGCATCACCCTGTGGTTGGATGAAGTAGAACCGACTTCGGCGTTGCTCCTGCAGGGGATGGGCTATCAATTTTCCGGCGCGGAAGTGAACCGTCACCGCTTCAAAAGCGATCTTAGCGAGCTGGGTCACATCGTGGACCTTGTTCATCGCCCGGGCAAAATGCAGGCAGGGTTTGGCGCGGGTTCGATCCATCATGTTGCTTTTCGCGCTTCGACTGACGAAGAGCAATTGGAATATCGATCGGCGCTGAGCTCGGCGGGCTTCCGCGTTTCGCCCGTGATGGACCGCAGTTATTTTCACTCGATCTATTTCCGCGAGCAGGGCGGCGTGTTATTTGAGATCGCCACAGACACTCCCGGCTTCTTGATCGACGAGACAAAAGAGGGGCTGGGTGAAACCTTGAAACTCCCGGAATGGTTTGAAATGAATCGTGCAGAGATCGAAGCCAGCCTTCAACTGTTGACCCTGAACCCGTTGGAGAAGGTGAGCAAAAATGACATTGCCTCATGAAAATTCACCTGTCCTTACCGCAGGCGCAAAATTGGAAGAAGCCTCTGCTGCGATGATCCTCGTTCATGGGCGGGGAGCATCGGCACAGGATATTCTCACCCTGGTTCCCTACTTAAGCGTTCCAGGAATTGTGTTTCTGGCGCCGCAAGCGGAAGGCTTCACCTGGTACCCGAACCGTTTTATTTTCCCGGTCAAGCAGAATGAGCCGTATCTTTCTGCCGCATTGGCAAAAGTAGATGGACTTGTACGGCAGGTGGCGGCGCAGGGAATTTCAGTAGAGAGAATCTTTATTGGCGGTTTTTCGCAGGGGGCGTGCCTTGCCAGTGAGTATGTCATTCGTGCCCCGCGCGCGTATGGCGGTTTAGTGGCTTTCAGCGGCGGCTACATCGGTCCGCTTGGGCAGGCGCGCGCAGCCGCAGGAAGGTTGGATGGCATGCCGGCTTTCATTGGTTGTTCAGATATTGATCCGCATATCCCGCTTGAGCGTGTGCAAGAGACCACGGCTCTTCTCACCACCATGGGGGCCAGCGTGACCGAACGCATTTACCCGAAGATGGACCATACCATTAACGATGAAGAACTTGAACTGGCAAGGCAATTGATTGAAAAACGTTTGTAATGGGCGTTTGCCTGCTCATGAATGACTCCCCGCTTTCCGGGCTGGGGAGTCATTTTATATCTGGTGCAGGTATAATTCAGGTCACGTTGCTCTGAATCTTAAAAAAAGACGGTGAAGCATGACAGGCGTATTTATTTCCTATTCTCGAAAAGACACAGTGATCGCTCATCGCTTGATGGAAGGGTTCGGGTCCATTGATTTGGATGTATGGGTGGATTGGGAGGATATTCCCCCTGCGGTTGGTTGGTTGAATCAGATTCTATTGGGGATCGAACAGGCAGATGTGTTCATCTTTCTTATCAGCCCGGATTCGATCAAATCTGAAGTCTGCCATATCGAATTGGAACATGCTCACAAGAATGCCAAACGCATCATCCCGATCGTGGTACGGGATGCGAACCCAAAAGAGACGGTTGCCATCATCCGTGATTTGAATTGGATATTCATCCGCGAACAGGATGACTTTACAGCTGGGCTGGAAAAAGTTCAAAAGGCAATCAATCTGGATGTGGACTGGCTGCATGAGCACCGCCGTTTGCAAGTCCGCGCATTGGATTGGGATCGACGAAAAGACCCTAGCCTATTGCTGCGCGGGAGCGACCTGCGTACTGCAGTGAAAATGATTGCTCACTACGAAGACAAAGATCCCAAACCTTCAGACCTTCAAAAAATATTCATCGATTTCAGCCGGCGAAGCGAAAGATTCCGTATGCTCGTTTGGGTTTCCGCGGCATCGGCATTGGTGATTATGATCTTGCTTTCCGTTCTGGCTTTGAATCAGCGTCAGGCCGCGTTGAAAAACGCCAGAGAAGCCCAGGAACAAGCCCAAATTGCCCAGAAGAACGAGACACTCGCCATTGAAAATGCGAGAGCCGCCCTGGCGGCAAAAGCCGCCGCAGACACGAATGCAAAAATCGCCCAAGCCCAGCGCAGCGCTGCGCGCGCGCAGATCTATCAATCTCGGGCGGGAGGTTTATTTACAAGCACCTTGCTGGCGGTTGATTCTTATCAACGTAAACCTTCTGCTGAAGCCGAGGGCATCCTTAGAAAAAATATCAGCCTGTTGCCGGCGCCTGTGATGCAAATGACTCAGCCCGGCGCAATTCTGGCGATTGAAGTCAGCCCGGATGGCGCTGCCTTCATCTCCGCCAGCGATGACGGAACAGCCTGCCTGATCCGCTTTGAGGGCGGTGAAAGTATTTTTTGCTCGACCAGTTCCGGGGCTGTTTGGGATGCGGCGTTCAGTCCCGACGGCAAGATGATCGCCACAAGCGATGTCAATGGCCAGGTGCGCATCCTCAATGCTCAAAATGGCGACTTGATAAAACAGCTTAATCTGGGGGTGGCTGTGCGCGATGTAAACATCAGCCCGGATGGACGCCTGCTTGCCATGGCGCGCGATGATGGGCGGATTACGCTTATCAAGTTGTCGAACTATGAATTTGCCGGTGAATTTTCAGTATTTGGAAGTTTGCGTGTGACCGCCTTTAGCCCGGATGGTGTTTGGTTTGCGGCGGGTTCCAATATTGGCGCGATCACGTTTTGGAATCTTGCCACCGGGCGAATCGTCAGCGGCAGCGCGCATCGCGGCGAGGTGTTTGATATTGCCTTCAGCCCTGACAGCCTCCGGTTGATTTCCGGTGGTTCCGACAATAATGCCATTATGACCAGCCCATCCAGCGGGAAAAAGATGATCGCCGTTTCTAACGAAGACTGGGTGGTGGATGTTGCCTTTAGCCCCGATGGCGCCTGGTTTGTGACCGCTTCCAATGACTTTCGTATTCGTGTGTGGGATACGAAAACCGGTGAAGAGCGTTTACGTTTTTTGCAAGACAGCCTGGTAAATGAAGTCATCGTCAGCCCGAATGGGATGTGGATCGCTTCGACCGGCTCCGATCGAACCGCGCGGGTTTGGAGCGCCGTCAATGGCGCAGAGATGTTCCAAATTCCCCTGAAGGATGCCGGCGCTGAATTGGCTTTCAGCGCGGATAGCGCCTATCTTGTCGCTGGAGATGCCAGCGGGCAAGTTTCAATTTGGGACCTTTCGACACTTCAAACCAATGTTGGATATTTACGTTTCGATGGATTTACCGGGAATGTTGAGGTCAGCCCGGATGGAACCTGGTTTGCCGCCTCTGCCGAAGGGCAGGTCTGGATACTCGACCCCGAACTTTTTTCCAGCCAGACGGCGCCGACTGGGCTTCCCGTGATCGATCTTAAACCTGACATTATCTACGACCTGGCGATTCACCCGGATGGAACCTTTGTGGCCATTGCAACCCTCGAAGGGAAAATCTTTTTGCTCAACCGCACAACTGGCAGGATAAAAGAAATTGACTCTACCGGCTCTGCGCGAAAGATCCAGTTTTCTAACGATGGCGCGACGCTTTACCTTGCCGGGCAGGATGGCATACTTCAATACCGGGGTGTCAATTCTTCTGAGGCGGGCATTCTCTGGCAGGGAGATGCAGCCATTGACTCTTTGGCATTGTCATCGAACAATCAACTTGCTTTGGGCATCGAAAATCGGATCGTCCTCTTGGATGCTGTTTCAGCCTCTTCAGAAGTTTCGATTGAATCGCCGGGCAAAAATCAGCAGATTGCCTACAACCCTGCTGGCAATTTGCTCGCCTCCAACTCTTCCTCGGGCCGCACAACCATCTGGCAGCGCCAGAACGACCGCTTTGAGCCGTTCGTTGAATTTGCCAGCGATCAGACAGGTTCTCTGGCGTTCGACCCGGCTGGAGAACGACTTTTCCTTGGCGAAACAGATCAAATCCTTGTTGTGGATGTTGCCACCGGTAGTGAGATCAACCGCATTCGTCAGAAGGGAGCCGTGACTTCCCTTGCATTCACACCCGATGGAGACAGTCTGTTGGCGTCTTCTTTGCGCGCCATTCAACTCATGGACCTGACAGCCACGACAGATATTTTCGATACAACCATCATCTCCGCAGCTTGCAACCGCCTGACCCAAAATTTTAGCGAGGCCGAATGGATCTTTTTCTTTGAGGAAGAGCCATTTAGAAAATTATGCGAATCTCTGCCCTGACTATTTAAAGATTTTGGGCAGAGACACGGCAATTCAGGCTTGAAAAAAAAGCGGATTCTTAGAATGATTTTGTTACATTTCTTTTCTCCTTCTTGTATGATTAAAGTATGGAAAAAACGGGGACCTTGGCAGATCGTCAGGCGCTATCTGCCATAACGGTTGTATGAAAATCACCCCGAAGAATTTTCGGGGTGATTTTTTGCATAATTGACGAACAGACTTTTATTCAAGCACAGCAAACACATGCGCTGCTTGATTCTTGCCCTTGAAAACGATCTTTCCCAAGTCTTCCACTTTGTAGTATTCGGGTAACCCTTGGCGCGTATTCTCATCGATCAGTAACGGACGCAGCGCCTCCTTGGTATATTCCTCAATGCGGTCGGCCAGATTAACGGTATCTCCGATACAGGTGTAAATGGCGCGATTCTGTGTGCCGGTGTAGCCTGCCACCATTTTTCCCGAGGTAATTCCAATCCCAATGCGGATGGCGGTTTTGTTCTGCGCCAGTTGCTTTTCATTGAATGTCTTGAGTTGCTCCAGCATTTGCAGAGCGGCTTTTACCGCCCGCTCGCGATGGTCTTCATAAAAGATCGGCGCGCCAAAAACGGCTAATAACCCATCCCCGACGATCTGGTTGATGATGCCGCCGTTGCGGGTTACGGCGTCGAACATCATGCTGAAGTATTGATTGAGCAGTTCGATGGAATCAGAAGGATCGTGATTTTCCGCAATGGTTGTAAATGAACGGATGTCTGCGATCAGCACGCTGGCCGTCACAATTTGTCCGCCTAGCGAAAACCCTGTGCGCAGCAGTTCTTCCGCCACTTCCTTGGTTGCAAAGGTTCGAAACAATTTTCGCTGTTCATCCCGCAGGCGTTTCTTTTCCAAACTGGCGCTCACCCGGGCGCGCAATAACACCGGGTTAACCGGTTTGGTCAGGTAATCTTCTGCGCCGAGCTCCACACACTTGACCACCGCATCCAGCTCTTCCATGGCCGACGTCATAATAATGGGGATCTGCCGCAGGTCGAAATCATTCAAACAGGCTTCCAGCACCTCAAAGCCGTTCATCACCGGCATTTCAATATCCAACAACATCAGATCAAACGCGCCGGATCGGAATTTTTCCAACCCTTCGCGCCCATTCTCGGCGGTTTCCACAATATGACCCTGCACCTGCAGACTGCGCGAAAGCGTCATACGGTTGACTTTGTTATCGTCCACAACAAGCAAACGGGCGGGTTCAGAGGAGGATATGGACATAACGGGATTAACTCAATTCATCCAATTGATTCTTGACCTGTTCAAACGCCTCATGCAGGACCTCAAGCCGGCTGCCAACTGCAAGGTTCCCTTCGCGTCCAATCTTTTCCAACTCGCGCGCCAGACTGGCAAGTTGATTTGCGCCGAGCGTCGCCGCATTGGACTTAATCGTGTGCGCCGCGCGGCAAAAGACTTCGCTATCTCCAGCGGCAAGCGCGCTTCTCATCTGTTCAAATTGAACAGGCGTATCTTCAAGAAAAGCATTCACCAACTCATGGATGAATTCTGCGCCCGTCGCTTCTTTCAACATGTTGTATACATTCATATCAATCAAGGTCATGAGCCTCCAAACCAGTTGGCATAGACAAACGCCAACAACCCCGCGCCGATTGTAACCATTTACTCGCTGGGCTTTGCTTTCAACAAGGTATTCACCAACTCCAGCACCCGAATGGGTTTGGGAATATACTCGTTCATGCCTGCATCCAAGCACATTTCACGGTCGCCTTGCATGGCATTGGCGGTTAATCCAATAATGTAGGGATGCTTATTCGGCCAGCGCGCCACGATCTCGCGAGTAGCTTCCAGACCGTCCATTTCGGGCATTTGCACGTCCATCAAAATGACGTCGTACATCCGGCGTTCCACGGCTTGTACGGCCTCGCGTCCGTTTGCAGCGACGTCTGCCCGATACCCCATTTGCTCCAGCAGCCTCAGGGCTAATTTTTGATTGACGGCATTGTCTTCAGCCAGAAGAATGCTCAACGGATGCCGCAATGCCATTCGCGGGTCCGGTTTGAAACGCCCGGCGGCCGTCTTATTTGCCTCTTCTTCGTTTTGGACGAAGAGCCCCACCAGTGTGTCAAACAATTGAGATTGTTTGATTGGTTTGGAAAGATAGGCGGAGAACACGCCAGACGAGTCGCCAACTTCACGCCTTCCGAGGGAGCTGAAAAGAACCAGTGGGAAATCTACCCGTTGAGCGCGCAAGCGTTTTGCAAGTTCCAATCCGTCCATTTCAGGCATATGCATATCGAGGATGGCAATGTCGAAAGTTTCGCCGCTTTCGATCCATTGCAGCGCGTTGACAGGCGATTCAGTATCCCGGGGTATCATACCCCATTTGGAGGTCTGCATATTGAGAATGTAACGATTGGTTGCGTTATCGTCCACGATCAACACGCGTTTATTTTGCAAAGCGGGTTGAACGCCAAGATAGACCTGTTTCTTTGCGGGGAGCAAGTCGGCGATTTCAGATTTTATGGAGAAGATGAATGTCGAGCCATGACCGAGACCGTCGCTGATCGCCCACATGGTACCGCCCATCATTTCGGCAAGCCGCTTGCTGATGGCGAGTCCCAGTCCGGTTCCGCCATATTTGCGAGTGGTCGATGAATCGGCTTGTGAGAAGGATTGGAACAGACGACTCATCCCTTCGGCCGAGAGACCAATGCCCGTATCGCGCACAGCGAAGGTAAGCAACGCCTTCTCTTTTGCGCCTCCGTTTTTGTACCGTTGGCTGGATACAGTTAGGACGACCTCTCCTCTGTCTGTGAATTTGACTGCATTGCTGAGCAGGTTGGTGATGATTTGCCGCAGACGAGTCACATCGCCGACGATGGCGGGCGGAATGTCGCCTTCGAAGATGTAGGCAATGTCGATGCTTTTTTCAACCGCTTTGGCGCTGACCAGGTCCAGCGCGGTTTCCACACAATCGCGCAGGTCAAAGGGTTGGTGTTCAAGGTCCATACGCCCGGCTTCGATCTTGGAAAAGTCGAGGATGTCATTGATGATGGCAAGTAACGCATCACTGGAACTGCGAATGGTTTCGACATAATCGCGTTGTTCATCATTAAGCGGCGTATCCAACAGGAGTCCGCTCATGCCGATGACGGCGTTCATCGGCGTGCGGATTTCGTGGCTCATGGTGGCCAGAAAGGCGCTCTTGGCGTCGTTGGCTTGTTCGGCGGCGGCGCGTGCGGCGCGCGCCTCTTCGAACAGGCGCGCATTCTGGATGGCCGTGGCTGTGCCGGAGGCGATCGCCTCCATCAATTTTATAATGGAGGCATCATAGGCGTTTTCATGCTCGAAGTTTTGTATAGTCAGCCCGCCGATTAAGTTCCTGCCCACGACCATTGGTACCATGACCACAGATTTGGGAATATCATCGCCGGCGGTCATATGGGAACCGAGTTTTTTCCATAAGATCGGTGAACGGCGGTTGATGACCAGGGTCTTGCCCTGGTATGCCGCTTTTTGAGTGAACACATTGATGGGGAAAGGCGCAAATTGTACTCGCTCACGGACTCTGGTTACATAATGAGCAGTGACCGTTTTTGTATCTTCATCATATAAACCGATACCGATGTTATCCTCTTTGACGAGTTCCCGCATCTTGTCGCCGACCTTTTCGATAATGGTGTTGACATCCAACTGCTGGGTGAGCACCTGTCCAATGTCGTTCAGAATCTCCAACTCGGCGGCGCGGCGTTTGGTTTCATTCAAGAGCCGTTGGGTTTCGTCGAAGAGGCGGGCATTTTCAATGGCAACACTGGTCGCGCTGGCAATCGTCTCCAGAAGCCGCAGGGACGACTCGCTGAAATAATTTTCCAGATCAAGGTTTTGCAAAGAGATACCCGTGATGGAATTCTTGCGGATCAGAATCGGAATCGCGCATAATGACTTGGGCAGCTGCGTGCGCGCGGCTTTATAATCTGGATAATTCGACGCAAAGGTTTCAAAGTCCTTGTTGATGACAAAACTTTTTCGGGTTGCCACCACTTGCTCCACAATATAGATGTGCAGCGAGGTTGCCTTTTTGGGCGCTATCTCCCATTCCTTGCCTTTTTCGAAGGCATATTCATAGGTCATGATGTACGTATCCATGTCAACGGTATAGATCACCGCAGAATGGGCAGAAAAGATCTCCGTCAGCTTTCGACCCACAGCCTGATAGATGGATTTAATGTCAATATTGGATACCAGCGCCTGCTGTACCGAATTGAGCGCCCACAGGTCCGAATTTTGCTGTTCGGTTTCCTTCAGCAGGCGCTGTGTTTCGGCGAACAGGCGGGCATTTTGAAGAGCAACGCCCATATTGGCGGAAAGGATCTGCAAAATTCGCAAATTCCCCTCATTGAAGGCGTAGGCTTTGTAGCTTTGCACATCTACAACCCCAAACACCTCATCTCCGACCATAATGGGCACGCCCATATAGGATTTGATTTCCTCTTCATCTTCCGGCGCGGTCACATACCCTGCTGCGCCGTTCTCTTCGATCTCCCTGGCTGTGTTCAATAACAACGGCTGTTTTGAAATGATGATCTTTGAAGTAAGACCCTCTCCCAATTCCCATGGCGGTTCATTTTCGTAAAAAAGATTGTTGCTAAAGCTGTACACCAAACGCACAATTTTTGTGGCGGCATTGTAGAGCAAGATATCCACAATTTCGGCGTTAAAGACTTCATGAATCTTGACGCCCACATTGCGTGTAATGGCGTTCACATCCAGCGCACGGGACGTGGATTCGCTAACGCTATTAAGAATGGCAAGTTCAGTGGCGCGTTGCTCTGTTTCCTTCAGCAGGCGTTGGGTTTCGTCAAAGAGGCGGGCATTTTCGATGGCAACGGCGATGGAATTGGCAATGGTCGATAGCAGCCGCATGTCAGATTCCGAGAAGGCATCCTCTTTTTCGAGATTTTGCAGAGAGATCACGCCGCGCACCTCATCGCCGACTGTCATGGGCACCCACAAACCGGAACGCACAACGATCTCCTGACTTATATCTGTGCCGAGGTTTCGCGATTGGTATTTTTTTGATTGTTCTTCAAAGTCTCGATTGATCAACAACGGCTGGCGCGTGCGAATGACATGCCCGCCAAACCCGCCGCCGCTTTCATAGACAGGCAGCGGGTCTTGATACAGCCGTTCGCCATTTTCGATGATGTAGGGGTAATAGGTCAGTTGTTTTTCTTTGTCGTAAATGCTCAATACCACAGTCTGGGCATCGAAGATCTCGCGGATTTTTTCGCCTGTGCTGTCATACACCGATTGAATATCCAGATTGGCGCCCAAGCCGCTCAAGATGCTGTTGATGAGTGATAATTCTTCGGCGCGCTGACGCGTCTCTTCCAGAAGACGCTGTGATTCATCGAACAGGCGCGCATTTTGGATCGTGATCCCCATGCTGGATGCAAGTGTGGAAAGCAGACGCAGATCCTTTTCTTGAAATGCCCGTTCTTGTTCAAAGTTTTGGATGGAAAGTGAGCCATAGACCTGATCCCCGACCAGGATGGGAATGGCGATTAATGACTTTGGGAAGGAGTCTCCTGCCAGCAGGGTCGAGCCGTATGCTCGTGCCATATCCTCGACGTCTTCGTTGATGAAAAGCGGAGCCCGGTTACGGATCACATACCCGGAAAATCCAGAGAGGGGTTCAGGCTTCGGGTAGATGCGCTTTCCCTGCCAATACATATAAGGGAAGGAGGCTGTATCGCTTTCCGGGTCGTAGTACGAGATGATGACTGCTTGAGCGTTGAAGGTGTTGCGTACTTTTTCTCCAACCAGTTCATAGATGGACTTAATATCCAGTTTGGAAGAAAGACTTTCTTGCACACTGTTGATGATCTCCAGTTCGGCGGCCCGCTGCTGGACCTCATTAACAAAGTTTGCATTCTGGATCGCAATCGCCGCCTGAAGCGAGAGCTCCTGAAGAAACTCCATATCCAATGCGGAAAAAGCCTCCCCGCCTTCGCGCCAGACTGCCATCATGCCATTAACCTTTTTGCCTGCCAGCAGCGGCGCTACCAGGAGACGTTCATTGCCAATTTTTTCCGTGCCGGGAATCTGAAGCGTGCGCGGATCGCGATTCGTGTCGTTGATAAATTCCGCTTTGCCGCTTTTTGCCAGAGATCCGATAATCCCCTCTCCGATCTTGATCGTATCCGCCATGATCTCAGCGGCAATGTTGCCGCGGGCGGTAATGGCGCGCAGGGATTTTCCATCCGAGTGGGGGATATAAATGGCGCTGCCCGAGCCGTTCAATAGATTGAGCGCGTGAGCGGCGATCTTATCCATCACTGTTGTCAGGTTGAGGGTGGCGGAAATATCGCGTCCTACTTCGTTCAACGCCTCAGACTCGCGTGCATGGCGGGCGGTTTCCTCAAACAGCCGGGCATTATCCAAGGCGGCGCTCAAACTTGTGGCGATGGTCGTCAATAGGTTTACATCTGTTTCTTTGAAAGCATGCTCGCGATCCAGGTTTTGCAAGCTAAGAATACCCGTGACTTCATTTCCGACCATCATTGGCACAAAAAGCAATGATTTTGGGGGGGACCCTGCGGTTGCAGGTTGTTCGCCCAGTTTCAAGCGGATTTCTTCGTAGCCCTGATTGATCAACCAGGGACTTTTTGTATCCACGACTTGTTTGCGAAGTTTATCAATCGGCAGCGGGTGTTCTAATCGGAGGCGTTCTCCGCGTTCATTGATGTAACGATGCGTGACTTCATCTGTCGCCTGGTTGTAGAGGGTGATCAACACCACTTGCGCATCGAAGATCTCGCGGATGCTGTCGCCGATCAGGTCAATGGTAGATTGGAGATCAAGCTTCGAGACCAACACCTGCTGAAGATTGTTGATGACTCCCAATTCAATATTACGTTCTTCTGTTTCCTTGAGAAGGCGTTGGGTTTCTTTGAACAAACGCGAATTCTCAATAACGACCGCTGCCTGGTCGCCAAATAGTTTCAACAGACGCAGTTCTGACTCGGAAAAGATACGCGGTTCCGCAAAGTGGATGTTCATGACCCCCAACACCTTTTGGCGGAATTTCAAAGGCAGGCCGATCAATGCGCCTTTCCAATCGGGAGAGGCATTCTGGTAAAGCGGGTGTTTCTGCACATCCTCTACTAAGACGATCTGACCGGTTCTGGCAACTGTGTCTGTCAACCCGCCGGGGCGCGGGTTCGCAACCGGCATGTCTTGAATCTTGCCATGCGCGATGGCAGTTCCAAACCTCAAAACATCATCTTCATAAAGGAATAGGTTTATATTCTCGATACTCGGCATGAGCGCAGAGGTGTTTTGCAAGAGAACGCTTAATACGGTGGCGTAATCCAGGTTGGCAGACAAGTCGATGGCGGCTTTGCGGATCGCTTCCAGCTCTGCGGCGCGTTGTTCAGTCTCCTTGAGGAGACGCGCATTTTCGAATGCCGTGCTGAGTGAACCCGCCAAGGTTTCCAGCAGGCGCACGTCCGATTCTTTGAATGAATTTTCCGCCTCCATGTCTTGGAGCGATATGACCCCGCGCACTTCGTTGTCGGAAATGAGCGGAACATACAACGCTGATTTTGGGAGCAACGTTCCCAGGACCAATTGCGCCCCGTATGCCTTCATTTGTTTCTCAACTTGATTATTGAAGAGAAGGGTTTTTTTGCTTCGGATCAGCGCCCTGACCAGCCCGCTCATGGGGCGCGGCTCAAGAGATGCGCGCCCTTCCCGGTCAACATAGTAGTTGAAGATCTGGGTTTCGGTCTTGTGTTCGAAGGTGGCGATGATGGTCGTCTGAGCGTTGAACAGGTCGCGGATCTTTTCTCCGACGAGGTCATAGATCGCCTGCATTTCGAGCTTTGAGGCAAGCCCGTCGTGTATGCTTTTGATGATGGCAAGCTCCGCCTCGCGCTGCGCGAGTTGCTGCTCGACCGCTTGCCTCGCCTTCGCTGCTGCCGGCTTTCTTGAAGATCGTGACACAGCAACCTTCAACGCCTGTTTTGCAGGCTTGCTTTTGCCTTTTGGCTTCTTCATCTTTTTTACAGCCGGCCTACCTGCCATTCTATGACTCCTCAGTCAGCGATTCGAGAATGTGTCGATGATACAACCTGCCAAAACGAAAGTCAATGGAGAGATTCGATCATTGTACGGATGTTGTCATGCGGCGTTTGGATGACTATATCACAGCCGGGCCAAACCGCATCCACCCCCGCCTCTTTCGACCTTTGAACTGCCTCTGCCACCGAGCCTTCGTCACCCTGCCACAGAGTCGCCACCGGGTCTACGTTTCCAAACAGCATCGTCTCTCTTAATACCGCGCGAGACGCCTTTAAATCATTCAACTGATCCACCGAGATCGCATCCGCGCCCGATTGCGCCAGGAGCCTCATGGCAGCGTCCGTCTTCCCGCAGACGGAAAGCACGCTGGGGCGGGGCAAACTTGAGGTCAAGTGTTGAAGCGCGGGCAGAACGAATTGCTCGAACGGCTTCGGTCCGATAAACCCTGGCGAGCCGCCCATCTCGTGAATGGTGATAAAGTCTGCGCCGGCGTCTAAATAAGCATTGCCAATATTCGAGAGAAAAGAAGAAAGACAAAATAGTGCGTCCAAGACCATCTGCCGCTCGTTCTTCATCTCGCTCACAAGATTCTGTACCTTGCAAATGTAGATCATCACCGTATACGGACCGGGAATGATTCCCGAAATGACAACACGATCTCCAATATCCTTCTTCAATAAACCAATTGCTTCACAAATTAACCCAATCCTTCCCCCAATTCGTTGCACTGAGCCTGTCGAAGTGTCCAATTCCCCAATCTCCAATACCTCCCTTGTGCTCTGAAACAACAACTTCTTGACCTGCGGAAATTGCATCTCATCATTGTTATAGAAGAGCAACTCCGCACCCAATGCCTCCGCAGGAGAGCACAAGTCCAACGGCAGTGCCGCCGAGGGCATACCCGTCAATTTGAAGGTACTCGCCGCCGCCCGCGCCATTTTCCCCGCATCGTGATGGACTTCTCTCAGCGTCAACCCTTCACTTGTCAACCCCTCGGCTGTGATGTGAATTAACCCGCTGAACGCCGGAACCGAAGAAATCGTTTCCCCGTTCAACAACCTCAAAATCTCATCACGCATCACAACCTCCATTTACGAATTACGGATTACGCATCACGTGTTCCGTAATTCGTAATCCGTAACCTTCAACCTTCAACTAACTTTTCACTGCCTTCACAATCGCCGCAATATGCTCGGCAGTGTTTCCACAGCATCCGCCCACCACCTTCGCACCCATGGCTACGTACTTCTTGGCATAATTCGCCATGTCTTCGGGACCCAT
>JACAEP010000250.1 GCA_013388795.1 Chloroflexota bacterium | reverse complement strand
GGGTTACCGTCTCATTGCCTGCCTGGTCGGTCACTTTGATTTGATACGTATGCATGCCTTCAGAAAAAGACAATGGACTATTGACGAGAGACCATGTTCCACCATCGATCATCGCTTCAATTGTGTTTATGCCTGATCCGGCATCTAAAGCATTAGGAGTCACCGCTACATTTGAAACATACCAACCGTTGGAGCCAATAGTTCCATTGGCAGCAAGACTCAAACCCGGTGTAACTGTATCCACTTTGATTTCTTGCAGCACAGTTTGCGAAATGTTGCCTGCATTGTCTATGGCACGGAATTGCACGCTATGAATGCCGTCTAAAAGAGTAATTGGAGATTGGTAATTGGTAAATGGCGCACCGTCTATGCTGGCTTCAAGTGCAACAAGTCCAGAGCCTGAGTCGCTGGCGGTTGGGGTCAACGTCACTGTAGAAACATACCAACCATTTTGTCCGGTTGTGCCGGTGGTGGACAAGTTGAGTGCAGGTGCAACAGTATCCACTTTGATCTCTTGGGATGTGGTTTCTGTAAAGTTACCTGCATTGTCTGTGGCGCGGTATTGAATACTATGAATTCCGTCTGTAAATGTTGTGTCGCTGTAACTTGTCCATCCATTATTATCTACATTCATCTCAAATGTGGCAATGCCGGATAAGGCATCGGAGGTTGAAGCAGTGAATGTAGTTTGGGAAATATACCAACCTGTTGTTCCAATAGAGCCGTTTACACTTCCACTGATCTGTGGAGTGGTCACATCCAGATAAAAGAATGTCGATCCGCTGGCAGAAAGCCCAGTGGCAGAGTCTACTTTGTAGCTGGCAAGCCCCGAGCCTTCGGGCAATGGGATGGCACAGGTCGTTTGTCCGCTGGGGCAGGCAAAGGGTGTGCCATTCACATCTCCGCTAATAATGATGCTTTGTCCTTGTGGGTCTGAGGCAGTCAGGTTGAGGTTCAGGCTTCCGATGCACCAGCTATTAAGTCCGTTTTGGGTGCAAGTAAGGTTGTGTGAAATGCTGGGCGGTTGGTTGCCGCCGCCACCGCCAGGGTCACCAGCCTCACATTCTGCATCACATTCGTAGGTTAGGCAGGTTCGTGGCCATGCATCTGGGTCCCATGAGGTACAGCGGACGCACTTAAACGGGCAGGCGTCAGCACTAGAGACGAATGCTTGCAGGCTTGGTTTATTTTTCGGTGCGGGTGCGAAAAACAAGAATAAGAGAGTGAGTATGAAAAGATAAACTTTTAATCATTTATACAGGCTGAGTCGTGGGGTCATCATATGCGTGTCCCCCTCCTTTGGGTGTTTTGTATGAACCGATTTTATAGCAGTTTATAGTCTCTGTGGTTTACGGTTTTGATAGGGCGTTTATGAACAGTAGATGAAATATAATCAATGGATATTATGCACCCATCCTTCATCAAACCTCGCTACGACTCTGGCGGATTCGCCGGAACGCCAACCCGAATCAAAGAAGCCTTCGCTTCCAATCAATATGATGCCGTTGTGCTCTTCTTCGTCGATGCCTTCGGCTGGCGTTTCTTTGAGCGTTTTCAAGATTCCCCTTTCCTCAAACGTTTTGCAAAACAAGGCAAGATCGAAAAGCTCACTTCGCAGTTCCCATCCACCACGGCGGCTCATGTGACCACGATGCATACCGGGCTAAACGTTGGGCAGAGCGGCGTGCATGAGTGGTATTACTACGAACCGCTTGTAGACCGCGTCATCGCACCGCTGTTATTCTCGTATGCCGCCGATGGAAAAGGTCGCGACTCACTCGAGAATAAGATCAAGCCGGAAGCCTTATACCCAAAAGGCACATTCTATCCCGCATTAAGTGCCATGGGTGTAGAGTCGTTCAACTATGGCATCCGCGATTACACGCCTTCCTCCTATTCCAAAGTCGTGATGCAAGGTTCCGAGATACTCTCTTTCAAAACACTTTCCGAAGCGTTGGTCAATATCGGTCTGCGGTTGGACAAGCAAACTAAACCCGCCTATATCCATCTTTATTTTGACAAGATCGATGCCATTGCTCATGAATATGGACCCAACTCACCACAAGCCGAAGCCGAGATCGAGACCTTTCTTTTGATGATGGAACACTACTTCGATAGAATCTTCAGCAACAAAAAGCGGATTCTCTTCCTCATGACCGCGGATCATGGCATGTGTGAAGTGGATCCACAAACCACGGTCTATCTCAACACTGACAGAGAGTTCGCAGGCGTCGAACGGTTCATCCGCTCCAACAAGCGCGGACATCTCATCGTCCCGGCAGGCTCGGCGCGAGATATGTTCATGTACATCAAAAATGGGATGGTGGACGAAGCACAAGGCTTTCTCTCAAAGCGTCTCGAAGGCAAGGCAGATGTGGTCACGACCGAGGCGTTGATCGTGGACGGGTACTTCGGTCCCGACGTTTCAGAACGCTTTCGCGAGCGAGTCGGGAATTTGGTCATCCTGCCGTACCGCTATGAATCGGTCTGGTGGTATGAGAAGGACAAATTCGAGATGAAGTTTCTTGGTCATCATGGCGGGCTGACCCCGCAAGAGATGGAAACGATTTTGTACTCGCTGGATGTTGGGTAAAAATCTGTTACAAGGAGTCGTCTTTTCAACATGATCCCCTCAGAAGAATTAAATCCCCTGATCCTTTCTGCTTTTACCAAAGAAATTACCTGGTTGGAGGCTTCTAATCGGTATTCATTGGGTGAATTTATTGAAACTTTCTTTTCCACACGGGCGCGCACGCAGGAGTTATTGAAAGGGCTAAGCGATTCGCAAGTGGCTTTCGCATCGGATGTTCATCCGTTCTGGAGTATCAGTGAGTCCATTACGCATTTGATTTATTCGCAGGGGTTTTATCTCAATACCTTGTTGGATCTTTCTACAAGCCAGCTGCCGCATGTGATTGAAGCGGCGCGTGGATTTGGAGAAGGGGCCCGGCGGAATGTCGCTGCGGAAGAGTTACGAAAAAATCTTGGTTTTGCCACTGAGCAGATTCAAACCGCCATTGAAGGGACGCGCCATTCTCACGACCCGGAAAAGATTGATAACAATTTATTCTTTGGCGCGTGTAACTATAGAACGTGGGTGTTGCTGTTGTTGGCGCACGAAGTAGATCATGTGCGCCAGATCGCGGCGATGCGGAGCCTGGCGAGGACGAATGCGTAGGTACATACAGTCCAGTTTAAGAATAACAGCCCTCGATTTTTCGAGGGCTGTTTTGATTGACAGGCAGATTAAATATCCAAATTTCTGACGCTCTTGGCATGGGTTTGGATGAACTTTTTGCGCGGATCCACGGCATCGCCCATGAGCATGTCGAAGGTGCGGTCGGCTTCGGCGGCGTCATCAACGGTGACGAGCAACAGGGTGCGGTTGGAAGGATTCATGGTTGTTTCCCATAACTGATCGGGGTTCATTTCGCCGAGACCTTTATAACGCTGAAGGCTGGCCTTCTCGCCAAGTTCCTTGAGCGCCTTATCTTTCTCTTTGTCGCTGTACACGTACTTGACGTTATTCTTATGGGCAATGCGATAGAGCGGCGGCTGGGCGATGAAGAGATGTCCGCCTTCGATCAACTGCGGCATGTAGCGGAAGAAGAAGGTCAACAGAAGCGTGCGGATGTGGCTGCCGTCCACGTCGGCATCGGTCATGATGATCACACGTCCATAGCGCAGACCTTCGAGGTCGAAGTTATCGCCAATGCCCGTCCCCAACGCAGAGATGAGCGCCTTGACTTCGTTATTGCCGAGAATTTTGTCGAGTCGGGCGCGTTCGGTGTTGAGAATCTTACCGCGCAGCGGCAGGATCGCCTGAAAGTGGCGGTCGCGTCCTTGTTTGGCAGAGCCGCCTGCCGAGTCACCTTCCACGATGTAGAGTTCGGTCTTGGAGGTGTCGCGCTCAGAGCAGTCTGCCAGCTTGCCGGGCAGGGTCAATGACTCAAGCGCAGACTTGCGAATGACAAGGTCACGCGCCTTGCGAGCGGCATCACGCGCACGGGCAGACGTGAGACATTTGGCGATGATGGCTTTTGCTGCCTGCGGGTTTTCTTCGAGGAAGGTTGCAAACGCTTCGCCCACCACCTGGGTGACGTAGGTTTGCACTTCGGGATTCATCAACTTGACCTTGGTCTGCGACTCAAATTGCGGACCCGGATGCTTGACTGACACAATGGCGGTCAGACCTTCGCGGGTATCATCGCCGGAGAAGTTTGGGTCGGCGTCTTTGAGCAAGCCGCTCTTGCGGGCGTAGTCATTGATAACGCGCGTCAGGGACGAGCGAAGACCTGTCAGGTGCGTGCCGCCGTCAATGGTGTTGATGGTATTGGCAAAGGAATACACCGACTCGGTGTATGCATCGGTGTATTGAATGGCGGCTTCAATGCCAATGTTTTCGACCTCTTTTTCCACATGTACGACCGGGTGTAAAGTCTCGCGGTTGCGGTTTAGGTAGCGGACAAAGGAAGTAATACCGCCTTCGAAGTGGAAGGTCATTTCACGGTCGGCGCGTTCATCTTCGAACTTGAGGGTAATACCGCGCGTGACAAAGGACATTTCACGGAAGCGCTGGACGAGCGTGTCGAAGCGATAGTCAATGTCTTCGGTAAAGATGACTTTGTCGAACTTAAAGGTTTGGGTGGTGCCGGTATCGTCCTTATCCACTTTACCGACCTGTTGGATCTTGCCCTGCGGCACACCGCGCTTATATTCCTGTTTCCACAGTTTGCCGTCGCGTTTGATCTCGGTGGTCATCCATTCGGAGAGCGCGTTGACCGCGCTGACACCCACGCCGTGCAAACCGCCGGAGACTTTGTACCCGCCGCCGCCGAATTTACCGCCCGCGCCGATTACGGTCATGACCACGTCCACCGTTTCCATCGGTTTGCCGTTGGCATCCTTCTTGGAAGGGTGCGGCCCAACCGGAATACCGCGCCCATTGTCTTTTACAGACACACTGCTATCCTTGTGGATGGTGACATCAATCCGCGTGCAAAAGCCTGCCAGCGCTTCGTCGATGGCGTTATCCACCACTTCATAAACGAGATGGTGCAGCGCTTTAATATCCGTGCCGCCCACGTACATGCCGGGGCGTTTGCGAACGTGTTCAATACCTTCCAACGCCTGAATGGAACTTACATCATATTTCACTTGGTCAGCCACAGAATCCTCCGATACCTGTAATGACAACGTTCGTCATTATGCTTGTTTTACGATCTTGTTCAGGCGCAGTTTTTCGAGCGCTGCCTGAACCCAAAGGGTCATATCATGATAGTAAATGAAACTTGCCGCCAACAAGGCTGTGGTTACAAACGCATGCCCGAAAATGCCGAACAAGGTTAACCATGAATCTTGGGCGGGCATGCGCCACAGAACGTTCAACCCATACGCAAGCAGGAAAACCGTCAACACAAAGAGACTGCTGGTAGGGAGTGTGAAGCGTGTCAGTTGGATGCTGCTCAGCATGGATGTGAACACATTCTGGCGGTTTAGAAAAACACCATGCGCCCAGAAGAACAATGGAACGATCACCCAAACCGAACCAAACGCCATGAATAGGACGACAAGATTGCCCAATACCAGACTGATCCGCGATGCGACAAAAATGATCAACATCACCGGTATGGCAATAGCCGTTAAAACCATATTGAAAAGAATGGAAAGCAGAACCGATTGAACGATGGCGCGAAAGACCGGAAGCGCCGCGATCTTCCCCGCATAGACCGCCCATGCCACGTTGCGAAAGTAGAGCGCGCCTCCCACCCAACCGATGAAGGTCAGGGCAATCAGCCACAGGGGCAGGCTCAATCCGGTGACTTGCAAATTGGCAGGCAGCCCCAATGGCGTGGCAAAATCTGCCTGAGTGGGCATGAACAGACGTGAGATCCCGATGGGAAGCGTGCGCACCACACTGAACAGATTGACAGACTGCGACATCTGCTTGTACGCCTCAAGCGTTTGCTGGATGTTTTCCGCCGACATTTGACCCGATTGCTGCCATACGGACATCAGATTGCTTTCAAGAGAATTGAAAAGGGTTTCCATCCGCAGGCGCGGACCCAGCCACAGGAACAGGTTCAACGCCAATGGAAGCAGAATTGACGTAATATGCGCGGCAATGGCGTCGAAACCGGCTTTGATGGAGTTGATGATCCCTGGGGGGCGGGGCAGGTTTTCAATATCCGAAACTTCCATAACTGTTTGATTCTACCATAACGGCGGGCATGACATTTAATCGATCCATGCGCCAAACAGAGTAAAAATGCCGATCTTCCAATCTTCATCACTGGTAAAATTCCCTAGTATGCAGGAAAATGAATCTCAACTGCCTTTCACAGACCGCATGGGAATGCTGATCGCTTCGGTCTTGTTGACCTTTGCCCTGACCCGCCTTTTTGAGTCTCCCAGGCTGACGGTTAGTATCAGCCTGCCCGGTTTTTATTATGCCATTCCGCTTACGCTGGGCTCACTGATGACCTTGCTGGCTGCGGCGCTCACCGCTGCCGGAATGGACTGGCTGACCCGTGAACACCCTGCTTCAGAAGGCAAAAGATACTCTCTTGAACACTTGCTTCTCCCTACCCTGACTGCTTTTGTAATGGGCACACCTCTTAATCTGCTTGCAGACAGCCCGGCTTGGTGGTCTGGGTTTGTGTTTGGCGCACTTTTGCTGGCGGCCGTTTGCACAGCCGAGTATATTGCCATTGACCCTGCCACGCCTTCTTTCAGCCTCGCTCGTGCCGGGCTGACGGCTGTGGCATACGCACTTTTCCTGATTCTGGTCACGTCGCTTCGGTTTTCAGGCGCGCGCATGGCTCTGATCGTTCCATCCATCTTCATCGTTGCCGGGTTGATCAGCCTGCGCATTTTACACCTCGATGGCAAAGACCGCTGGGACTTTCCCTGGGCATTTGGCATTGCGCTGGTCTGCGCTCAAATTGGCGCGGGGCTGCATTATTGGCCGCTTTCTCCAGTGCAGTTCGGAGTGGCGTTGACGGGTCCGTTATATGCGCTGACAATGCTCTCCGCCAGCCTGGCAGAAGACATTCCCCTGCGCCGCGCCATCGCTGCGCCGGCTTTGATCCTTGGCATGGCATGGGTCATTGCGATCTTTTTGTAACAACATGCGCCTTTGAAACAAGGCTGCTTTGCCCGGTGACGGCCCAGCAACCAAGCCCAGGGTTGCGGGTTTTTATTTTCATCATATCAACTCGTGGAGGAGTTCTGAATGCAAGTCGTCTATGATGTTGTGGCGATCCTGGCAGCATATTTGATCGGCGCCATTCCCTTTGGTTTGCTGATTGTTAAATTAACAACCGGCAAGGATATTCGCGAGGTGGAAAGCGGACGCACCGGCGGCACCAATGCCATGCGCGCGGCGGGGTTTTGGGCGGGGTTCGCCACTGCGATGTTGGATATTGTAAAAGGCGCAGGCGCGGTATGGCTGGCAGCATGGATCACACCCGATACGCCCATTGTGCATGTGATCGCCCCACTGGCTGCCATTCTTGGTCACAATTACTCGATCTTTTTAGGAGAGCGTGATGAGAATGGGAAGTTCCGCCTGCGCGGCGGGGCGGGCGGCGCGCCTTCGGTGGGCGGCGCAATGGGTTTGTATCTGCCGTCCATTTTGATTGTTTTGCCGCTGGGGGTGTTGACTTTTTTCACGATAGGCATTGCCTCAGTAACAACAATGGCAGTGGCATTGTATTCCACACTGGCGTTTGCTTATTTTGCCTGGCAGGGCATGATTCCGTGGGATTATGTATGGTACGGCATTGGCGCAGAGTTGCTGTTGATCTGGGCGCTGCGGCCCAATATCAAGCGCTTGTTCGAGGGGAATGAACGTGTGGTGGGAATAAGTTTGAACGGCTGGTTACGAAAACGAAAAGAAGAACGCAAAAAAATATAAACGCCAACTCCGAAGAGCCTCTCTTCGGAGTTGTGATTTCATGGCGGGTGACGCCCATTGAACCGGCTTGCCGCGCGCCCCAAAAAGCCTTACGGCACACAAACCCAAATTAATCCGCCAGCAAAAAAAACGCTTTATTGGCGGTGTTACAATTGCCATATGACTTCCCTTAGTGTTCCAGCTGAGTTTACTTTACATAGAAAGAATAAGTACGATTATTCTTCTGCCGAGCGATGGATATTTTCGCATGTGCAGCCGTATTGGTGGATCGTTGCGATGATCTTCGTCGGCGCGATTGGCAACGCCGTGTTGGCAGTGGTTGTACCCGTGTTAACCGGCGACGCCTTCAACGCCATGCTGGCGCCCCAGCCAGATACATCTGTGCTGCTGCCACTGGCATTGACGATTGGAGGCTCACAGGTCATTCGCGGCGTGCTGCAATTGGGGCGCAACTTTGGCGCGGAGTTGATGGCGCAAAAGTTGGAGCGCGACATCCGCGATGAGTTGTATCTTTCGCTGCTCGGCAAGAGCATGACCTTCCACAACCTGCAACCCGTAGGGGATACGATGGCGCGCGCCACGAACGATGTGCGCGAAGTGAACTACATGTTCAGCCCGGGCGTAAATTTGGTGGTGGGTTCGTTCATGTTCATTCTGATGCCGCTTTTCTTTGGCCCGCGCTACCATCCCTCGCTGGCGCTCACACCGCTGATCTTTACCATCGTTTACTTCATGGCGTTGGCTCGTTATCTCAAAACGCTTTCACCGGTCACCGATGAGGCGCGCGCCACTTTCGGACAAATGAACACGCACCTTTCCGAGTCGCTTGACGGCGTAGAGATCATGAAAGGCGCGGCGCAGGAAGAAGCCGAAGTGGACCGCTTTGTAACCAATGCCCGCAAAGTGCGCGATACATTCGTGCAGCAAGGCGATCTTGAAGCGCGTTACATTGCCATGCTTTTATTGGGCCTGGCTTTTGCAGGCGGGTTGACTCATGCCCTCTTTCTGCTGCGCGAAGGTCTGATCAACGTCGGCGCGGTCATTGGTTACTTTGGTATGCTGCAATTGCTGGGCTTCCCAACCTTCACCTCCACCTTTGCCTATTCTCAAATTTCGCTGGGGATGTCCTCCGCCCGCCGCATTTTGGAACTGATCCAACGCGAGACGAAATTGGATCAGAACGCATCCGGCGTGACCTCGGAGATTCGCGGCGAGATCGAGTTTCGTAATGTCTCGTTCCGTTACCCCAATCCCGCTCAAGGCGGGGCAGGCGGCGATAACGTCCTCGAAAACATATCCTTCAAGGTCAAACCCGGTCAAACCGTTGCCATCGTCGGGCAGACCGGCGCAGGCAAGACCACGCTCGTCAAACTCATCAACCGCATCTACGACGTGAGCGAGGGGCAGGTTCTTGTTGATGGCGTGGATGTGCGCGATTGGAATCTCGCCTCCCTGCGATCCCAAATTTCGATTATTGAGCAGGATATCTTCCTCTTCTCACGCACGCTCAGCGACAACATCGCGTTTGGCAAACCAGGCGCATCCAGAGAAGAGGTCATCGCGGCTTCGGTGGCGGCACAAGCCCACGATTTT
>JACAEP010000227.1 GCA_013388795.1 Chloroflexota bacterium | reverse complement strand
GGGTTACCGTCTCATTGCCTGCCTGGTCGGTCACTTTGATTTGATACGTATGCATGCCTTCAGAAAAAGACAATGGACTATTGACGAGAGACCATGTTCCACCATCGATCATCGCTTCACCAGCCACTTAACCCAAGCGTGCCATTTGTAGCAAGGCTAAGGCTGGGCGTGACCGTATCCACTTTGATCTGCTGCGGCGCGGTTTGGTTGATGTTACCTGCATTATCTGTTGCGCGAAATTGCACGCTATGAATGCCGTCTAAAAGAGTAATTGGAGATTGGTAATTGGTAAATGGCGCACCGTCTATGCTGGCTTCAAGTACAACAAGCCCAGAGCCTGAGTCGCTGGCGCTTGAGGTCAACGTCACTGTAGAAACATACCAACCATTTTGTCCGGTTGCGCCGGTAGTAGCAACATTCAGTGCAGGTGCAACTGTATCCACTTTCATCTCTTGGGCTGGGGTTTCGGTGTAGTTGCCTGCATTGTCATAGGCGCGGTATTGAATATTATGAATTCCGTCTGTAAATGTTGTGTCGCTGTAACTTGTCCATCCATTATTATCTACATTCATTTCAAACGAAGCGATGCCGGATAAAGCATCGGAGGCAGGGCGTTGACGAGGGTTTGAGTGGTGTACCAACCGTTCGTTCCGCTTGAGCCATTTGCACTTCCGCTGATCTGCGGGGTGGTGGTATCCAGATAAAAGAATGCCGATCCACTGGCGCTAAGCCCGGTGGCAGAGTCTACTTTGTAGCTGGCAAGCCCCGAGCCTTCGGGCAATGGGATGGCACAGGTCGTTTGTCCGCTGGGGCAGGCAAAGGGTGTGCCATTCACACCTCCGCTAATAATGATGCTTTGTCCTTGTGGGTCTGAGGCAGTCAGGTTGAGGCTCAGGCTTCCGATGCGCCAGCTATTAAGTCCGTTTTGGGTGCAGGTAAGGCTGTGTGAAATGCTGGGCGGTTGGTTCCCGCCGCCACCGCCAGGGTCGCCAGCTTCACATTCTGCATCACATTCATAGGCTAGGCAAGTTCGTGGCCATGCATCTGGGTCCCATGAGGTACAGCGGACGCACTTAAACGGGCAGGCGTCAGCACTAGAGACGAAGGCTTGCAGGCTTGGTTTATTTTTCGGTGCGGGTGCGAAAAACAAGAAAAGAATGACGACAATGGTAATGTAAGCTTTGAGTCGTGGGGTCATACGTTGTATCCCCCTTCTTTGGGTATGTAGAATGTTTACATTCTACATTATCTTTTCCGGCGCATGATTTACAGGTTTGTTAGGCTTACTTATGCTTAAACGGAATCATCATCAAAAATCCCAGCGCGATGATGCCCTGACCATACTACAACAATTTTTCCAATTCAGGGACAAGAGGCGGCAAATCATTTTGGATGGTGTCCCACATCAACTTTTCATCAACTTTGAAATAGACATGCACAATGCGATTCCGCATGGCGCGCATAAGACTCCACGGAATGGCAGTATATTTTTCTTCGATTTCTTCGGGAATTTGGTTTGCGGCTTCACCGATAATGATGAAGTTCATTTCAACCGCACGAACCGATTTATCATCCTCTTTGAATGATGCATAATCCATATCGCGTGTAAATTGCTGGATTTCAGCAATTGCGTCGAGAATATCTCGAATACGGTCTCGCCAGTCTCTAGGTGACACGAATCAACTCCCCCATCACACGCTCTTTTATATAGGGCTTCAAACTGTCGGGAGTCCCCAGGTCAACGGGGCAGCCGAGCAATTTTTCAAGATAATCTTGCAAGGCGAACAAACCAAAATACCCCATCGGGCGATTGAATTCCACAAGCAAATCCACATCACTGGTAGAAATCGCTTCATCCCTTGCCACAGACCCAAACAGCAACAAAGATTTCACACCGAACTTGGTTGTCAATTCGGCGTTTTTTTGTTGTAGGGTTTGGAGAACGGCTTCCTGTTTCATGTCGTAATTATAACGCTCAATCAATACCGTGTTTCGTCGGGCTAACCTTTACTTATGCTTGAACGGAATCATCATCAAAAATCCCAATGCGATGATGCCCTGACCGATCAAGACCCCGGTCGCTTGCCAGGGACCGAAGTATGGAATTTGCGGGAAGGAATGCGAGCCCATGCCGATGATATCTGCCAGCCCGGCAAAGACCGAGAAGACAAAACCCGTGCCGACCAAACGGCTGCCAATGTCACCGACGATGGTGCGTTCCAGTCCCCACCATAGGGCGTGCAAGCCGAGGTAGCCGCCCACGCAGATCCACGCCAGCCCGATCAGGAAGACGACGATCTGCACAAAGCCGACCACAGGGCTGCGGTCCCAGCCGAAGAAATCGGGCTTGGCGCCAACGGCGAAGATGAAGAGTCCGATAAAGGTGAGGATGAGGCTGAGTCGAATGCGCGGAGTGAGTGAGTCTTCCGCTGGGAGCGGAGTGGTGGGTACGGGGGTAGATGCTGAGGGTTGGTTGGTCATATGTGTTTTAGTTTTAGTACACGGATTTTCGCCTGTCTGCCGACAGTGCAGGCGGAAGACACGGAAAAGGGCAGTTTTTAAGAAGCGCCTGAAACGTCTTGTTTTCCAACCACAAAGGCGCCAAGCCTCAAAGACTCTAAGAATAAAACTTTGTGACTTCGTGCATTAGAGACTTCGTGGTTCGTTTTCAGACACTCTCTAAGAGTTTTTCCGTGCGTCTCCGTCCAATCCGTGTTGTCCGTGTTCAAAAAGAATATTACGGCAAATCTCGTTTCAAACGCGCGAGCCAGTTGCCACCGAGGATATTGGTGGTGTCTGTTTCAGAGTAACCGCGTGACTGTAATAAGGATACCAGTTTTTGCAAGTCTGCGACGGTCTCAATTTCGGGCGGAACCGATTGCAAGCCAAAGCCGCCGTCAAAGTCGGAGCCGATGCCGGCATGCAGCGAATCCCCGGCGATCTGGCAGATGTGGTCAATGTGATTGGCGAGCACAGCCAATGGCACGTCCTCGCGGGCATGTCCCTTATCTCGCAGCCAGCCTACTTTGAGATAGGTATTGAACGGAACCACACCCACCACCCCATCGCGTTCGATAATGCCTTCAATGACGCGGTCAGTGAAATGTCGGTTCGTGTTGGCGTTGGGCATGAGCGCCGCGCAATTTCCATGCGTGCCCACAATCGGACCTTCATACACATCCAAGGCTTCCACGGCGGCGCGTTCGTCCATGTGGCTGAGGTCGAGGGTGAAGTTGAAGTCTGCCATGGCGGCTAATAACTTGCGCCCATCCTCGGTCAACGGACCGGGCTCCTTCCAGCCGCCGCAATACCGTGTGCCCACCCAGGCAGGTCCAATCAAGCGGACTCCGCGGTTGTGCCACATTTCCAATTCGGCTGGATGACGAACCGCCTCCGCCCCCTCCATCAAAATGACCATACCCACCGGGCGACTCACTGCATCGGTCGCCGCCTCCTGCCACTGTTGCAGATGCAGGTCCAGGTCCCGTTTGGAGGCGAGGATGCGGAATTTATCCGGCATGGAATCCTGCATCCGGTGATAGACATCCAATTGAGCGCTATACAGTTTGCGTGCTTCGTCGAAGGTCTTGTAAATTTGTTTTTCGTTTTCGTAGGTGCGAAAGCGAACCGGCGCGGCGAAGAGCGTGGCAAAAATAACGGCAATGTTCCCGCGTTGATATTCCTGCCAACTGATGAGGGTATCGCCATTTTCTTGCACGGTATGGCTGCCGGATTCGAGCGCGCGGGTTTCCTGTATAGTGCGCGTGTAGTCGCGCCCGTATTTGAGCATGTTGTAGGCAATGTCTGCGTGAGCGTCAACAAGGAGAAACATGGGCTTAATTGAAAAGCGCACCTCGTGTCAGCGGGTGCGCTCTTTTGTTTTTTATTCTTCGTCGCCGCCGAAGTCTTTGGTCAGCATCTTGAAGTCTTTGTCGGCGTAAGCGGCAGAGTCCACTTTGCGGAGGCTTAAGCCAATGCGGTGCTGGTCAACGTCAATGCGGATGATGCGCAAGGTCTTGACGTCGCCTTCGTGCAGAACTTCCTTGGGATGTTCAACGCGGTTCTCGCTTAACTCGGAGATGTGGATGAGTCCTTCGATGTCGCCTTCGAGGCGGGCAAACGCGCCAAACTTGGTCAGACGGGTGATGACGCCCTCAACCAACTGACCCACACTGAATTTGCCCATACGGCTCTTCCAGGGGTCATCCTGCAAGGCGCGGATCGAAAGACCAATGCGGCGCTTTTCACGGTCGATATTGATGACCTTGACGTTGACTTCCTGCCCGACTTCGAGGACCTCCTTGGGGTGTGAAACATGATCCCAGGAAATTTCGGAGAGGTGAACCAGACCGTCCGCGCCGTTGATGTTGACAAAGGCGCCAAAGTCTGCCAGGCTGGTCACGCGACCGGTATAGGTTTTGCCTTCCTCCAATTCGCCTATGACGCGTTCTTTCAACTCAGAACGGGACTCGGTGTTGGCAGCACGTTCAGAGAGGATGAGGCGGCGGCGTTCGCGATCCACTTCCACAATGCGGACAGAGATCGGCTGCCCGACCATCTTCTGGTAACGCTGTTCAGGCTTGTCACCGGTGGATTGGGCGCGGCGCGCGGCGCTGATTTGTGAAGACGGAATGAAACCACGCAGATTGCCAATCACTGCGATCAAACCACCCTTGTTAAAACCGATGATCTTGGTGTCAATGACCGTTTCATCGGCGATTAATTTTTCAACATTTTCCCAGGCAATCTGTTCGAATGCACGCTTGAGGGAAAGGACCACATTACCATTGGCGTCTTCGGGACTGACGACAAACACATCTAATTCCTGTCCGACTTTGAGGGCATTGCGCTCTTCTTCGGTCAGTTGCTCCAATTCCTTGCCAGCAACGACGCCCTCGGACTTCGCCCCAATGCTGATCAGGATCTGGTTTTGTGAAATACTTGCAATTGTCCCTTTGCGGATTTCGCCTGCTTTTGGAAGATCAATACTCAACGACTCAGATGCTAACAGCGCCTCCATCGATTGATTGTTGTTATGATCTCCCTGCGCATTATTTGTCCCGCTCAGGGTTTCATTTTGATCCATCACTTGTGACTCCAGTTAAAAGAAATATGAAGAAGATTATACAAGTGAAATGACAAGTTGACAACCCTAGCAAGAAGAGGGCGCCCCAAATTTATACGCGAGTTTTGTGAAACAAGCGTTATAATCACGGGCTGGAGTAAATAGATGCCAGCCATTTTTCCCTTTACAGCTATTGTTGGTCAGGAACGCATGAAGCGCGCGCTCATCCTCAATGCCGTGGATACCCGTATCGGCGGTGTTTTGATTCGCGGCGAACGTGGCACCGCCAAATCAACAGCAGCCCGTTCACTTGCGGCGCTTCTCCCCCACGTCAACGTGGTGCAAGATTGCCGCTTTGGCTGCGACCCGGATAAATCTGGCACATGGTGCACCGAATGTAAAGAACGCTATGCTGCCGCCAAAAAACTTCCGACAGCCGAACGCGCCACACCCTTCATCAACCTGCCCGTTTCCGCCACCGAAGACCGCGTGGTCGGAACGCTTGACATCGAAAAAGCCATTCAAAAAGGCGAGCGTCATTTCGAACCCGGGGTGTTGGCGGGCGCAAATCGCGGCTTGCTTTACATTGACGAAGTGAACCTGCTTGACGACCATGTGGTTGACATTCTTTTGGACTCTGCCGCCATGGGCGTGAACACGGTCGAACGCGAAGGCATTTCTTTTGCCCACCCGGCGCGCTTCATTCTCGTCGGGACGATGAATCCTGAAGAAGGAGATCTTCGCCCCCAGCTGCTGGATCGCTTCGCCCTCTCGGTCGAGATCGTTGGCATCCGCGAGGCGCGCGAACGCATGACCATCATGGAACGCAACATCGCCTACGAAAAAGACCCTGAAGCCTTCCGTAAACAATGGCAGCCCAAGGAAGATGAACTTTCCCAGCAGATTGCGAAAGCGCGCGAACTGGTTGACCAGGTCAAATACACCACACGTGACTTGCTCTCCATCGCCGCATTAACCGCCTCCCTCAACGTGGACGGTCATCGCGCGGATATGGTCATCCTCAAAGCCGCGCGCGCCGAAGCCGCCTTTGAAGGGCGCACCAAGGTCAACGACCACGACATCGCCCTCGCCGCAGAGTTGGCTCTTCCACACCGCATCAAACGCACGCCTTTCCAGCAAGCCGAAATGACCACCGAACAACTGCAAGAACGCATCGAGCAGTTGGCGGGTCAGTCCATGCCGAGCGAGGATGACGAGGAATCCGAAAGCCAGCAGGCGGACGGCGAAAAAGAGGAAAAAAAAACTTAAAACTGGAAGATGAGCAGACCGAGGAAGGTCCGCAGGAAGGCAACCCCGAACCGATGGAAAATCGGGAAGTGTTCGCAAGCAGCAACGCGAACTGGTGGGAAGGCGGACAAAAGGTCAAAGCGGGCGAGACCTTCCAGCCGCGCAAGCTCAACACTCCGTTAGATAAACTAACTCGCAAGCAGGCGGGACGGCGCTCGCTCACCAAGACCGAACGCAAACACGGACGCTACATCAAGTCCCGCCCTGCTGGCGATAACCTGACGGATATTGCCTTCGATGCAACCATCCGCGCAGCCGCCCCATTCCAAAAACAACGCACAGAAGAACGCAAAAAGCTCGCCTTCTCGATCAAGAAGGGTGATCTCCAACGCAAGATCCGCGTGAAGCGGGTTGCGAATCTTGTCTTGTTCCTCGTGGATGCATCCTGGTCGATGGCGGTGGCTGAACGCATGAACGCCACAAAGGGAGCGATCCTTTCGCTGCTCACAGATGCCTATCAACGCCGTGATCGTGTGGGTCTTATTGTCTTCCAGAAAGATCGTGCTACGTTAGTGCTCTCCCCCACCAACTCAGTGCAACTTGCCCAACGCGCCTTGATGGATATTCCTGTCGGCGGTAAGACTCCGCTTTCGGCAGGTCTCTTCATGGCGCATGATGTCATCACGCATGAAAAGCACATCCATCCTGATGTCGAACCGCTGCTCATCGTATTGACCGATGGCGCGGGCAACGTGTCACTAGGCACATTGCCTCCGCAAGAGGAAGGCTTCAAATTTGCAGAAATGATCGCAGCCGAAAAAATCCGCTCCGTGGTCATCAATATGGAACATGCCGCCTTCGATCAAGGGCTTGCGCAACAACTGGCAGACCATCTCGAAGCGCCGTGTTTCTCGCTCAGTGAGTTAAAAGCTGAAACGCTGTATAACGCGGTCGTGGACGAAATGTCCAAACCGGCGAAGAAGTAATAAAACGAAGCGACAGTCACCTTTAAGGTGACTGTCGCTTTTTAATCACGAATCAAACCCCAACCCTAGCGTATCCAGAGTCTTTAACCAAAGATTCCTTCTTCCTTGATTGCGATCTGCCTGATCCATGGACCATCTTGTAAAGTTGATGATCGGTGAACGAAACGGCTCGGGCGGGAATGGGAAGGGCTTGGACTTCACCATTTGCAATTCGGTCAGTTCGGTTTTTTTGCCGCTGAGCAAATCCAACATCACACGCGCGCCGAAGCGCGATGTGCCAACTCCCAAACCGGTATAGCCCATGGCATATGCCAGTTTGCCGCCATACGCTTTGCCCCAAAAGACGGCATAACGCGAACAGGTATCGATCACACCGCCCCAAGCGTGGGTGAAGCGCAGCCCTTCCAGCTGGGGAAAGGTTTGGAAGAAGTGCTCCGCCAAAAGTCCGAAAGAGGCGGGGCGGTTCTCCAAATGCGGCGCAACCTCGTTATTGCGGTGATAGATCGCGTCGTATCCGCCCCACAGAATCCGCCCGTCTGATGTCATTTGTGAATAATGGAATTGATTATTGATGTCGCTCAAGCCTTCGCGCCCATACCAGCCGATGGCATCGTGCTGGGCTTTGGAAAGCGGCTCGGTCATCAAAACATAATCGTAAACAGGCACGACATACAGCGAAAGATGTTTTAGCAAAGGCGGGAAGGCATTGGTCGCCAGCGCCGCTTTGCGCGCTTCGACTTGACCCTGCGGAGTCTTGAGGATTAAGCGCTCGCGCCTCTCTTCCAACGCCGTGACCGGTGTGCCCTCAAAAAAGCGGACACCAAGCTGGAGACATGCCTGCTTCAAACCCCATGCTAGCCGCGCCGGGTTAAGCATCGCATTAGACATGTCAATGGCGCCTGCTAAAAATGCTGGCGAGTTGATGCGGGCTTGCATTTCTTCTTGATTAAAGAATTGCGCAGGGATGCCGTATTGTGCGGCGAGTTCAACTTCTTCGCGCAGTTCTGCGATTTGATGTTCTTCATTGGCAATTCCCACTTCGCCCGAGCGGATAAAGTCACAGTCAATGTTGAACTGCTTGATCGTGGCTTCAATAGCGTCAAGATTCTCATTGCCAAGTTGTATCAGTTTGGGGAGTTCCTTTGCCCAACGACTCCTGCCGTTATCAATGCCATGCGTGAGCGAGGCAGCGCAGAAACCGCCATTCCGTCCGCTCGCGCCGATAGCAACCTCGCCCGCTTCAAGCAGGACAACATCGCGGTTCGGGTCGGCTTGCCTGGCTTGCAGAGCCGTCCATAAACCGGTGAAGCCTCCGCCGATAATGGCGAGGTCGGTTTGAATATGGGCTGTAAGAGGCGGGGTTGGTTCTGGTTGGGAGGGGTCATCCAACCAATAGGGCACGTGCTTCACATCCGCAATCGCCCGCAGGCTTTCCGGGCGCGGTGTGGTCGAGAAAAACATGAGGTCTCCGTTTTCGCGGTTCACCCGGTTCAGGGGGTGAAGTCATAGAGTAGCGATAGTGTAACGGGAGACTATTGGATTCGTCAAACTCCACTTTTAATTCGTTTATAATCCGCCCACTAAAATCAAAAGGATCAACATGCCCGACTTTACAAATAAAGCTGAAAGAAAATCATCCGCATTCGCGCAGCAGATAAAAAACATTCTTCCCGCTCTCTTAATGAGCGGGGTCATTTCACTGGGTGGGATTGCTGTAACCGTTCTAATTGCCCGCCTGACGGGGAATCCCATTTGGAGGCTGGCAAAAGACCCGGCTCAAGTAGTCGGGTACGAGCCGTATATTGGAATGCTGTCCAATTGGGCTGTGCTGCTCTGGTTTGCATCCGCAGTCATTTGCCTGTTCGCAGAGATCCTTTTAAGAAGAGGCGGAGCAGCACTAAGACCCCGGCTTTTTCTGCTCGTCTCTGGCATCCTCAGCCTGACACTCGCCCTGGATGATCTTTTCCTATTCCATGATGTCATTTTGCCGAATACACTCGGGCTTCGCGAGTCGACTTTCTACCTCACGTATCTTGTCACAACCACCCTTTATATTTTGGTCTTTCTACGGGATATCCATCAAAAAGACTACATTCTTTTTTGGATCTCATTCCTGCTTTTGTTCTATTCGCGCGGCTACCCCTTCCTTCTGCCTTTTCTACGAGAATACGAAACACCAGGCGACATGCTGAAATATGTTGGCATTGTTTTCTGGCTGGCGTTTTTTTATCGGGCGGCGCTGCATGAAATTTCTGCAACGGTCGGCAGCAAGAATACAGCCCGATAGCGGTTGGACCTGTTACAGTCTCGTTGCCCTCTCATTCTCTCCTTGACAAGTCAGAAAATCTGTTCTAAAATCCGCCTTAAATTTAGAACACTAGTTCTAATCTACTCGACAAGGAGGTCGAAATGACTAATTACCGTCGTAATCCGCTTAGGGATGGATTGATGCGTCTGTGGAACAACCTCATCCATAACCGCCAATTCAACCGCGGCGCCGCCTGGGGCATGATGATCCTCGGCGCCCTGCTGGCATTCGAAGTCTTCAACTTCAGCACCACCCAATACGCCCTGCACGACATGCTTGGTGACTTGAGTTTTGCAGGCATGAAGTGGTCTACCATTCTTGCCATTGCCTTTTGTGGAATCGACTTCGCCGGTATCGCCCGCATCTTCACCCCCGAACAAGGGCGCGATGAACCTGCCGAAATCTACTATCTTTTCGGCGCATGGATTCTCGCCGCAGGCTTCAACGCCACCCTCACCTGGTGGGGC
>JACAEP010000020.1 GCA_013388795.1 Chloroflexota bacterium | reverse complement strand
GCGCTGTGCAGATACCTTTAAACCGGGCACATCATACGCTGTGATCAAATAAGAATAAGACGGCTTGCCGCCGGTGTGGTTCTGCAATTTTTCGATCAATTCCAACCCTGTCATTTCGGGCATGATCATGTCGGTAAAAAGAATGTCCACAGCCTTATCTTTCACTTTTGCGAGGGCGTCCACGCCGCTGACTGCCGAAATCACATCCACCGATGGCCCGATCTGTGCCAGCGCGCGCACAAGCGTGGTAGCCGTATTGGGATGATCGTCCACGACGAGAATATGCACTGTTTTAGGAGAGGAGGAAACGAGCGTATTCATACTCCCATTTTCATCGGATTCGTCCCCTGCTTCGGTTAGGTTGAATTGGATAAAGGTTGGGAAAAGTTGGGAAAGGAAAAACCCGCCTCGGGCGCAGACTTGAAGCGGGTTCTATCCATTGGGCTTACATCACGCGGAGTGCCAAGTCCCCTGACTTTGCAGCGCCAAATTAATCCGCCACAAGCCGATAGCCCGTTCCCCGCACGTTGAGCAGGTATTCTGGTTTGTGGGCATCCTTTTCGATGATCTGCCGCAGTTGGTGGACGTGCCACTTGGCAAGTTCCTGGGCTTCGCGCGGCTCGGTCTGGTAGCCCTGCGCTTCAACCACCAGGGTTTGGTAATCCACTGCATTTGGGGCGTGCCGGGCAAGTACGAGCAGATAATCAAAGGAAGTCGGCGGAATTTTAAGCGGGATTTCATCAAGCAGCACACGCCGGGCGTGCAGGTCGAGCACAAGCGCCCCGCGTTTGAAGAAGCGTTCTTTTTCCGCGTTACCCGGCGCGGGCTGGACAGGTTCTGTCACGCCGCCTTCCTCCAGTTGTTTGAGTTCCTCCTGCAAGGCTTCGATCTGTTGCGCGATCTCCCGTTTCCGGCTTTCGTTCCGGCTTTTCCTAAGGATCGCGCGCGCGCGTTCGATGATGATTTCCGGCTTGATGGGCTTGAGCAGGTAATCGGTTGCGCCGTGCCGGAGCGCCTCCACCGCCGAGTTGACATCCGGCTGGGCGGTAAAGAGCACGACCGGCAGGGAGGGGTAATTGACGTGGATGAGTTTGAGGGCGTCCATGCCGTGCATCCCCGGCATACGCAGGTCGGTCAATACAAGGTCGTAGGGTGTTGTGCGTAGAAAGTCCAACCCCTGTTCGGCGCTTTCGGCTGTTGTGACTTCAAAACCCGCGCTGCCGAGAACGCGCGCCAGTGTTTTCCGCAGAAGGGCTTCGTCATCTATGACAAGGATGCGTCCTGTGACGTTCATATAACCTCCTCTGGGGCGGGGCTGATGGGAAGCCAGATACTAAAGGTTGCGCCGATTCCATCCGGGTTATTTTCTGCTGTAATGCGCCCGCCGTGTTTGAAAACGATCTCATGCGAAATGGTCAACCCTATGCCCGTCCCTTCCTTCTTGTTGGTGATGAAGGGATCGAAAATAAAGGGCAGGATGGAGGGTGAAATACCGGCTCCGGTATCCGAGATCGATATCAACGCTTCGTTTGAAGCCCGCAAAAACCTGGTATTAACTGTCACTTTGCCGCCGCCGGGCATGGCTTCCACGGCGTTGATTAAGAGGTTGATCGCCACCTGCCGAATTTGATCCGGCTGGGCAATGATGGCAGGCAATGCCTGGTCGGGGTGAAATTCAAAAGCGACATCATTCTTTCGCAAATGCGTGGCAAGCAGGGCGTAGACATCCTCGATGACGTTGTTGACCTGTATCGCCCTGAACTCTTCCGCTTGCGGCGGGCGGTAGGTGTCTCGCAGGCGTTCGATCAGCCCTGCCATTCGCTCCGATTCGGCGAGAACGATCTCAAGGTCATTCCGCCCCTGTGGAGAGATACCCTTTTCTTCCTTCAAAAGGAAAAGCGCGTTTTGAATGGCTTGCAGCGGGTTGTTCAATTCGTGCGAAACGGAAGCCAAAAGCCTCCCCATGATGGCAAGTCTTTCGTTCTGTAACATGCGGTTGCGGGTGGCTTTTTCCTGTTCGAGTGCGGCTTGCAGGTTTTCGTAAAGTTCTGCTTTGTTCAAGGCCACCGCAAGCTGGTCGGCGACATTGATGACCAGTTGTTCATCCCTTTTGCTGAACGTCCTGCTCCCGTTCTGTTGAATATCGAGAATCCCGTAGAGTTTTTCCCCGTTGCGCACCGGGATCGCCATTTCTGCCGTGGTGTCTGGCAGGTATGGGTCGTATTGGAAGAACACCACTTCATCCACGCGGTTGGTGAAGAAGGTGTTACCCGTTTCGGCGGCATACCCAATGATGCCCGTCCCCGCCCGGACGCGATGTTTTCGTTCCACCAGTTGCCTGCCGATTTCGCCGCTGGCGGCTTTAAGCAATAGGTCTCCGGTTTTGGGGTCAATGATAAAGACTTGAACGTGGTAATACCCGAAGTTGTTCTGCAAAAGTTCAACCGCATCCCCCAACAGTTCTTCGACATCCAGAGCGACAAGTTTCTGGTTGATGTGATACAACGCGCTGGTTTCCTTCAACGCCTGCCGGGTCGTTTCGATCAAAAGGGCGCTTTTCAATGCCACAGTGGTGGCGTTCACAAGCGGCGTCAACCGGCTGATGGTTTCCCCGCTGAATTTATCCGGTTCATCTTCGTCAATGTATAACAGACCCAGGAGTTCATCGTTCCATATCAGGGGAACGCAAAGGTTTGAGCGCACCCATTCCAATCCGGGGATGAACTTCCACCTTGGGTCTTTGGTCGTATCGCTGATGATCGAGCTGCGCCGGTTTTCGATAATCTCGCGGTCGGTGACGAACAGGTGGGTGGACCGAATCATATTCTGAAAGACCCCATCACCCCTGCCCTCATAACCGCGCCATGCGGCAGTGCGCAGCATACCCCCTTCCAACAGGCTGATGTTTGCTGCGCAGCCCGGCAGGAGTCTTTGCACCTGGTTCAGAATTTCGCTCAGAACTTCATGCTCTTCCATGCGCGAGACGAGCGCCAGAGTGGCTTCGGCGCTGGTCTCGGCACGCAGGCGTTGTTCGCGCTCAGCGGAATATAGCCGGGCGTTCTCAATGGCAATGGCAGCTTGCTGCCCCAATTCGCAGAGAAGGTTGATCTCATTCGAGGAAAAAGCATGAGGCTCTTCACTTTGAATGCTGATGGTGCCGAATTCACTCTCGCCGCTCAGAATGGGCGATACCAGCAGGGAACGATATTTTGCCTTCGGGTTCAGTGAAAGGAAGCGCTCGTCCTCCTGCACCGAAGGAATGTAAATGCTTTTACCCCCGGCGCTGACCAGCCCGGCGATTCCCTCCCCAACCCGCATCTTGCCCCTGCTTTCATCGAATTTGTCGTACCCCGATACCGCCTCGGGAACCAGGAAGACCCGTTCCTTATCCATCAAGTGGATCACAGCCTGTTGCGCTTTTGGGATGAGTTCCCGCGCCGAGTGGACGATCAGGTTCAGCACTTTGGGCAGACCCACCCGCTCGGTCTGGCTGAGGGCGGTGGTGATCTTTGCCAGAGTTTCCTGTTCTTTCAATCGTTGTTTGATGTGGCTGTCCTGCTCGGCATTCCACATTGCAACCGAGACATGGTTGGCTGTCCGTTCGGCTCGTTCCACTTCCTCCGGTGTGAAGCGATGCGGCGTATTGAATGCCACAATGAGCGCTCCCAGTTTATGTTCCCGAAAAATAAGCGGCGCCCCCAAAATGGAGCGGGATGGATATTTTTTTGCAACATTGGGTTCTATATGCGGCGAATTAAATACATCATCCGCTGCCAGCGCGTGACCGGCCTTCAACACGGATGATGTCATGGTGACATGCCCCCTGCGCAGAATATCCTTCTTGTAGGGTGATTTTAATTTGGCGGTTGTGGCTTTGGGAATGGTCTGTTGTTGTTCCTCGTCCCAGCGCGTAATATAACAATCATCCGCTTCGAGCAATTGCGCCATGTTGAGGGCGAGGTCGGTCAGAACCTGGTCGAGGTCCTGCGACGCCAGAATGGAGCGGGTCATTTTGTTCAACATGGCGAGTTCCAGCGCGTGGCGCTGTTCAATCTCGTACAGTTTGCGGTATTCTTTGCTTCCTTTTCGTGAAGAATTCGCCGTTTTGGGCGCGCGCGAAGCCCCGGCGCGGGGCGTTTTCTTTTTTGGGGCGGAGGTGTTTGCCATGAAATATACCTTTGGGTCGGGGCATAAATAAAACCCCATCCCATTGATGCTGTAATTTTAGCACTTCATGGGATGGGGCGCTCCATCCGTAACACCCTTGCAAGGGATTATTTGGCGTATTCGGTCGCCCGCGTCTCGCGGATGACGGTCACGCGGATCTGACCAGGGTATTGCATGGTCTCTTCGATCTTCTTGGCGATATCGCGCGCCAACCGGGTCGAGCCGAGATCGTCAATGGTTTCAGGTTTGACGAGGATGCGCACTTCGCGCCCCGCCTGGATGGCAAAGGCCTGCTGGACTCCATCGAAGGACATGGACATCTCTTCGAGCGAGCGGATGCGTTTGATGTAGGCTTCCAAATCTTCGCGCCTCGCTCCGGGTCTTGCGCCGGAGATGGCATCGGCGGCTTCGGCGATGACGGCTTCGACGGTTTCCTGGTCTACTTCATGGTGGTGTGAGGCGATGGCGTTGACGACGACGGGATTCACGCCGTAGCGTTTGCAGAATTCCGCGCCCAAGCCCGCGTGGGTACCTTCCTGGTTGTGGTCCATGGCTTTGCCGATGTCGTGCAAAAAGCCGCCCAGTTTCGAGAGTTCCACATTCGCGCCGATCTCGGCCGCGAGGATGCCTGCCAGTTTCGAGACTTCGACCGCATGGGCAAGCTGGTTCTGCCCATATGAGGTGCGGAATTTGAGCCGCCCCATCATCTTCAAAATTTCGGGATGCAAACCCGATACGTTCGCGTCGTAGGCGGCTTGCTCGCCCGATTCGTTGATGATCTTTTCGACGGCGCGGGTCTCGTCGTCAATGACCTTTTCAATGTGGGCGGGGTGGATGCGCCCATCGAGGATCAGTTTGGAGAGGGCGCGGCGCGCAATCTCGCGGCGGACGGAGTCGAAGCAGGAGATGGTTACGGAGTCGGGGGTATCGTCCACGATCACGTCCACCCCGGCGGCTTGTTCGAAGGCTTTGATGTTGCGTCCGTTGCGGCCGACGATGCGTCCCTTCATTTCTTCGCTGGGCAGGGTGACGACAGCGCGAGTCACTTCTGCGACATGCTCGGAAGCCACACGCTGGATGGCGTCGGCGATCAGTTTGCGGGCGCGCTTTTCGCCTTCTTCGCGGGCTTCCGCTTCGATCTGGCGGATGATGCGCGCCATGTCGCCGCGCGCTTCTTTTTCGACGGCAGCGAACAGGTCTTTGCGGGCTTCGTCCTGCGTCATTTGCGCGATCTCTTCGAGCCTCTTCATTTGCTCTTCGAACAATTTTTCGGCTTCGTTATAGCGCTTATCAATTTGTGACTGGCGGCGGTTGAGATTTTGTTCGCGTTGTTCGATCTTGTCGTAGCGGCTGTCTAATTCTGAGCGGCGTTTTTCGAGGCGCTCGGTATCGCGGTTCAGTTCAATACGGCGCTCTTTAAGTTCGCTTTCGGCGGCTTGAATGATCTTGGTGGCGTTGTCTTGCGCGCCTTTGACGATCATGTTTGCCTGGGTTTGCGCGGCTTTGACGATGTCATCGGCGCGGTCTTGTTTGGCTTTGGAGGCGCGGTCCATCTGGTAGCGATGGAAGAAGTACCCGGCGGCGGCGCCGACGATCAGCGCCAGGACCTCGGTTGCTATAATGATCGGATTCATAGTGTTTCCTTATCTTCATAATGTGTTTCTTCCGTGTGCGTCTCGTTCCAAATGCGGGTGACGACAGACGTGACAACGGAATAGGGGAAGCCGCGCCTTGCGAGGTATTCGGAAAGTTTCCTGCGAAACTCGTTCCATTCCAGACTTTTGAGTCTGGGTGCCCGTTTTCGGGCGGTTTCATACGCGAGGGCTTCTTCGTCGACTCCGGCAACGGCGTTTGTTACCGTTTCTTCGTCGAGCCCTTTTTGACGGAGTTCCATCGTCAATGCGCGGCGGGAGCGCGGGCGGAATGTGTTGCGATTTTCGACCCACGCCTGGGCAAATTCATTGTCGTTGGCGAGCCTGTTCTCGCGCAGCCGGGTCAGTGTGTGTTCAATGACGTCTTCGGAGAATTCGTGCTTTTTCAGGTTCTGCCGTATTTCTTTCTCTGAACGGGCGCGGTAGCTGAGGAACAGGAGCGCCTGTTGCAACGCTTTTTCACGCGCGTCTTCATTCTGTAATTGGGCGATCTTCTCGTCTGTGAGCAGGTCGCCGATCTTGAGCCATGCGGCGGTGATGCGCGCCAGCCCGAAGGCGAACTCCCCGTCGAGGTAGATGTTCACCCGGTTGGGATTCTTCTTTTGCGCTTCGAGGGCGGTTATTTTTTTCATTTATTTGTATAGCAGGCGTTCTCTAACGCCGGGGTTGAGCCGCCCCGCGCAAGAGAGCGCGGATTGCGCG
>JACAEP010000249.1 GCA_013388795.1 Chloroflexota bacterium | reverse complement strand
TGGCAAAGAGGCTGTTGGGCGTCCATGCGGTAAAAAGCGTGGCAACCAGCATAGCAATGCCCAAGGTGCTTAAGAATGGATTGACCCCGCGCGGCTTGCGTTTGCGCTCTTTGTGAGCATGTTCGTGCGATGCAGGTTTTTTTGTAGACTCCATATTCCTTACAATCTTACCCTACATTGAAGCCTGCGCGCCCTGGGCGGCGCCCAGTAGTTTATTAATCGGCTTCAATTTCATCACTGGCATGGCAAGATTCTTAACATGGGTCCGTTCGTATTGAAATGTTCTTGCATTCGGCGGGAGCAAGGTGGCGCGCTGCCCCATCTCTTCGTAGGTGACGTAGCCCACCATGAAAATATCCATGCCATAGACCCAGATGTTTGACCATTCGAATGGCGCGATGAAATGCGGATTGGGCATCCATGCGGAGCGAATGCCAATACGCGCTTCAGGGACCCGGCGCACATGCAAGGCGGTAATCGAATGGAACGATTCCGCAACTTCGACTTTCACCCCGGGCGGCAGACTGATGACTTTCCGCTTCAGTTCCCGCGCCTCATCCTGTCCGTGGATTTCAACCAGCAGTTCCTCCGCTGATTCTGATTTCAAGGTCAGCGCCCCAAGTGGTTTCCATGAGGTTGGCTTGCGCCATGGCAACGGCATGACGTGAACGAGGTGGTGTGGCTGATTTTTGACAATGGCTTTTTCCAGGTCGGCACGTGAGGCGGCGACAAGCCCGTTCATGAACGCAAAGAGGTAAAGGTCATTGTAGGAATGCCCATCGCCGGCATGGGAGTTGGATGGAACCAGCGCGGGGGCATCCAGCAGAACGGCGGGGTTGTGGCGGATGGCTTTGATCTGATTGCGGTTCGAGATGAGGAAGGATTTGATGTCGCAGCGGCGATTGCTTAACACCACGTCGAAGCGCTCATGGTCGGTGAAGGGTGTGGCGGCTTTGACGTTGAAGGGGATATTCTCTTGGGTAAGATGACGGCGAAATGCCAGCTCTACACACACGTTGGCAACCAATCGGCGCAGCCTGCCATAGGGAGATACTCCTTCCCGTTCTTGTGAATATGCCAGCGACCTCACAGCATATGCAATGCCTGCCTCGGTCAGGTCGGGGGTGTAGGGCAGATGGAGAAAGTCGGCGGGGGAGGCGGGCATGGCAGGAAGCGGTATAGGGAATAGGGATTAGTGAATAGTTATCAATGGGTGGGGGTGTTGTCGCTGCTCAATGCGTTTCCCACTGTTGCTCAATCGTAAATCGTTAATCAAAAACCGTCAATTGTCAAGGCGTTGCAATTGGAAGGATGTAATCCACCTCTTGAATGACCAAATTTGAAAACGAAACGACAACCGGGGTTTCGCCTGCCGAACGGACGAAGACGCCAAGCGTGCCGATGGGGAAGGAGGGGTCGTTCATGCTGAATTGGAAGCGTCCGTTTAAGAAGAGGCGTAATTCTCTGCCGACTGCCCAGACTCCGATGCGCACCAGCCCCGGCGCGCCGGGAGGGACGTCTCCGCTGGAGAGGGGTTGCTGCAGGACGAGCCGCACGCTGTTGCTGACGCGTTCGCCGCGGACGGTTCCATCGCAGGCGAGGGCGAAGCGGTAATAGGAGCCGCCATTGGCGCGGATTAGAACGCCGTAACTATCTTCCCCTTTGCACAGGCTGGGTTGCGCGGTGATTTCAGCGTAGTAATCGGTTAGCAAGGTGTCGCGGCGCAGGCTGGTCATGTAGACTTTGCTTTGGGCGGCGAGGGTCAGGCGTCCGGCGTTGATGTCGGCGCTGGCTTCGTTGGAGGAGACGAGTTCCCAGTCGAAGGGGTTGGTGAAGTCGTCGGCGAGCAGGTCGGCGCCGAGACCGGGGCGCATCTCTGGGGTGGGGGCTTTGGTGGATAATGCCTGGGGCGTGGGCGTGGCAGATGGGGGGAACCAGACCCGGGTCGAGGTGGGAGGCGGGGTTTCCGTCGCGGGGATGGGGGTTGAAACGGCGAGCCAGTCGTCGGGGGAGGAACAGGATGTCATTAATGTCATTGCGAGGAGGGCGGCAGCCCGACGAAGCAATCTGGTTAACACTTTTGGGGATTGCTTCGTGGCGCCCTGCGCCACTCGCAATGACGGAAGAAGTGGTTTGAAAGTCATTGCTATTTTTTATTTCAATGTGTCGTAAAATATTGATGTCATTCCAGGCGCGCGATGGGTGACGAAACGAAAACATTCTAGCATATCAGGAGTTGAAGATGACCGAGAAGCAGGTGCTGATTACGGGTGCGTGTGGTGAAATTGGTCAGGCGCTGGTGCAGGAATTGGCAAAGAAGGGCGGCTATCGGATCGTCACGTCGGACATTGCCCCTTTACCCGATTCGATAAAAAATCTGGCGGCGGAGCACGTGCAGGGCGACTTGGTTTACAAGGTCAAAATTTTTTATGATTATGATTTCGATGTGATCTTTCATCTGGCGGCGTCGCTTTCGTCGAAGGCGGAGATCGCCACCGAGGAAGCGCATCGCATCAATGTGGAAGGGACGATGCAGCTGTTGATGCTGGCGGCGTATCGTTCGGAGAAGTATGGCAAGGCGGTAAAGTTTTTGTTCCCGAGTTCGATTGCGGCGTATGGAATGCCGACGTTGGACGCGAAACATGTCGCGGGCGCGGTGAAGGAAGAGGACTGGGATTATCCGCACACGATGTATGGCTGCAATAAGTTGTATTGCGAAAAATTGGGGATGTACTACAGCAAGTTTTATGGTCAAAAACATTTGGATGAAAAGCCCCCGGTCATGCTGGACTTTCGAGCGATCCGCTTCCCGGGCTTGATCAGCGCTTTTACCCTGCCGAGCGGCGGGACGAGCGATTATGGACCTGAGATGCTTCATGCGGCGGCTCAGGGCAAGCCGTATGCCTGTTTTGTGCGCCCCGATACGAAGATTTCCTTTATGGCGATGCCGGATGCGATCAAGTCTTTGTTGATGTTAATGGATGCTCCGCGCGAATCGTTGACGACGAACGTGTATAACGTAGCGGCATTTGCCATCACCGCCGAAGATTTTCGTCAGCGCGCGTTGAAGGCGTTTCCGAATACGCAGGTGACCTACGAGCCGAATCCACGCCGCCAGGGCATCGTCGACTCGTGGCCCGAAGATGTGGACGATACCCGCGCCCGCAAGGATTGGAACTGGAAGCCCGCTTACGATATGGATCGCTTCTTCGAGGAGTATTTTCTGCCGGAGATTCGCAAGAGGTATGGGAGGTAGATGAGTTGGGAGTGAGTGGCGAATAGTAACATAAATGAAAACTTTATATGCCTTCAATTACTATAGACGACTTCATCTGCAACTACCCGCCTGAAATCCAAACCATTCTGCAAAAGATACGGGCGCGGATACAAAAGTCCGCGCTGGGGGCGGAGGAGGCGATGAGTTATGGGATTCCCACCTTCAAACTCAATGGCAAGAACCTTGTCCATTTCTCGGCGTTCAAAGAGCATATTGGCTTTTACCCCACGCCATCGGGCATTG
>JACAEP010000324.1 GCA_013388795.1 Chloroflexota bacterium | reverse complement strand
GTGATGTGGTGCTGGCGAAGCAAAGCCTTGCCGGCTTCAATCAGGCGATTGATTTCAGAACGTTTCATCGGATCCTCCCGCGGGGTGGCTGGCGCTGAGCAGGTTCGCCGGCAGCCAACCGCCCAAGAAGTAATCATCCCGGCTGGTGAACACAACTTTTTTCGTGTCATTCCCGGGATTCATGGTAATAAATCCGTCCCGTGGTGCGCCGTCGTGGCGGAACTGGCAGACGCGCTGGACTCAAAATCCTGTGCCCGCAAGGGCGTGTGGGTTCGACTCCCTCCGACGGCACCAATTTCTTAAAAGCAAAACCCCGGCAGGCTGGCCTGCCGGGGTTTTTGCGGTGTGGAATCCGGTTATTTTTGGGCGCTGGCCTGCATCGGGCAGGCGTTCTTGCCCTCTTTGGCGCACAGCTCTTTGCACTGCGCGACCTGTTCGGCGGTCAAGATTCCCTCCAAGCCTTTCATGTACTTGGCGCGAGCGGAATCGCTGCACTTCTCCTTGTCGCAATCGGCTTTCAGGGCGGCGATTTTGGCCTGTTGGTCGGCGGTGAGGTTCAATTTGGAAAGCATGTCACCACAACCGCCGCTGGCTTTGGCGGCGGCTTTGGCTTTGCTGGCACAACAGCCTTCACCCGCGTAGGCGGAGAGGCTGACGGCGGCGACGGCACAAACGGCAACGAGTACTTTGTACATAAATCGCTCCTTTGGGTTGAGGTTTATTGACACTGCGACATTTGACCGCACGCTAGCAAGGGATGTTCAACCTGGCGAGGAAATTGTTGAGCACAAGGCGGTTGACAGAGGTTACCTGCTGTGTTAGATGTATTCAGTCCGCACTGAACGCAGATGAGCTCCCAACTCTCCCCTTCGTTCGCCGCCGCGCGGCGCAGTTTCATTGAGGCCGGCGGTCAAACTACTCAATCCTTCGGACTGGGGCGCATCATCGGCCAGACGTTTGCCCTGCTCTATCTCAGCCCAAAGCCGGTGTGCTTGGACGAAATCGTGGCGGAGTTGGGCGTCAGCAAAGCGAGCGTCAGCACGGCGGTCCGGCAGCTTTCCGATTGGGCGGCCGTCAAACGGGTTTGGGTTAAAGGCGACCGGAAAGATTACTACGAAGCGGAGACGGAGTTCACGGAGATCATCCGCAATGGATTGCTGGAGATCGTCCGCAAGAAGATCAACACGGCGGGCATACAACTGGCTAAAGTCGAAGCGTCGCTTCAGGATGCGCACGATGGCGCTCGCAGTCCGACGCGCGACGAGGCCGCACTGCTCGCGGCGCGGCTGGCGCGGGCGAAGAAGTTCCATCAGAAACTGAACGGTCTGCTCGGAAACCCGTTGCTCGAACATTTGTTGTGAGGGTCGTCGTGCGTCACGCGCAGGCGTGACGAAACAACATGGTTGTCCTTCGAAATCGCGAAGGCTGTCGCGCTGGTGGCCGGCACCGGTGGGGCGGCAGCTTGTCCTGACTGATGAACTGGTACGCCGTCCACACCAAACCCCGGCAGGAAAACGTCGCGCAGACCAGTCTCGAGCGCGAAGGTTTGACGACGTTTTTCCCCAAGCTGCGCCGCCGCCGCACCATCCGCCGCGTCCGCAAATGGGTCATCAACCCGTTGTTTCCCGGCTACCTCTTCGCCCGCTTCGACGCCGACCGGCAGGCGCGGCTGGTCAAGTACGCCAACGGCGTCATCAATATCGTCAGTTTTGGCGGCAAACCGGCCCTGGTGGAGGAAGCGTTGCTCGATCAGATCCGCGCGCACGCGGAGCAGGATGTCGTCACCGTTCAACCAACCCGCTTCCAACCCGGTGAGGCTGTGGAAATCCAAGCCGGTCCCCTGCGCGGCCTGCAGGGGATCTTCGAACGCGAGATGAGTGATTCCGAGCGCGTGATCATCCTGCTCGACACGCTGGCCAAGGGCGCCCGGGTGGAAATCCCGCGCGAATTGCTGGAGAAGGTCTCATGATCATCACGCAAACACCACTGCGCATTTCCTTTGCCGGCGGGGGAACGGACTTCCCGGATTTCTACGAGCAGCATGGCGGCTGCGTCGTCAGCTCGACGATTGACAAGTACGTGTACTGCATCGTCAAAGAACGGTTCGACGACAAAATCTACGTCAACTGGTCGAAGAAAGAGATCGTGGACTCGGTGGACCAGATCGAACACGAACTGGTTCGCGAAGCGATGCGCAAGGTTGGCGTGAGCCGGGCGGTGGAGATTTCGTTTCTCTCCGACATTCCCGCCGAAGGTTCGGGCCTCGGCTCCTCCAGCAGCGTCACCGTCGGCGTGCTCAACGCGCTGTACCATTTCGTCGGCGCCACGCCCACCGCCGAACAACTGGCCCGCGAAGCCTGCGACATCGAAATCAACACCCTCGGCAAACCGATCGGCGTTCAAGACCAGTACATTGCTGCGTTTGGCGGGCTGCGCTGCTTCCAATTCGGTCCCGGCAAGTCCGTGAAAGTGGAATCCCTCCGCGTCTCGCGGCATGCGCTGGAGGACCTCGACATCATGCTGATGTCATTCTTCACCGGCCAGACCCGCCAGGCAGCCACCATCCTCTCCGAACAGAAAGCCAACATCGCCGCCCGCATCCCGGTCTTGCAACAAATGGCCGCCCAAGCCCGGCAGGTCCGCGCCCTGCTCGAAGCCGGCGATGTCACCGGCTTTGGCCGACTCCTCCACGAAGCATGGGCGGCGAAACGCCAACTGGCCAGCGGCATCAGCAACAGCGTCACCGACCAGCTCTACGAACGCGCCATTCAAGCCGGTGCCCTCGGCGGCAAAATTTCCGGCGCCGGCGGTGGCGGCTTCTTCCTGCTCTGCGTCCCCAGCGACAAACGCCAGGCCGTCCGCCACGCCCTGCGCGACCTGCGCGAAATGCCCTTCCGCCTCGAACGCGGCGGCACCAAAGTCATCCTCAACATGCAACGCTACTCATGAACGCCCAAACCCACGCCCAACGTTACCTGACCGGCCTCAAAACCGTCCTCGACAGGCTCCCGCTCGACGTGATCGAGCAGATCGCGACGGCGCTGGAAAAAGCCCGCGCCGAGCGCCGCCAAATCTTCATCATCGGCAACGGCGGCAGCGCCGCCACCGCCTCGCACATGATGAACGACCTGAACAAAGGCACTCTCGGCCACAAAGGCGACGCCCCGTGGGGCCGGTTCCGCGTCCTCGCGCTGACTGACAACGTTTCGCTGATGACCGCGTGGGCCAACGACACCGATTACAACCACATTTTCAGCGAACCGCTGAAAAACCTCGCCAACCCCGGTGACCTGCTGATCTGCATCTCCGCCTCTGGCAATTCTCCGAACATCCTGGCCGCCTGCGACGTCGCCAAGCAACTCGGGCTGAAAATCATCGGCCTGACCGGCTTTACCGGCGGGAAACTGGCCGCCGTCTCCGACATCGCGCTGGTCGTCCCCTCCCACGATTACGGCCCCGTCGAGGACGTCCACATGATCCTCGACCACATCCTGACCAGCTACCTGTACGAAACCTTGAAGACTTCACATCAGGAGATCCAACGATGACACCACAAGTTGCCGTTGTCGGAGCCGGCTATTGGGGCAAGAACCTCATTCGCAACTTTCAGGAGCTGGGGGCGCTGCGCGTGATTTGCGATTCCAGCCCGCCCCTGCTCGAAAGTTATGCCGCCGCCTATCCGAACGTCGAGCGGACGACATCGTTCGCCGACCTGCTGGCGGATGGGCGGATCAACGCGGTGGTCATCGCGACGCCGGCGGTCACGCATTCTGCCGTGGTCAAGGCGGCGTTGCAGGCCGGCAAGGATGTGTTTGTGGAAAAACCACTCGCGTTGTGCCGCGCCGAAGGCGAGGAGCTGGTGACGCTGGCCGAGAAACAGGGCCGGTTGTTAATGGTCGGTCACATCCTGCAGTACCATCCGGCCGTCCACAAACTGAAGGAACTCGTGGACAGGGGCGAACTCGGCAAGATCCAGTACATCTATTCTCACCGGCTGAACATTGGCAAAATCCGCACCGAGGAAAACATCCTCTGGAGTTTCGCGCCGCATGACATTTCGGTGATTTTGAAGTTGCTCGGCGAAAGCCCCGACCACGTCGCGGCGCACGGCGGCAACTACCTGCACCACGGGGTTGCGGATGTCACGATGACGACTCTGTCATTCGCCAGCGGTGTGCGGGGCCACATCTTCGTTAGCTGGTTGCATCCGATCAAGGAACAACGCCTCGTAGTGGTCGGTGAAAAAAAGATGGTCGTGTTCAACGACGCTGATCCGCAGCACAAACTCGTCGCCTACGCACATCACGTCGAGTGGATTGACCGCAAGCCGGTGGCCAAGAAGGCCGAGCCGCAACCGATTCCCGTGGCCTCCGACGAGCCGTTGAGACTGGAGTGTGCTCATTTCCTCGAATGCATCGCGAGCCGGCAGACGCCACGGACGGACGGCCGGGAGGGGCTGGCGGTGCTGGCAGTGTTGGAGGCGTGCCAGAAATCGCTGGATACCGGCGGGGCGAGTGTGGCGCTGCGCCAAGCAGCGGCGCCGCGATACTTCGTTCACGAATCCTCGTATGTGGACGAGGGCTGTGAGATCGGCGAGGGCACCAAAATCTGGCATTTCTCGCACATCTTGAAGGGCAGCAAGATCGGCGCAAACTGCAACATCGGCCAAAACGTCGTCATCGGCCCCCGCGTGACCATTGGCATCGGCGTCAAAATCCAAAACAACGTTTCCGTCTATACCGGCGTGACGCTGGAGGATGATGTGTTCTGTGGGCCTTCGATGGTCTTTACCAACGTCATCAACCCCCGCAGTGCGATCCGGCGCATGGACGAGTTGAAGCCGACCCTGGTCAAGAAAGGCGCCAGCATCGGAGCCAACGCCACAATCGTCTGCGGCCATACCATCGGCCGGTACGCCTTTATTGGCGCGGGCGCGGTAGTGACCAAGGACGTGCCGGACTACGCGCTGGTCGTCGGCAACCCGGGCCGCGTGGTGGGCTGGATGTGCGGCTGCGGCGTACGTCTGGGCTTTGCCGGTGACACGACCACCTGCACCAGTTGCGGAACCCGATACGCCAAGAACGGCCATGCCATTCAACCCCAACCTTGAGACATCGTCATGAGCGACACGGCAAACTCCATCCACGGCAAGACCATCTTTATCACCGGCGGCGCCGGCTTCATTGGATCGACGCTGGCCGGCAAGCTGGTCGAACAGAACCAGATTGTCATTTACGACAACCTCCATCGCGACTCGCTCAAGGACAAGCCGTTTCGCGACCATCCGAACCTGAAGCTTTTGCAAGGAGACGTGCTGGACTTCGACAGTCTGAGCCGCGCGATGGCCGGGGCCAACATCGTGGTCCATTGCGCCGCCATTGCCGGCATTGACACGGTCATCAAAAGCCCGATCACGACCATGCGCGTCAACATGGTCGGCTCGGCCAATGTGCTCGAAGCTGCGTCGCGGTTGACGCGCTGCGACCGGGTGGTTTGCTTTTCAACGAGCGAAGTTTTCGGCCAAACGGCGTTTCGCTCCAACGAGACGGACAAGCCGGTTATCGGCACCGTCGGTGAAGCGCGCTGGACCTATGCCGTCAGCAAACTGGCCGAGGAACATCTGGCCATCGCGTATTTCCAGGAAAAGAAGCTGCCGGTGGTGGTCGTGCGTCCCTTCAATGTGTATGGCCCCGGTCAGGTCGGCGAAGGCGCGCTCCGCACGTTCATCCTCCGCGCCATCAAAGGCGAGCCCATCCAGATCCACGGCGACGGCACGCAGATCCGGGCGTGGTGTTATGTGGACGACATGGTTGAGGGCGTGTTGCTGGCCATGACGCACCCGAACGCCATTGGCGAATCATTCAATATCGGCAATCAGCGCACCACAACGACGATCTACGGGCTGGCCAGCACCGTGGTGCGCGTGCTCCACTCCCCATCGACCATCCATTTCACCCGCAAAGATTACGCGGATGTTGAATTGCGCGTGCCGGCCGTGCGGAAAGCCGCCGAGCTCATCGGCTTCGAGGCGAAAGTGGACCTCGAAGAAGGGATTCGTCGCACCGCGGAGTTCTACCGGAAACAAATGTGACGAGAAACGACCAGACGATTCATCTGGAACGTCCATGATTCGACTCACCATACCGTCCATCGAACAAGACGACCTGGACGCCGTCCGCGAGACGCTCGCCTCTGGTATGCTCGTACAGGGGGCGCGGGTGGCGGCCTTCGAGAGGGACGTGGCCGATTATGTGGGCTGCAAGCATGCGGTCGCCGTCAGCAACTGCACCGCAGCGCTGCACCTTAGCTTGCTGGCCCTCGGCGTCGGCCCTGGAGACGCGGTGGCGGTGACCACCTACTCCTGGCCGGCCACGGCCAATGTCATCGCGTTATGCGGGGCGCGGCCGGTCTTTGTGGACATCCAGCCGGACACCTACAACATGGACCCGCACCGCTTGGCGGAAGTCCTCGCCCGTGAAAACGTCAGAGCCATCCTGCCGGTTCACACGTTCGGCCAGATGGCGGACATGCCGGCGATTCTGGAGCTGGCTGACCGGTACGGGATTCCGGTGGTGGAGGATGCCGCCTGTGCACTCGGCGCAACGATCCATGGTCGGCCCGCGGGAACATGGGGCATCGCCGGCTGCTTCAGTCTCCATCCCCGCAAGGCGATTACCACGGGTGAAGGCGGTCTGATCACCACCAACGACGCGCACCTGGCCAGACAAGCACGCATCTTGCGTAACCACGGCTTGGATCCCGATTCGCCCACGCCCGATTTTATCGCCGCGGGATACAACCTGCGCATGACCGAATTTCAAGCCGCTCTCGGGAGCGCTCAAATGAAGAAACTTGACCGGCTGGTTGAAGCGCGCCGGCAGGGCGCGGCGCGTTACGACCAGTTGTTGGCGGGCAGCGAGATCACGCCGCCTGCCGTTCGGAACGGCGCCCACCACGTCTACCAATCGTATGTCGCGTTGCTCCCGCAGGCGGTAGCGCCGAAACGGGCCGAGATCATTGCCGCCCTGAAATCAAAGGGCATTGAAACCACCATCGGGACGTATCACATGCCATTAACAACGTATTTCCGAAAGAAGGGCCATCACCAGCCCGGTGATTTTCCCGTCACTGACGAGATCTCGGCGCGTTCCGTAAGCCTGCCGCTGTACGAACGGATCACCAGAGAAGACCAGCAGCAGGTCGTGGCGGCGTTGATGGAACTCTTGGAATAAGAGCGCCTAACAAAACTCCTTGTGGGAGCGGGCGTCCGCTCGCAACTTTCTCAGAAAAGACGGTGGGCCGAGCGTCCTCGCGAGGCGGGGCGTCACACTCCGCTCGCGGGGACGCTCGCGCCACCGGGCGCGCTCAAAGGGGCGCTCCCACAACAGAAGCTTCGGTTTTGTTAGGCGCACTAAGGGATTTGGACCGCAGAGCCGGGCCGCCAGAGCAGACCGGTTGCACATGAGATGGATCGATCGGCTTCCGCTTAACGCTGATGGCTTGGCGGCAACCAAGGCACC
>JACAEP010000232.1 GCA_013388795.1 Chloroflexota bacterium | reverse complement strand
TTTTTACCTTCGCCGCAGGCAACAGATCACATTCGAGAAAGCCGATGCGGTGATGGACGTGGAATTTTTCTGCGTTGTGTTTTGCGATCTTGAGCGCCGCATATGAAATGTCTGTGGCGAGCATGCGCGCGCTGGGGACGTGCATGGCAATGGAAATTGCGATGATACCGGAACCTGTACCAATATCTGCAACGGTTCTTCTCTCGCTCGAAGCGGTTAGCCACTTAATGGCTTTCTCTACCATCATTTCTGTTTCTGGTCTCGGGATGAGCACATCGGGTGTGATGTCGAACTCCATGCCGAAAAATTCCCAGTGACCGAGAATATACGGCAGTGGTTCGCCGGCTTCCAGCCTTGAGAATGCCTGGTTTGCTGATTCAAGCATGGGCGGAGAAAGAGGCGTGTCTAGGTGCGCGAGCAGCCAAGTGCGTGGACGGTCGAGTATGTGGGCCAGCAGAATCTGCGCATCCAGTTCGGTTAAGTCATCTGGCAGTTTGGGAGTCTGATGGATGAGATAGTCGCCGAGATTCATGCGGGTTCCTGAAAGAGCAGGCGTTCCATGAAGGTTTGCTGGAAGAGGATGAAGATGACCAGCACGGGAATGGTCATGATGATGGCGAGTGAGCCGAGGGCGCTCCACGGCTGCGCGCCGGCGAATTGCCCGTTGACGAGGGCGTAGACTGCCATCGAGAGGGTGACGTTATCGGCTTTATCTACGAAGAGCCAGCCGATTGCGAATTCGGTATAGCCCATGAGGAAGGCGATCATGGCGGTGACGGCGATGGATGGCAGCGAAACGGGCAGACTGATGCGCAGAAAGGTTTGGAAGTTGTTTGCGCCGTCTATATAGGCGGCTTCTTCCACTTCTTTGGGAATGGCTTGAAAGGCGGCGCGCATGTTCCAGATGGCGAAGGGCATGGCAAACGCGGCGTAGACGATGACCAAGCCCAGCAAGGTGGTGCGGATTTTTAGCAGGCTCAAAATAATGTAAAGCGGTGTGGCAAAGGCAATGGGGGGCAATAGTGCGGCGAGAAGCAACACGAACAAGCCAGTTTGTTTTGCCGGAAAGCGGAAACGCGCAAAGCCATACGCCAGCGAGAGCCCAAGCAGAATGGCAAGGATGGCGGCTCCGAAAGAGACGATCATGCTGTTGCGGAGGAGAATGCTGAACTCCACCGATTGATAGGGACGGTCTAGCACGGTGAGGAAGGCTTCGGTGGAGAATTCTTTGGGCAGCCAGGTGAACTCGGTGGGGCGTCCACGCAGCGAGCCGTCGAAGGCAAGCCGGAAGGTACTCCAGATGGGGATGAGGATGAAGAGCCCGACGAGAAGAAAGATCAGTTGGGTTGCGATCTGGCGGGAGAGGGAGATTTTACGCATTGCGGAACTCCTCTCGGTTTTGCATGCGGCGGTTGAACTGTGCAACCAACAAGATCAGGATGAGGACGGTGATGATATTGATGATGGCGGAGGTGGCGAACTGTCCGCCGGGCACGCCGCCAAACCCGCTGTTGGGGTTGAAGAGGTTGTACGAGAGTGTAGCAAGCGTGCTGCGGGAAAAGAAAAACGCCTGGAAAAGATAGAACTGGTTGAAGGCGTAAATGCCGCGGATGATGATGGCAGGCAGTAACAACGGCATGAGCAGGGGCAGGGTCATGTGGCGCAGTGTTTGCCAGCTTCCGGCTCCGTCTATGGCGGCGGCTTCGAAGATGTCTTTGGAGATGGTCTTCAACCCGGCATTGGCTGCCAGCATAATGAGCGGGAATCCGTACCAGATGGCGGGGATGAGAAAGATCAGAAACCATAGGCTGGATGATTCTTCCCAGCCGACAAACGATTTGAATAGAAACGCGTCGCCGTATTTTTGCGCGGCAAGGCTCAGCCAGCCAATCTCCGGCACGAAGATGTTTAGCCATAACAAAGCGCCAATAAATTCGGGAATTGCCCACGGCAGGATGAAAAGCGCCTGCCAGAAGCGGCTTAAGGTCACACCGCGCTGGTTGAGTAATAGGGCAAGCCCCAGACCCAGAAGCGCCTGCAGGCTGCTGGAGACGACCATCCATAAAATATTGAAGACAAGAATGCCGTCACTGGTGATGAATTCAAAGATCGGCAGGTAACCAGAAAAGCCCGTGTATTGCACTTCCTTTGAGCGGAAGGGGAATTCGGGATTGGCCGCCTCGATCTGACCCGTCAACCCGCCGCTTACTTCGCGCCAGATGCCGCCCTGAAAGCCGTCTCGAATGGAGGCGCTGTTAAAGTCTGTGACAGATACGCCGAGTTGAAAGACAAAGGGCAGCAGGGTTAGAACGGTGAAGGCGAGCAGCCCCGGCACGAGCCAGGGGATGGCTTGACGCGCTTCTTTTTTGTTGTAGACAGTTTTAGGCGTTTTGAACCATTCTATAAACGAGCGCCGGATGGATGCGGCCCCTTCGGCGGCGGCAAGTGAAAGCGGCACGGTAAACGTCAAAATATATTGGGGCCACTTGGCGGGCCACAGCAACAGAAAAAAGACGGCAGCCCCCAACCATACGATGTACAGGCGTTCTTTTTTCCAAAGGCGGCTTAAACCGAAGAGCGCCAAAACGGTAATGAGAAAATCGGGCGCAGTCACGAACACATCTTCATGCCAGACCGTGGGCGAAAAGACCAGCCAGTTGAAGACCTGCCAAACAGGGAAGCCCGCTTCTTGAACTTCTTCGGCGCTGGTGGAGTACCCAGCATGATAAAAGACCGATTCACGCAGTCTTTGAACTGGATCTGCCCAGAGGAACGGGTTCGCCGCGAAGAAGATGACCAGACCTAACACACTCCATAGCAAAGCGTTTTTGAAAAACGGCTTGACGTCGTCCTGTTCTTTGGCGCTCATGAACCAGTCGATGAGAATGGCGATGCCGACCACGCAGTAGAGATATTTTGAAGCGGCAGTGAGACCCAGAAAGACCGCCGAGGCGATAAGCCAGCCCGTCTTGCGAGTCTTTTTGAATTGCAGGTATGCCAATGCCATGCTGAAACTGGTCAGCGCGGGCAGGGCTTCGAGCATGATCTGCGAAACGTATTTGATGGTGAAAGTGTGTGTGGCGAGCGCCAGCCCTGCCAGCGGGTTGACGATGGCGAGCAGCGCCACGGTCAACCCGCCGAGAAAGGCATTGACATTGCGCCCCGCATGCACAAGTGGCCGCGGAATGTATTTGTTCGGCTCGGAAGTAGTTGGGCGATCGGCGAGAAGTTTTTCTTCCGGCGTGGTGAGGAAACTGACGCCAATGACGATCTTTGCCAGCGGTGGATGCTCAGGGCGGTAGTTCGTTTCCAGAAAGCCAGACCAGTTTGAGGTCCGAATGAGATGCGCAAATTCCTGCCCGGCGCGGGTGTAATCGTCTTCGTCGTAGTCTATGGAGAGTTTATCCACGGCGCGGGCGCGCAGAGTCCAGGCGAGGGCGATCACTGCAAGGATGGCAAGAATTCGAACTATGGGATTGTTGAGTTTGATGTTCATTTTTTCAGGATAGTTTTGAAGATCACACGTACGGCTTCACCGGCTGAGAGCGCCAGCGGCGCTGAGAGGATGATCGTGTATTGCGGCCACTTGGTGGGCCACACCAGCAAAAAGGCCATGCCGAACAGAATCCAGAAAACATAGACGCGTTCTTTGCGCCATAAGAGCGCCAGCCCCAAAACGCTCATGATGAGGAAGAAGTTATCGACTGAGTAAATAAAGATATTTTGCGGATGCCAATCTTTTGCCGAGGTGGTCAACCAGATGAAGGGCTGATGGGTGGGGAAGGCGAGTTCGACAACTTCGGGGGCGTTCTGCGAATAATTTGAATGGAAGAAGAGGCTGTCGCTCAAGCGCTCAATCGGGTCTGTCCACAGGTAGGGGTTGAAGAGGATGAAAGCGGCAAGCGAGGTGAGTCCCCACAGGAGGGCGGTTTTGAAGAAACGGCTCCATTGCTTGTTGGTTTCGAAGGTATCGATGAGCCAGTCAAGCAGGATGGCGAACCCAACCACGGCGTAGATGTATTTGTTGGCGGCGGTGAGCCCCAATAGCAGGGCAGAGGCAACCCACCAACCTATGTCTAAATTTTTCTTGCAGCCGATGTAGCACAGCACCGAGGCGAGACTGGTGAAGGCGGCAACGGCTTCGAGCATGATCTCGCTGGTGTATTTGATGGTCATGGTGTGCATGGCAAGCAGCAGACCGGCAAAAGGGTTGACGAGCGCTAGCAGACCGGCAGCCAGCGCGCCAAAGATCACCGAAACCTGGCGCGCGCTTGCGCCGCGCGGGGAAAAGACCGTGTCGTCCACTGGCATGTCTGCCGGGGTTTGCGGCTGGTTGACAATGGCAAAGCCGAAGAGAATCTTTGTAAAAGGGGGATGTTCGGGGTTGGGATTGGTTTCCAGAAAACCGGACCAATTACCGGTTTGGATCAGAGCCGCGAACTCTTCTCCAGCAGCGAGGTAGGTGGCTTCATCCGAGTCGCGGTTCAAGTTGGAGGCGGCTTTTTCGCGCAGGAAGAAAGCGAAGGCGGTGACGAGGAGAAAGAAAAGCAGGGACGAACCATACTTGATAAAGGGGCTGTTTTTCATGTTATGTTCCTCCGATAAAAAGAGCGCAGGTTGGACTGCGCTCTTATCTTAACATACCTTATTCGTCGTCTTCGACGCCGCTGGCGGCGAGCTTGCCTGCCTGGTCGCGGGTGGTGAGTTCGTCGATGAACCCGTCAATGTCGCCGTCCATTACGCCGGAGAGATTGTAGTTGGATAAACCAATGCGGTGATCGGTGACGCGGCTTTGCGGATAATT
>JACAEP010000260.1 GCA_013388795.1 Chloroflexota bacterium | reverse complement strand
TCCTCCCGATTGTGGCTGGAATCCTTTTCATCGTCTTCCTGACCCTCGTCCTCTGGTGGTGGATGGGCAGGAGACAAAAGTCCCAGTCCGCATAAACTCGTTTATAATGCGGGAAATTATTATTCAATTCACACCCAAGGAGAGAAATCATGTCTGAAATGCCTGTCACCCCGTCCTCTGAAGAACCCAAAAAGAACAACACGCCGCTGATCATCGGTATCGTCGTTGCTGTTTTGCTCTGCTGCTGTTGCGCGCTTGTTGCTGGCGGCTGGTTCTTCGGCGACACGATCATGGCTGCCATGGGCGGCTAGGTCCGAAAAGCACCAAAAAAATCCTCCGTTCAACGCGGAGGATTTTTTGATTCAAAATATTGCTCAAGTTCGCGCAAGCCTGCAAAAGCTTTTTGTCTCATCTCGTCGTCCAACCCCAATTCTTCCAACTCATCTTCGTCCAAAACTTTTCGCTTGCCATCCGCAGAAACCCACAAATCCAAAGCCAAGTCCACATACGAAACCGAATCATCTTCTATGATGGCGGGTTTGGTGATGTTGCAGTACCAACCCTTCAACTTCCCATTATCGCAGTCATAAATTTCAAAAATATTGAACCACCTGTCGGTGTAAAACGTTTCCACGAAGCGGTCATTGCGTTTCAAGACGATTTCTTGAAAGGGCATGTCATCGCGGTTGAAAAAGGCTTCGACTGTAATTGAATTTTCTTCGCGCCTCAACACTTCGCCATCATACTGCCACGTCACTTCATCGGCTAAATTCTTTTTCAGGATTTTCATGACAGGCATTTTACCTGAACCTGCACAGTGATGACGTCGCCAATGCGGGGCGCGTCTTTCATGTGGATGACAAGCCCGCCTCTTGCCTTGACCTGAAACTGGTCCTGCTTAAAAAGCACATCTTCCACTGTGAGTTGAATCTGCGCCATGACCTCTCCCCCCCGCCTCTCTACCCTATCGGGTACACGTCCCGCGTGAGAGGGGGGCTGTTGCATTAGTAGATGGAGTTTTTCTCCAATTCTTTTTGAACAGCCCAAATTGAAAGTACCAAACGCTGTTTTTACTTTATCTGCTGCGATTATTTCGCCTTCAATCACATTCCCAATTCCCAATAACTTCGCCACAAAAGCGGACTGTGGGTCTTTCCAAATTTCGCTTGGCACACCATCACGAATGATGATGCCGTCATGTAAAACTAAAATACGGTCTGCAATAGTGAAGGCTTCTTCTTGGTCGTGCGTGACGTAGATGGCGGGAATTTTGGTCTGTTGCAAGATGCTGCGGATTTCATTGAGCAGGTCTTCTTTAAGCGACCTGTCCAATGCGCCGAGGGGTTCATCGAACATCAGCAAACGCGGATTGGGCGCGAGGGCGCGGGCGAGGGCAACACGCTGCTGCTCGCCGCCGGAGAGGTCGGTCACTCGGCGAGAGTCAAAGCCAGAGAGGTTGATCAACTCCATCATTTCATGCACACGACGCGCGCAGAATGCGTTCTCTAACGCATTCAGGGACGTTAGAGAACGTTCCCTACGCATACGCAAACCGAAGGCGATGTTATCAAAAACGTTCAGGTGAGGGAAAAGCCCGTAGTCTTGGAAGACCAAGCCAAAGTCGCGGAGGTGAGGCGGTGTAGCGGCGAGGTCAAGGTTATTTAGCAGAATCGCTCCACGCTCAGGAAAATCCAATCCAGCGATCATCCTCAAAATAGTGCTCTTGCCACTGCCCGATGCCCCAAGCAAACAGATGGTCTCGCCCTCGGCGACGGTGAAGGAGATGTCGCGCAAAAGCGGCTTGCCTTCGTAGGATTTGACGACATTGCAAAGTTCGAGCATTAGAGTTCTCCGGCGTTGTTGAAGCGCAATTTTTCGATGAGCAAAATGCTGAGCGTGGTGAGCAACATGAGGACGGTTGCCATCGCCACGGCTTGACCGTAGTTGAGACCGCCGGGCTGCGAGAGGAAGCGCGAGATGGCGATGGGGATGGTGGGAGTTTCGGGGCGGGTGATGAGCAGGGTCGCGCCGAATTCGCCAAGCGAGACGGTGAAGGCGAAGGTCGCAGCACTGAGTGTGGCGCGTGAGAGGATGGGAAAGTCAACCGTTTGCCAAACGCGCAGAGGGGATGCGCCGAGAGTAGATGCGGCTTGGCGAAGTCTTTCGGGAATGGAAGCAAGCGCGGGTTGCAATGTGCGAATCACGAATGGCAATGCAATGAGCGTGTGCGCGATGGGAATGAAAAACGGGGAAGCGATGAGGCGACCAAACGAGAGGACGAAGCCGAGTCCCATCATCACGGCAGAGGCGCCGAGTGGCAGCATGAGGAAGGGATCGAGAAATTTTTCGAGACGAGTCGGTTTGGCAAGGGCATAGGCGGCGGGATAACCAAGAGCAAGTGAGAGTATCACGGTGATGCCTGCAAAACCCAGCGAGTTAACGGCGGCTTGCACAGGCGGGACGTAGAATAAAGAGCCGCGTCGGTTGATGAAGAGTTCTTCGTAGTAGTCGGTGGTGAAGCCGTATTGGACTTCAGCACGTTGTCCGCGGTCGGCTTCGAGACGGGTGAGGGAGCAGATGGGGAGAGAGATGAGAGGAAGTGCGAAAAACGTAATGAGTAATGTGTAAAGCGTAAAGACAAAAATACGTTCACGAATTGTTTTAGGCGGGCGAACGGTGGAGAAACGTGGGGCGGTTTGGGTACTTACTTGGTTGATTGCCCGCGAATAGAGGATGGAGAACATGAGTGTGAAGATGAGTTGGATGACGGATAATAGCGCGGCGAGATTCAGGTTGGGCAGTTGCAGGGCACGAATGTAGATTTCCACTTCGAGGGTGGCGAATTGCGATCCGCCGAGCAGAAGGATAACGCCGAAACTGGTGAAGTCGAACATGAAGACGAGCAAGGCGGCGGCGAGCAGGGATGGGCGAAGAATTGGGAGGATGACATCTTTCCAGACGTGGAAGGTATCCGCGCCGAGGACACGGGCAGAGGCTTCGAGTTTTGGGTCAAGCCGTGAGATGGCGTTGCCGACAATGCGGATGACGATGGAGGTATTGTAGAAGGTGTGGGCGGCTAGGATCAGTAGAAAGTTGAAGGTTGAAGGTCGAAGGTGGAAGGTTGGAAGTTGAAGGTCGAAGGTTGAAGGTTGAAGGTCGAAGGTCGAAGGTTGAAGGTTAAAAACCTGTAACATTGAACCTGTAACCTTATAACTAAAGAGCGAGTTAAATGCAGCAGCAACGACGACGGTGGGAAGCATGAATGGGACGGCGGTGAGGGCGCGGAGGAGCGATTTGCCGGGGAAGTTGAATTTGGAGAACAAGACCGCAGACGGCAGACCGAGGGCGAAGGTGAGGAGGGTGGAGAGGGCGGCTTGGTAAAAAGTAAAGAGTAACGAGTCACGAGCGATGAGGAAGTTGCTGAGATTCGTAAAGGTTTCGAGGTTGAAGGTGAGAGTTAGGATTTTGAAGAGGGGGAAGAAGAAAAAGGAAAGAAGAAAGAGGAGGGTAGGAATCCAAAGCAAAATCCGAGAATTGGCAGATAAAAACGAACGAGTTTTTGCTGCAAGCTTTGGTGAGAGGTTCATTTTGAAATTTCGACCGCAGATGAACACAGTTGGATTGAATGTTTTCTCATCTCTGTTTATCTGTGTTCATCTGTGGTGAATGAGTTTATTTCATCACTTCGTTCCATGCTTCGATCCACGTGTCGCGGTTAGCGGCGATTTCTTCGTAGGTGATGGCGGCAGGCTGGCGTGCAACTTGGGCATGCTGAGTAAACACCTCCGGCAGTTGCGCGGACTGGTTCACGGGGTAGACGAACATATTGAGCGGCATATCCTCCTGGAATTGTTTGCCAAGCATAAAGTCTATAAATTTTTCGGCGAGGTCGCGGTTTTCGCCATTTTTCAGGATGCCCACAAATTCGATCTGGCGGAAGCACATGCCCGGCGCGACGATGGAAGCGGTTGGGGACTCAGTCAGCGGCGCGGAGGCGAAGACCACTTCGGCGGCGGGGCTGGAGGCGTAGGAGACGACCATCGGCTGCGGTCCCTGCCCGGAGGAGGCGGAGAAGTTGGTGTAGTAAGCGGTTTCCCAACCGTCTGCAACCACCACCCCATTGTTTTTGAGGCTCTGCCAGTAATCGAGGAAGCCGTCACCGAAAGTTGCGCGGGTGGCAAGCATGAACGCCAAACCGGGCGAAGAGGTGGCGGGGTTTTCCACGACGAGCAAGCCTTTGTATTCAGGCTTCACTAAATCTTCAAACGAAGCAGGCACAGCCAAATTATTCTCTTCAAAATATTTTTTATCGTAGTTGATGCAGACATCGCCGTAATCCACGGGCAGGGCGCGATAAGACGAATCAAGCACAAACTCGGCGGGAATATCACCGAGCGCGGGCGATTGATAGGCATCGAAGATGTCCGCTTCGAGGGCGCGGGAGAGGAAGGTGTTGTCCACGCCGAACATCGCGTCTGCGAGCGGGGCGTCTTTGGTGAGGATGGCTTTGTTGAGCATGGCGCCCGCGTCGCCGCTGGCGAGGAAGACGACATCGGCATTGTTAGCTTGTTCAAAGGCAGCGACCACGTCTTCGC
>JACAEP010000217.1 GCA_013388795.1 Chloroflexota bacterium | reverse complement strand
GTGCCGGTGACAGAAAAGGTGATGACATCGCCGCCGCCGGCAAACGCCACGGCATCGCGCAGCGAACAGTCGCCGTCCACGCATGAGCCGTCGTTCTCGTCCACGAGCGTATCCACGACAAGCGACGCCGCGCGAACGGGCTGGGCGGGGGTGAGGCTGAGCAACCCCGCCAGCATTGCCGCAAGCATTAGTAAATGAATTGATTTTTTAATCATTTTTTATCTCCAAGACATAATAAATAGAGTAGCAGCACATAGGCAGGGGACAGTCACTTTTTAAGTGACTGTCCCCTTATTGAATTGAACTGAATATAAAAGAAAAGCGATTGTCAAAGTTGACATTTGTTGTCAATTCTGTTGGTACTTTAGTCCCAGTCTGTCGGGTAAAATTGCTTCCATGACCTCCCGCCAGCAAGTGATCACCCCCGAATCATTCCAGACCCTCGGCGAATTGCTGCGCTACCTGCGCAAGCGCGCCGGTCTTTCGCAGCGCGAACTGGCGGCACAGGTTGGCTATCACTACGCCCACCTCAACCGCATCGAAAACAACCAACGCCTGCCCAACGAAGCGGCGCTTTTGGCGCAGTTCGTGCCGGCGCTCTCACTGGAAGATCAGCCCCAATGGGTGCAGCGTCTGCTCCAGTTAAGAAGAGAAGCGGAAGCCACCCAGCCGCCTGCCCAAGAGCCCCCCCCTGCCCAATTGCCTGAAACGCATCACGTTCCCTCCCTCCCGATTGCCCTGCTTGGCAGGCAGCAAGAGATCACACAGCTCTCCAAACGCCTGCTTCAGCCAGAGACAAGGCTGGTGACGTTGGTAGGGCCTCCCGGTGTGGGCAAAACCAGCCTTGCCCTGTACACGGCTAGAAAGATCGAACATCACTTTACGCGCGGAGCCGCCTTTATAGACCTCGCCCCCATCACCGACTCCGATCTGGTCTTGAATACCATCGCTTCAACCCTTGGCATTCGAGAAACTGAAACCGGGCAGGAACTCAAATCACTGCAAAACCGCCTGCGCGACCAACACCTGCTGATCGTCCTTGATAATTTTGAGCAAGTTATGGATGCCTCGGCGAAAATCTCCAGCCTGATGCTTGCCACGCCTACGGTCAAATATCTCATCACCAGCCGCGAGGCGCTGCGCATTCAGGGCGAGCGCGAGTTTCCGCTCAGACCCCTGCCCGCCCCCGCGCAGAATGAACTCGACTTCAAAAATCATTTGGATGGATTCCCCGCCCTCGAACTTTTCGCCCAACGCGCCGGAGCCATTCACCCGGACTTTCGCCTCACCCCAGAGAACGCCTCTCTCGTCGCCGAGATCTGCCACCGGCTCGACGGCCTGCCCCTCGCCATCGAATTTGCCGCGTCGCGCATCAAGACCATGTCCTTAAGTGAAATGATCGCCCAGTTAGACCAGCGTTTGGAATGGCTCAGCCGCGGGCGGCGCGACTCGGTGGATTGGCGCAAAACCCTGCGCGGCGCATTAGACTGGAGCTACACCCTGCTCACCGGGCAGGAGCGCGCATTGCTCAACCGCCTGGCGGTCTTCTCCGGCGGCTGGACGCTTGAATTGGCCCAATCCGTATGCAGCGACGCTACACTCTGCGCCCATGAAGATATTTACGACTTGCTCGTTAATCTGGTGGATAAGTCTCTCGTGGCGGCAGAAACGCAAAACCATAACACCCGTTATCGCTTTTTGGATACGGTCCGTCACTATGCGTTGGAAAAACTGCAAGAATCAGGAGAATACGAAGCCTGCCGCCAGCGCCATGTGGAGGGCTTCATGCAATGGGCTGAAACATTATGCTACAACTTCGACCGCCTGCCCATTCCAAATTTCAATCAGATCGTCGGGCATGAATACAATAACCTGCGCTCGGCCATGGATTGGGCGCTAAACCATCAACCGGCCGATGAAGTTAATCTGCGGCTTGCCATAGCCGTCTGCCGCTTATGGTTCGAGACGAATCATTTTATAGAAGGCGCAGATTGGGCGGAACGTTTTCTCCCACATACAAAAGATAAAAAAACTTTCCGCGCCCGCCTGTCGTATCTGACGGCGACGCTCACCAACTACGCATATTGGACAGGCCGCAAAGAGCGCATCACCGAACTGTTTGAAGAGGCGATTTCGCTGGCGCGCGAGATGAACGAAAAACCTACTTTTGCCGCCGCATTGTATTGGTTTAGCTTTGTTCTGCTTGATTCTCATAACAATGCGCTGGCGGCAGCCTATCTGGAAGAGAGTTCCAACATCTTCCGCTCGCTCGATATGCCCCTGGCGCTCTCGCTTGCGCTTGCCGACTTGGGAGTGGCTCTTCAACGACAAGGTGACGCGGCAAATGCGCGCAGCAAGTTAGATGAAGCCCTTAACGTCGCAGTTCAAGCGGGGGATGTGCGCTGCGAAGCCTATGCCTTGCGGATGCTGGCGATTTACCTGCGGTTTGAAAAGCAATACGAAGAGGCGCTCGCCATAAACAATCGCGCGCTTGAAAAAACGCTTATTTTAGGAGACCGCCTCAACTGCGGGCAAACCCTGGTTCAGATGGCGGTTTTGGCGAACATGCTGGACATGCACGCCGATTCGGGCAGGTATGCCCTTGAAGCCTATCAACGCTTTCGCTCCATAGGCAGCGAGTATCAACTTCCCTTTCCGCTGCGGCTGCAGGGGTATGCCGCCCTGCGCGTGGGAAACGCAGAACAGGCGCGAGCCTTTTGCATTGAGAGCATAAAACAAAACCATGCTTTGGGTCCAGCCCATGAGGTCGGCGTCTTAGCCGGATTGATCCTTCTCAGTGAAATTGAGTTGACCGGCGGCAATCTTGAGTTTGCCGGGCAACTAGTTGCCGCCGTCATATCCAAAAAAGCGCAAGGGGCGTTACGATTTCAAGAGCCGGATGAAAACGCCATTCTACGGCTGCATCGCCGCCTGGCTGAAAGCGGCTGGCAAACAAAGGCATACCTCAACCCCATTAACCTTGAAGAGGTTATACGCCTGTTGTAACTGGCCCGCATAAATCCATTTGGCTGAAAAAATACGCCGAATAAGGCAATTTCATCAACTCATCTTCATCAAGAATGAATAAACAAAGCAACCAACCCCTGCGATTCGCGCTTGTCTTATATTGGGCAAGCTGCGCCATTCTCCTGCTCGCCTCGATGAACAACGCGAAGGGGCATTTCGGCTACCCGCTGGATGACACCTATATTCATATGGCGATGGCGAAGAATTTTGTCGTGAATGGCGTTTGGGGCGCTTCACATGCCGGGTTTTCCTCCAGCACCTCCTCTCCGTTATGGACATTTCTGATTGCAGTGGGGTTTTTAAGTATCGGCGTCAATGATCTGGTTCCTTTTGTCTTGGCATTCATCGCCGGAAATGCAGTGATCGTTGCCGGTTTTGGAGTCCTCATCTCCCGGCTTGGCGCGCTTCGAACCGGGATCGCTCTATCCGCACTCGTGATTCTTACTCCGCTTGCCATGCTGACCCTTTCTGGGATGGAGCATGTCCTGCATGGTTTGTTGACGATTCTTCTTCTATTTGAGGCGGCGAAACATCTCGAAAACGCGCAAACTGAAAAGAAACATTATGCGCGCCTCTTGATTCTTGCGGGATTAATCACGATCACTCGCTACGAAGCCATATTCCTGATATCTGCAATATGTTTACTTCTTTTATTCAAGCGGCGCGTAATACAGAGTATGATGCTGGGCGGCGCTGGAGCATTGCCGATTTCCATCTACGGTCTCATTGCCATTTCAAAGGGATGGTATTTTTTGCCAAACTCCGTCTTGCTAAAAGGGAATACATCGCCAGAGGGCCTGCTGACCTTGTTCCAGAGATTCTTTGACAACGCCCTGGTCGCGCCTCATATCATAATTCTATTATTAATCGGCTTTGGTGTTTTTACATTCGCAAAACGGAAACATGTCCTTAATGCGCAGGACACAATCGCAGTCTTTCTTTTCACGATCATGACGACGCTGCATATGCTCTTTGCCAGCACAGGATGGTTCTATCGCTACGATGCTTATCTTGTGCTGACTGGCATCCTCATTATCGCCAGGGGGATCGCGCCGGCGCAAGCCAACATCCCGCAAATTTCTCCAAAAAATCATTTAATTAAACAAACTGCCATGACGTTGCTTATTGTAATTTTGTTGCTGCCATTTGCCATACGAGCCGAACGGGCGCACAGCCAATATCCAATTGCCGTCAAAAATATTCACGATCAGCAGTATCAGATGGGGCGGTTCATACAAAAATATTATTCCGGGGCAGCCGTGGCGGCTAACGATATTGGCGCGATTGGCTATCTTGCCGAGGTGAAGACTCTGGATCTTTTTGGGCTGGCAAGCCTAGACGTGGCCGAGGCGAAGCTGGATCATTCCTATAATGCTGAGGTGATGCATCAACTGGCAAAGGAAAATCAGGTTGAAATTATCATCATTTACAATAGCTGGTTTGAAGGAAATATTCCCGGAGAATGGATCGAGATCGGAAGGTGGCGGATCACAAATAATGTCGTCTGCGCGGATGATGAAATTTCCTTCTACGTCATTGATGAAAGTTATAAAACGAATGCCATACTTCACCTGCAAGAGTTTGCCAACACGCTTCCAAAAGACGTGGCGCAAACGGGCGCATATACCCGCCGTTGAGAGAAAAGACCGGCGCAGAGTTATAATTGCGCTTCTATGAATCGAACTTTGATTGACCTTGTCATCTTCGATTGCGACGGCGTTTTAGTGGATACTGAGCCGCTTGCCAATCAAGTCTTTGTTGAACTCATGCGTGAGAATGGTTTTGATGTAAATGAAATGGAGTATTTACACAAATTCGCAGGGGTGACGCTGCCCGACCGCATCCGTACCATTGCGCAAGAATTGAACTGGACGCCGCCGGAAAATCTGCTTTCCCTTTTTCATGAACGCCTGATCGCATTGACCGAAAAAAAGATTCAGCCAATTCCTGGGATTCGTGAGTTTGTGCAAAGCCTGCCGGCGCCGGTGTGTGTCGCCTCCAACGGCAGCCGGAATGAGATCAACCTGCGTTTGAAGTTATCCAACCTCGCGTCTTTTTTTGGGAATGCCATTTTCAGCGGATTGGAGGTTCCCAACCCCAAACCTGCACCGGATGTTTATCTGGCGGCAGCGCGGGCGTTCAATGCCATGCCATCGCGCTGCATGGTGGTTGAGGACAGCCTTCCCGGCGTGACAGCCGGTGTGCGCGCCGGAATGTCTGTTTATGGATACGCCGCGCTCATACCCGAAGAAAAATTAAGGGAGGCTGGCGCAATTCCATTTAAAACCATGAATGAATTGACTCACCTTACGCAGTTTATGCTCTTCAGCCAGGCTTCAAAAGCAAATTGACCGCCGACGACCAGCCCAAGGGTCAGCACAGCGGTCCGCCGTCTGCGGTTGGCTTGTGGTGTTAAGTTTCTTTTGGCGTTCTACCTTACTCTAGATAATACAGCTTTAGCTTTGCGATATCCTGTTCGCCCAGGCGCAATCCATCACGGACATAATTCGCAAACGAGCCGTGTTCTTTTTCGAGGGCATCGAACGCAGCCATCAGGTAACTTTCGTCGGCGCGCATAAAGCCGCGAACACCATCCACAAATTTTTTTCCGCGCAGCACGCCTGCCAGGAACATCTCCCATGGATATGCTTCCAATAGGTAGTGATTGGTCAACAAATAATCCTGAATAACCACGTCCATGGTCACACCAAGGATGCGCAATATACATGCCGCTGCAAAACCGGTGCGGTCCTTGCCGGCCGCGCAATGAAACAGAACAGGATTTCCGCCGGATGCCAGCAGTTCCCGGAAGAACAAACGATATTCTGGCGTGAATATTGTCGCCAATTCCACATTGGTCTGCCGCATGTATGCGCCTGGGTCAAGCGTTTTCATATTCCTGACCATTTCATTTCGCGCTTCGTGCCAGACCTTTGTGCTGGCATCTTCCATCGGCAGTTTCAAAAGCCGCACGACCAAATCATCTGGAAGACGATCTGGTTCTTTTGCGGTTTCGTAGGGCGCACGAAAGTCAATAATGCGGGTAAGTTTCAACGCTGTAATGAACTTCAAATCACTGTCTGTTAATTTATGCAGCGCATCGGAACGATATAAAACATTCCAACGCACCGTCCTGCCTTCGACTGTCTCATAGCCGCCAAGGTCGCGAAAATTCTTTGCGCCGCGAAAAGGGAGCGACCGCGCTTGCGTCACATATACGGATGCAGGGAGGCTGTTTAGTTCTAACACGTCTTTCATTTATAGATCTCCTATTATGTACCCCGCCCATTATAGCGTTTCATGCTTAAGGCGCGCATTAACGATTGATTATCCCCATAAAACATTTGCTTAAGGCTATAATCCCAAAATGAAAAATCCGCTTTGCCCATTCCAACCTGGTCATTTTAAGAGACTCAATATGATCCTTCAACTAACATCCATCGCCATTGTTCGAAATTCGCGCACCGAAGCGGAAGATGACAATTGGGGCGATATCGTCTCCATCGTCGAGTTAAGCGAGTCCATGCCGGAAGAGGCGCTTGCTGGCATCGAAGACTTCTCTCACGCTGAAATCTGCTATCATTTTCATCTTGTTCCAGAATCAAAGATCGAAACTGGCGCGCGTCACCCGCGTAACAACACGGACTGGCCCAAAGTTGGGATTCTCAGCCAACGGGGCAAGAATCGCCCCAATCGGTTGGGGGTAACCATCGTCAAGATTTTGAAGCGCGAAGGTCGTCAATTGCATGTAGAGGGATTGGACGCCATCGACGGAACTCCCATCCTCGATATTAAACCGGTCATGCGCGAATTTCTTCCGCGAGAAGAAGTTCATCAACCAGATTGGGCAACCGAGTTAATGAGACAGTATTGGAAAAAATAAAATCCACAACCATTCAACTGCAAATTTATATTCAAACGATATAATCCGCGTCGAAGGTTTTTTTATGACCAACACAACGCCCACTATCAAAATCAACTCCAAACACACTCTCATCGGACTGCTTGCGGTCGTCGGCCTGCTGGTCTTGCTTAGCGTCTGGGGACAGCACATGCGCTTCTTCGGCGTGTCAGATATTCGCGGCGCATGGCATGAATTCCTGATTGACCTGATGATCAACTCCTTCTTTTTTGATTTTGAAGGCAATGTCCCGACCTATATGAATGCCCTGCTGTTATTCATCCCCTCCCTGTTATTAACTGGCATCGGCGCATGGAAAAGCGCCATCCGCGACAGGTTCCGCTTTCATTGGAATGGCCTGGCGCTTATTTTCTTCCTCTTATCCATTGACGAAATCGCCTCTCTGCATGAAAAGCTCATCAAACCGATGCGCGCCATCTTCGGCTCGGAAGGCGTCTTTTATTTTGCATGGATTATCCCCGGCGTCATCGCGATTGCCCTATTCGGTTTGACCTATTTAATGTACTTCCTGCACCTTGAGAATAAATTCAAATGGCTTTTCTTCTTCTCGCTGTCCACTTATCTCGGCGGAGTCATCGGCGGCGAAATGGTCAGCGGATATTTCGCGGCAAATCTTGGATTAAAGAACTACACGTATGCCGTCGTCGCCAGCCTGGAAGAGTCTGTTGAGATGATCGGCTGTTCGCTCATCATCTACTCATTGCTTGAATATATAAAATTTCATTTGCCCGATGGAGTTGTCATACGATCATCATGATTCCAGACAAAATCATTTCCCTGCTCGAACTCAAACGCAACACCGGAGAGCGCGGCGCCCGCATGTGGATTGCATTCAACGGCATCGTCTATGATGTCACCGAATGCCCAAAATGGCGCGCGGGCATTCACGAATTTCTGCACTTTCCCGGTCAAGACCTGACCAGTGAATTGCAAGACGCTCCGCATGCGGAAGAAGTGTTTCAACACGACTGCGTAAAGATCATAGGAAAGTTAGAAGGTTCGAACGATCAACGTTCCAACTTGTAAACCTCCTAACTTTCAAACATAAAAAGGAATCAACCAAAATGACCTCCCTGAAGTGGTGGCAAACCGCAGTGTTCTATCAGATCTATCCCCGTTCGTTTGCAGACGGCAACGGCGACGGCATCGGCGACTTCAAAGGCATCACCGAAAAGCTGGATTATCTCTCCAGCCTCGGTATCGACGCCCTCTGGCTCTCGCCGCATTTCCCCTCCCCCAATTGGGATTGCGGCTACGACATCTCCGACTACACCGATGTCGCGCCGGAATACGGCACACTCGAAGATTTTAAGACCTTCCTCACTGAATCTCACAAGCGAAACATCCGCGTCATTCTCGACCTTGTGCTGAATCACACCTCCGACGAACATCCCTGGTTCCTTGAGTCAAAATCTAGCCGCGACAACCCCAAAGCCGATTGGTACGTCTGGGTTGATACACCGCCCAACAACTGGCAATCCTGCTTCGACGGCGATGCCTGGACCTACGCCCCCGAACGCGGCCAATATTACTATCACTACTTCATGAAGCAACAACCGGACTTAAACTGGCACAACCTCGAAGTGAGACAAGCCATGTGGGACGCTGTCCGCTTCTGGCTCGACCTCGGCGTGGACGGCTACCGGCTTGACGCAATCGGCACGATTTTCGAAGACCCGAATCTCACGCCGCATACTGTCCCCATGAACCTCGTTGAACTGCGACGCTTCTCTGAAACTGCCCAAACCGACGAAGAGAAAAAATTAAAAGACCAGTATTGGCAGGATATGTTCAAGCGCCAATTGGGGCAACCCGGCGTTCACGAATTGATGAAAGAACTACGCGCCATCATAGATGAATATGACGGTGATCGCTTGCTCGTCGGCGAAGACGACAACATCGACTACATGGGCGACGGGAAGGATGAACTGCACCTCGTATTCAACTTTCCATTGGCAAACACCAATCGCATCACACCGACTCATATTAGCCAAAATCAAAAGGAACGCATTGCCCGCTTGAATCAACTTGCCTTTAAGGGTTGGGCATGCAATACACTTGGCAACCACGACCGTTCACGTATCTACACAAATTATGGCGATAAAATTCACGACGCCGAACTCGCCCGCCTCAACGCCGCCCTCGTGCTAACCCTGCGCGGGACACCCTTCCTGTACAACGGAGAGGAGATCGGCATGACGGATTATCTGCTGCCGCACATCTCACAAGTGAAAGATACGATGGGTTCCTGGTATTACCATACCATCGTCACCGAAATGGGCGTGGACCCGGAAGAGGCCATCGTCCGCACGGCCGAAATGACCCGCGACAAGAATCGCACTCCCATGCAATGGTCGAGTAAGCCGAACGCGGGTTTCTCTCCTGAAGATGTAGAAACCTGGCTGCCCATTAACCCAAACTACAAGGCAGGCATCAATGTCCATGATCAAGAGCACAACCCAGACTCTCTCTTAAACTACTACAAACACCTGCTGAAGATCCGCAAAGCGGCTCCTGCTTTAATAGAAGGCGACTACATTCCGCTGCATGAAACCGCCGAAGAGTATTTCGCCTTCCTCAGAAAATCTGAAAAACAAAGCGTGTTGATCGTGCTGAATTACTCTGAAAAAAGGCTGGAATTAAATTTCTCAAAAGAGTTGACTGACAAAAAACTTCATACCCTCTTCACCAGCGGAGTCCGTTCGCAGGTGAGCCGCGCAACGGAAAAGCTCACCATCGCGCCGTTTGAAGTCTTCATGGCTGAAGTGAGAGCATGAGCGAAGAACGTCCCCGCTCCAAGGCATTCTCCACCCTGCGCGGACGCATCTTCCGCGATGCCGACCCGCAGTACTTCCCTGCCGCACAGCATAAAGGAAAAACAATTCGTCTCTGCACTGATGCCTGCCTGGGAGCGTTTTTTGCCGACCCCGATGTACTCTGCAAAGTCCACCGCAACTCAAACAAGACTACCGCCCGCATACAAAAAGAACTCAAGCGCCTGTCCGAATAATTCTCAAAAAATGCAACCGACTTAAAAAATCAAGAAGAAAGACCGGCAAACTTGGCGTAACCGGCAGATAAACAGTCTGTCATTGCTGCCTGCCAACAACGGTCAGCAGCAAAAACCACTCCTGGCAGTGGTTTTTGTTTTACCAAACCCGCGCAAAACCCCAAATTGGACAATAGAAAATGCTTTGTTGCAAGGATGTCATTGCGAGCCGCCACACAGGCGGCGCAGCAATCCTCTCGCTGGCAGGAAGACTGCTTCGCTTTGCTCGCAGTGACAGATTTTGAGAGTGTTTGCAACAGAGCAAATGGAAAAACACAAAACAAGTCAAACGTCACCCGCCAAGCATGCAAAATGAAACTTACCAAAGTGGACTAAACAGGTAATAATTCCACCTGTAAAACCTTATTATGAGCGGAAAGGATGTCTTCTTATGAGCATGAATCTAACAGAGATCATTAAAATCTCTGAAGGCAAAGTCTTAACGCCAGAACTAAATACGGATATTAACATTCACGGCGGTTGTTGCGCAGACCTGATGAGCGATGTACTGGCGTACAGCCGTCCACGGGCGGTGCTGCTGACCGGGCTGACCAACCCGCAGGTGGTGCGAACCGCGCAAATGGCAGATTTTCGCGCCATCGTTTTTATCCGTGGAAAAAAGCCGCAGCAGGAAACCATCGATATTGCAATTCAGGAAAACATTCCGTTGATCTCCAGCCCCATGGGCATGTTCGAGTTATGTGGAAAACTTCATGACGCAGGCCTGAAGAGTTACGAACACAATGGATCCGATTAGGCCGCAAACCGAGCAGGAAAAATTTGGGCGGCACCGTCCGCTTACCGACCGCGATGCGCACGAGATCAACCGTATTGAAGAACTTTCGTATGACCTGAAAGTTCGCGAAGTAATGATCTCAAATGTCATCACCACCCCGCCCAACGTGCCCGTCTCCAAAGCGCTTGAGCTGGTTCGGGTTAATCGCATTTCTGGCGTTCCCGTCGTACACGACGAAACGCTGGTTGGGATCATCAGCCTGGAAGATATCGTTCGCGCGCTTCAAAATAATGAACTGGGCGAACCGGTGCAGAAGTACATGACCACAGACTTGGTCACAGTCAACACGTTTGACAGCATCGTGGAAGCCATCAAAATATTTACCGAAAAACGATTGGGACGCCTGCCCGTTATAGATGAACACAAAAAACTCGCAGGCATCATCACCAAAGGGGATATCACGCGCGGCATCCTGCTTGCCGTACAGCGCGACTACAAAGAGGAAGAAGTCCGCCGTTATCGAGCCAGTCATCTATTTGACGACATCGTCTCAGACCGCACCACATTGGTCTTGCGCTACAACATCAAGGCTGGAGATTTCACGCACGGCGGCAACGCCTCCAGCCATATCAAACGCGCATTGTTACGCCTCGGCGCGGACTCGCAACTGGCACGGCGCTGCGGAATTGCCGCCTACGAAGCGGAAATGAATCTCATTATCCACACCACCAACGGCGGCATGCTCAAACTGGAAGTGGAACCGCGCAAAATCACCCTCTCCACCACCGACGACGGCCCCGGCATTGAAGATATTCAAAAAGTTTTACAACCCGGCTACTCTACCGCCACCGACAAAGTGCGCGAGATGGGGTTTGGCGCAGGCATGGGACTGGTGAACATCCAAAAATGCGTGGACAAAATGGAGATCGAATCAACCCGCGGCAAAGGCACAAAGCTGCTCATGCGTATTGCAGTTCCGTCTGAAATCCTCAACAGCAATAAGGGATCCTCATGAATCTTCAAACCATCATTGACAAACTTCAACTGAATGTCCTGACCGGACCGCGTGATTTTTCATCCATCACACCCAAAGGCGGCTACACCTCCGACTTGCTCTCATGCGTCATGGCAGGCGCAAAGCAGGGCAACATCTGGGTCACCTTGCAAGCCCACATGAACATCGTCGCCGTTGCCGCCATGCTCGAAGTCGCCGCCGTCATCATCACAGAAAACGCCCAACCGGACGAAGCCGCCATTGCTAAAGCCAACGAACAAGGCGTGATTTTACTTTCCACCCCCAAAGCAAGTTACGAAATCTGCGGCGCCCTTTGGGACATGAACTTGCGCTAACCATGAAATCCTTCCGCGCCGACCTGCACGTTCACACCGTCCTCTCGCCGTGTGCCGAGGTGGAAATGATTCCGCCGCTCATCGTGCGAGAAGCGCTTAAACGCCGCATCAACATCATCGCCATCACTGATCACAACGCCAGCGCCAATGTGCCAGCCGTTCAAAAAGCAGCGGATGGAACCGGGCTGACCGTATTGCCCGGCATGGAAATCCAATCGCATGAAGATGTCCATTTGCTTTGTCTCTTCGCCTCTCTCGCGGACCTCGAAACCTGGCAGCGCCAAGTGGACCTTTCCCTGCCCGATGAATTGAACCCTGCCGATCATCTTGGCGAGCAGTTTATTGTTGATGAACAAGGTGAGTTCATTCGATCAGAGCCGCGGCTCCTGCTCACAGCCACCGAATTCTCCATCGAAGAAATCATGGAGCGCGTCAACAAACTGAACGGCATCGTCATCCCTGCGCATGTAGACCGCTCCTTATATGGTTTGTTCCCCACCCTCGGCTTCCTCGCAGATTGGTGGCGCTTCCCTGCTTTGGAAATTTCGCGTCACATTACGCCAGAAATCTTGCACAAAAAATTCCCTTCCTCTCGAAACCATGCGCTCATCCAAAGCGGAGATGTTCATCGGCTGAACGAGTTTCTTGGCACAACCATCTTCCAACTCGAAGCGCCAACCTTTGCCGAAATTGACAAAGCCCTTCGTGGAGAAAATAAACGACATGTGCTTCTTCAACCTCGCCCAATTGACTGACAACCGACACCGGCGCCACATGACATCCCTCATTGACTGATTTGAAATCAGCAAGTAAACTTAAATTGTGAAATTTATCACAATACTTTAGAAGGCCATTAAATGAGCACACTACTTAAAGAAATCCCCGCAAACGACCCGCTTAAATCTGAAGATTTGAAGCCATTGATCGACAAAGCCATTGCCGAGCACAAAGACCGCCCCGGCGCAATCATGCTCGTGTTGAACGAAGTGCAAGCGAAGATCGGGCACGTCTCCCCTTGCATGCAAGCCTATATCGCGCAGAACCTGCGCGTCCCGCTGGGGCAAGTCCACGGCGTGGTAACGTTCTATTCGTTCTTCAAGACCAAGCCCAAAGGCAAGCACACCATCAAGTTTTGTCTGGGAACCGCGTGTTATGTGGCGGGCGTTCCGCAGTTGGTCGAAAAAGCCAAACAGATGTTGAACATTGACCTCGGCGATACAACGCCCGATGGACAAATCACATTGGAAGAATGTCGTTGTGTTGGCGCGTGCAGTCAGGCGCCGGTGGTGGTAGTGGACGAAGAAGTGCAAGGGAAATTACGCCCGAATAAATTTCCGCAGGTATTAAAGAAGGTTCAGGGCTAATCATGCGCGAAATTGCTTTGCATCTTTTGGATATTGCGGAAAACGGCGTCGCGGCGGAAAGCCGGAATATTCACATTGATGTAATAGAAGATATAAAAAACGATCTACTCAAAGTTTCAGTAAAAGATGACGGGAGAGGCATGGATGCGGAAACCGCCAAGCGGGCGCTGGATCCGTTTTACACCACGCGCACCACACGCAAGGTTGGGCTGGGCATTCCGCTCTTGAAGTTGGCAGCCGAAAGCGCGGGCGGCGGATTCACTCTGGAAACCGAATCAGGCAAAGGCGCGCGCATTGAGGCGTCGTTCCGTCACAGTCACATTGACCGAATGCCGCTTGGCGACGTCGGCGCTACATTCCTAACCCTGCTGGTTTCTTATCCGCATATTCATTGGGTGTTCAAATATCAAGTTACATCAAAAGACGGCCCGACAAATTCGTTTGAGTTGGATGACGAAGAAGTCAAAGCGGCGCTTGGCGATACTCCATTGACCGAGCCCGATGTGTTGAAAATTTTACGCGGCATGATCGAAGAAGGCATTCAAGCCCTCGCGCCGCAGACTGAGTATTGAGAGGAGCAACCATGCCAGCCATTAAATCGTTGGAGGAACTGAAGCGCGTTCGTGAAGAAGCGCTCGCCAAGAAACAAATGAAAGCCACACCGGGGCATATCCAGGTGATTGTCGCGATGGGCACATGTGGCATTGCCGCCGGTGCGCGCGACACGATGAAAAGCATTTTGAATTTTATCGAAGTCGAACAACTGAGCGGCGTGACCGTAACCCAAACCGGCTGCATGGGCATGTGCGAGCAGGAGCCGATCGTGCAGGTCATTGTTGGCGATTCGGCAAAAGTGACCTATGGAAAGGTTAACCCGGAAGTTGCCAGCCAGATCATGAAGCAACATGTACAAGGCGGAATGCCTGTGAAGGACCGCGTTTTACCGATCTAACTTACCTCCCTAAAGTCCGACTTTAGGGATTCGCTGGAGTAAATAATGCCTTTTTATCGTTCTCATGTTTTAGTATGTGTTGACCCAGAGTGCCTTGCGAAGGGCGCGCATGAAGTGGTAGATGCTTTGCAAGACGAACTCGTTGCACAGGGGCTTTTAGACGAAATTCAAGTCCTTGAAACCTCGCGGATTGGCAGCTGTTCTGATGGACCTGAAATGATGGTGTACCCCGAAGGCGTGCATTATGTCGGCATGACCGCGGACGATGTGCCGTTTTTAGTGGAAGAGCATTTTCTCAAAGGGCGCATCGTTGAGAAGTTTCGCGAAATTCATAAAGCGGTTGTGGATGAAGAGTTAGGTCCGCTGCGCCCAAAAGAAGTGCGTGTGGTGTTGCGCAATTGCGGCGAAATTGACCCGATGAACATCGAAGAGTATCTCGCTGTGGATGGCTATCAGGCGCTCGGTAAAGTCATCGGCGAAATGACGCCGGAACAGGTCATTGAAGAAGTGACCAAATCTGGGCTGCGCGGGCGCGGCGGCGCGGGTTTCCCTGCCGGGCGCAAATGGGGACTCACCCGTCAGGTTCCCGGCGACATCAAGTACATGGTCTGTAATGCCGATGAAGGCGACCCAGGCGCATTCATGAATCGCCGCGTGCTCGAAGGCGATCCACATTCGGTCATTGAAGGCATGATCATCGGCGCGTATGCGGTCGGCGCGAGTTATGGCTACATTTATTGCCGCGCGGAATATCCGCTGGCAGTGGAAACGCTCAATGTGGCAATCGCTCAGGCGCGTGAATTTGGCTTCCTTGGGAATAACATCCTCGGCGCCGACTTCAACTTTGACCTTGAAGTCCGCGTGGGTGCGGGGGCGTTCGTGTGCGGCGAAGAAACAGCCTTGATGGCTTCAATCATGGGTCAGCGCGGAGAGCCGCGCCCGCGCCCCCCATTCCCTTCGGTGAAGGGCGTTTGGGGCAAGCCATCCAATAACAATAATGTAGAAACGTACGCCAACGTGCCGCAGATCATCCTCAAAGGCGCGGACTGGTACGCCAGCATGGGCACAGAACGCTCCAAAGGAACAAAGACCTTCGCGGTCGGCGGTAATGTCGCCAAGCCCGGTCTGATCGAAGTGCCGATGGGCATTACCCTGCGCGAAATTATTTTCGATGTTGCGGGCGGCATTAAAGACGGAAAACAATTCAAAGCCGTGCAAACGGGCGGACCGATGGGCGGATGCCTCACCGCGGAACATCTTGACCTGCCGCTTGATTACGAAGCGCTGACCCAAGCCGGTTCGATGATGGGCTCAGGCGGTCTGGTGGTGATGGATGAAACCTCCTGCATGGTAGACATCGCCCGCTTCTTTATGGACTTTACACAGGCGGAATCCTGCGGAAAGTGTACGCCCTGCCGCGTGGGCACGCGCCGCATTTTGGAGCTGCTGCAAAAAATTTGCGACGGTAAAGGCGAGCGCGGCGATATTGAAAAACTCGAAGACCTGTGCCATGAAGTTGCCAAAAATAGTTTATGCGGTCTGGGTCAAGGCGCGCCGAATCCTGTGCTTAGCACTCTCAAGCACTTCCGCCATGAATATGAAGCGCATGTATACGAAAAGAAATGCCCGGCGAAGGTTTGCCGAAATCTTATTCACTTTGAGATCGAGAAAGCCTGCACCGGTTGTATGGTCTGCGCGAGGAACTGCCCGGTCGAAGCCATCAGCGGTGAACGCAGACAGATTCATCTGATCGATGTCAACAAATGCATTCGATGCGGCATTTGTATGCAAGTTTGTAATTTCAACGCAGTTTCGGTTTTGTCGTAGTCACTTTTCTGTCATTGCGAGTCGCGCTCTTTGCGGCGAAGCAATCCCCCGGCAAAACATAAGATTGCTTCGTCGGGAAGAACACCCTCCTCGCAATGACGAGAATAAAGAAAGAGGTTGCATGTACGCTCCAGCGGTTGAACGTGAAATCCAGGAAGTCGTTCAGGAAGCCATTGAAAAGCATGGGTGTAGACGGGATGCGTTTATCCCGATCCTTAGCGAGATCAACCACGCGTTGGGACACATCCCTGCCGAAGCAATTCGAGAAGTGAAGGCACAGATCAATCACGAGGGCAACTTCGTCTCTCAGGGACAGTTGTACGAGCTGGCGAGTTTTTACGACATGCTCTCCACCCAGCCGCGCGGACGACACGTCATCAAGTTCTGTGAGAATGCGCCCTGTCATGTAGTAGGCGGTAAAGCCATTTGGGATGCATTGCGCGAAACGCTCGATCTTGAAAATGGCGCAACCACGCCTGATAAAAAGTGGACGCTCGTTACAACCTCGTGCATTGGTCTGTGCAGTGTCGGTCCCGTGTTATTAGTTGATGATGACATGTACGGCAATGTCACTGTGGAACAACTGCCCGAAATTCTGGGTCACTATGAATAGGAGCCAGCCATGAAAACCAAACGCGCCATGTTGTTGGTTTCCACCGATCCAGAGAGTATGAGGCTTGGGGCGAGCGACCTGCTCAAAAGTCTGAAAGAGGCGTTGGAAGCGTATCAATTGCAAGATGAAGTTGATATCGCCGAGATCCAGGACATCGAGCGGACAAACATCCTTCCGGTTGTTGTGGTGTACCCCGAAGCCGCCGTGTATGGGCCTGTCAAACCGGGCGATGCGCGCTATTTGGTGGAAGAACATCTTTACAAGGGACGCATCGCTGAGGATTTGCTTGCGCCTCCCAAGCAGTTGACGGGGCAAATCGGCTCTCTGCGCGCCCATAAAGGATACAACCCATCGGAGCAGCGCATTGTCCTTGAGCGCGCCGGGCGCATTGACCCCGAGAACATTGAAGATGCCATTGCCCACAATGCCTATGAAGCGCTTGGCAAAGTGTTGACCGAGATGACACCCGAACAGGTCATTGATGTCGTTGAAAAATCTGGCTTGCAGGGGCGCGGCGGCGCGGGTTTTCTGACCGGGCGCAAATGGAAATTTGTAAGCATGGCAAAAAGTGACAAAAAATATGTCATCTGTAATGCCGATGAAAGCGAACCAGGTACGTTCAAAGACCGCATTGTTCTTGAAGGCGACCCGCACGCGATACTTGAAGCGATGGCAATTGCAGGCTGCGCCGTCGGCGCGGACGAGGGCTACATTTACATTCGCGGCGAGTATGGTCATGCCTATCGCCGTTTGCAACACGCTATTGAACAAGCAGAGGAATTTGGTTTCCTCGGCAGGAATATTTTCAACACGAACTTCAACTTTCACATTCATCTTCACGCGGGCGCGGGCGCGTATGTCTGTGGCGAAGAGACTGCGCTGATCGAATCCATTGAAGGCAGGCGCGGCGAACCTCGCCCTCGCCCACCCTATCCCGTCACACGCGGATTGTGGAATAAGCCCACCCTGGTCAATAATGTAGAGACGCTGGCGAACATCCCTGCCATTTTGCGCAACGGCGCGGAATGGTATCGCGCGTTCGGCACACCGTCCAGCCCGGGGACAAAGGTCTACACCATCATGGGCAACGTCAACTTTAGCGGTGTGATCGAAGTGCCGATGGGCATTACCTTGCGCGAGGTCATCAACATCTACGCCAAAGGGATGGAGCCTGGCAGTGTGCTGAAACTCGCCCAAACCGGCGGCAGCAGCGGCTCGATCATCCCGTCGTCGCTGCGAGATGTGCCAATGGACTTCGAGTCTTTCCGCAAGGCAGGCGTTTCACTTGGTTCGGGCGCTTTGCTCATCTGTGACCAGCACACCTGCATCGTGGATTTGGTGAAAGTATTGCTGCAATTCTTCCGCTTTGAATCATGCGGCAAATGCACGCCCTGCCGCGTAGGCACGCAACGCTCCTACGAGGTCATGGATCGTATCTCAAAGGGACAGGGCAAACTGGAAGATTTGGATATGCTGCAAAACCTGATCGCGGAAATGGAACGCGCCTCGAACTGCGGGCTTGGGCAAACTGCTACTGTTCCAATTCGCGACATGCTCAGGCATTTCCGCACCGAGGTGGAAGCGCACATCCGCTTGGGGAGCTGCCCCACGGGCGTGTGTGAGATGGCGTTGACAGCCGAGCCTGTTATTGCAGACAAGGAGTAGTTGACCGCAAAAGGCAGACTGCGGTCAACGGTCGGCGGTCGATTAAAAGATGAAGACATGGTTTTATGTAAACCCAACGAAACAAACATCCAGTAACTTTTAAAGAGGATTACATGGTTCAAATAACGATCAACAAACAACAGATAGAAGTCCCTGAAGGAACAACGGTTCTGCGGGCCGCAGAGATGGCGGGCATTCACATTCCGCGCTTGTGCGACCACAAGGAACTCACCCCGTATGGCGGCTGCCGCTTGTGCATTGTGGAAGTGCAGGGCATCCGCGCGCCGATGGCATCGTGCACGCTGCCGGTCAGCAATGGCATGGTGGTGGAAACCGAAACCGAGGCGCTCAAGAAGTCGCGCCAGTTTGTGCTGTCCATGCTGTTCAGCGAACGCAACCATTTCTGCCCGTTCTGCCAGGTCAGCGGTGGAGATTGCGAGTTGCAAAATGCCGCTTATCGCGAAGAGATGACCCACTGGCCCATTCAGCCGGGTTGGAATGACTTCCCTGTTGATACATCACATCCATACTTTGTGTTGGATAATAACCGCTGTATCCTCTGCCGCCGCTGTGTGCGGGCTTGCGCAGAGATGGCAGGCAACTTTACTCTCTCGGTTGCAGAACGCGGCGCGAAGAGCATGATCGTTGCCGACACCGATGTGCCGCTTGGGGAAAGCTCGTGTATTAAGTGCGGTTCGTGTGTGCAGGTCTGCCCGACGGGCGCATTGATCGACCGCACCAGCGCGTATCAATCGCACGATAAAAATTTACAGGAAATCAAATCGGTATGCGTGAGCTGTTCTGTTGGGTGTTCGATCAAGATCATGGTGCGCGATAACCGCATCGTGCGCATCGAAGGCGATTGGGATGGAGTCGTCAACAAAGGTGTGATGTGCGAGTATGGACGTTACGCCACTACCAATGAAAATCGCATACGTCTTACCACTCCGCTGATGAAGAAGAACGGCAAACTCGAACCCGTCTCCTGGGATGAAGCCTTGAGCGCCGTGCAGGAAAAAATGACGAAGGAAAGCGTCGCGGCGCTGGCGTCCACTCGCTTGTCGGCGGAAACATTGGCGGCATTCAAAGATTTATTTGAAGGCAAACTTCACAGCAAACTCGTGACCAGCATCGAAGAAGGTGTACCAACCGCAGCAGTAGCAAAATTTGCCGAAACGCACGAAGGCTTTGAAGGCAAACTCGACGCTCTGAAAACTGCAGATACGGTGTTATGTGTTGGCGCCAACGTCAATCGCAGCCACATGGTTGCGGGATTTTTATTCAAACGAAATCTGAATGCTGGCGTGAACCTGATCAACATTGACCCGGATGAAACCTCGCTGGATGAAGTTGCCCGCATCTCTCTTAAGCCGAAAGCTGGTTCTGACCATGCGCTGATCCTGGCGCTGCAAGCGATCATTGCAAAAGAAGAACTGGAGCGCAAGTCCTTGAACATCAAAGATGCCGATGCTCGCATCAAGAAAGCTGTGACGGAAACCGGCATCTCTGAAGCAGACATAACCAAAGCCGCGCGGATGCTGGCGCATGCCATCTCGCCGATGATCGTCTTTGGTAAGGGAGTCACAGCCCAACGCGATGAAAAATTGATCGAAGCGCTGTACCAGCTCGCGGTCCAGGTTGGAGCCGTGGATGGCGAGCGCAGCAATCTCCTTTCGTTGAAAGGCGAAGCGAACAGCCAAGCGGCTGCGTTGATGGGACTCGATCGGCCATTTAATCTCAATGGCGAAAAGGTTACATACCTTGCTGTGGGCGATGATTGGGTCTCGAAAAAATTGATCGAGAAAATATCCAAGGCGCAGTATGTGGTGGTGCAGGCAAGTTACGAATCCAAGCTCACGGAGCAAGCCGATGTAGTGCTGCCAGTGACAATATGGGCGGAGCAGGAAGGTCACTACATTAATCTCGACGGGCGCATACACAAAGCCAAACCGGCGCTCGCCGCGCCAGAGCATGCGCGCGACAATTTGGACGTGCTGACTGAACTTGCCAAACGAATGAAATTAACATTGGATGCGGATTGGAAAAAGTCCATCCGCGAACGCAAATCAAGCGTGGCATTGGATTGAGGACCCTATGACAAAACCAAAAATTGCTTCTGATTGGATGTGCGGCTGCGCTGGCTGCCACATGTCATTGCTCGATATGGACGAGCGCATTTTGCAACTTGTTGAACTGGCTGACTTGCGCGCCACGCCCATCACAGACTTGAAAGAACCCGATGCCGGCGGCGTGGATGTGGGTGTGCTGGAAGGCGGTATCAACAATACCGCCAGCGAAGAAGTGGCGCACCGCATGCGCGACCGTTCGAAAATTTTAGTGGCGCTTGGCGATTGCGCCGTGTTCGGCGGCGTGCCTGCCTTGCGAAATTTCTGCGGGGTCGAAGCGGCGCTGCGGCGCGCCTACGTGGAAGCCGAAAGCAATGAAGAAGGCAGTCAAATTCCGAACGACCCTGAACTGGCGGCCATGACGCAGACGCGGGCGGTGCACGAAGTGGTGCCGGTCGATTACAACGTGCCCGGCTGCCCGCCCGACCCCGATGTGATCTTTTATGTGCTTTCAGAGTTGGCGCAAGGACGCAAGCCGGAATTGAAAGACGGGTTATTGCATTGGCATTAGAGAGCAGAGATTGAGGTGAGATTATGACGACACAAAAAATTACCATCGAGCCTGTTACCCGCATTGAAGGTCATGCCAAGGTGACGATCCACATGAAAGAGGATAACACCGTTGACCATGCTTATATGCACGTCAACGAGTTTCGCGGCTTTGAAAAATTCTGCGAAGGACGTTTGTACTTTGAAATGCCACAGATCACGCCGCGCATTTGCGGTATCTGCCCAGTGAGTCATCACCTCGCGGCGGCAAAAGCCAGCGACGCGCTAACGGGGCAAACTCCACCTCGCCCGGCAAGCCTGTTGCGTGAACTGATGCACATGGGACAGGTCATTCAAAGCCATGGCATGCACTTCTTTGAATTGGCTGGGCCTGATCTATTGCTGGGTTTCGACGCTTTGCCAGAAATTCGCAGCGTGGTGGGGTTGATCGGCGCGAATCCTGAATTGACGGTCAGAGCTGTGCAGTTGCGTAAATTTGGTCAGGAGATCATCAAAACCCTGGGCGGACGCAAG
>JACAEP010000272.1 GCA_013388795.1 Chloroflexota bacterium | reverse complement strand
GATTTACAGTCAGTCCCCTTTGGCCACTTGGGTAACTGCCCAGGTTAATTTGTTAATCGATCACCGCTTTTGCTCACTCGGCAATCCAGAGCCGACGACGAGAATCGAACTCGTAACCGCCCGCTTACAAGGCGGGTGCTCTGCCGATTGAGCTACGTCGGCAAGTCAATAAGCGGACAGATTATACCAAAACAATTCCCAGCGTCAAGCAAAAAACAAGAACAATGAACTTAACATGAAAAACAAAAATTCCTCTTGACAGGAAAAGGCATATGATATATTATTAGAACAATTGTTCTATATGAATGAAACCAACCAATTCAACTTGATGTTTGAAGCATTCGCGGAAATCCTGCGCGAAGAAAAGGACGCAAAACCAGCGCCTCGCTCTTTGCCCGCGCCTGCCCTGCCAAACCTCAGCACGGTCCTCGCCCAAATCACCCCCCTCCCACAAGAAGCGCTCTTCCTTGGCATGGCCATGGATGGATTGCCGGTCCTGTTAAATTTGCGCGATCCAGTCCCAGGTCCGCTATTGATCGCAGGAGATCCATCCAGCGGGAAAACCCGAATTCTACAAACTATCGCACGCGCTACAGACTTGCTCCACTCACCAGATCATGTGCAATATGTCATCGTCACAACCAACCCGGATGAATGGAAAGCCCTGCATGGCAGTGAGAATAACGCCGGCATTTATCATGCCAGCAAAGCAAACACCGGTGAGCTCCTGCAATCGCTGGTGACGTGGGCGCACCAAAATAGAGGAGATGGACAATCTGTGCTGCTATTGGTTGACGATCTCGAAGCCATTGCCCAACTCGAAGCGCAGATCCAGCAAAACCTGCGCTGGCTCCTTCTGCGCGGGCCCAGCCGCCGTGTGTGGACTTTCGCCACTATGAATGCAAACCGCGCTGAAGATCAAAAAGATTGGTTGGGACTCTTTCGCACGCGCCTATTTGCCTGTGTGGAAGATATGGAGAACGCCAAACTTCTCACTGGAATGTCTCCGCTCAATCACCTCTCCAAAGGTGAAGAGTTCGCCATGCGTGAAGGCGAACAATTGCTCAAGTTCTGGCTTCCTGCCATTGTGGAATGAAAGGAAAACAATATGCATACCGGACTTTTATGGTTCGACAACGACCCGCGCACAACCCTGAGCGTGAAAATCCAAAAAGCAATCGAGTATTACAACAAAAAATTTGGGCGCACTCCCGACCTATGCCTTGTGCATCCCAGCATGTTGAATACAGGGCAAAGCCAGATCCACCTTGGGAAAATGGTCGTGCGCGCATATCGTCCCGTCATGCCGGGTCACTTTTGGATCGGCACCGAAGAACAACAATAATCCCCCGTCAAGTAGAGATATAGGTTTTCCTTTCGCCAATCTATATCTCCTTGTACCCTCCCGTAAACTGGCATACGGGAGGTTTTTTAACCTGTTGCAACTACAAAAGCAATGGATTGCTTTTCTGTATGGCTCAAACTAAGCGACCATGTTTTCAACCCGAGTCGTTTTGCCAACCCCTGCCCCTCCCCAGATAAAACCACATATGGCCCTTTCTTTTCATCCGAGCGGATTTCGATCTCCAGCCAACTCACATCGCCAATGCCAGTTCCCAGAGCTTTGGCAACCGCTTCTTTTGCCGCGAACCTTGCCGCCAAAGAAGTGACACGCCCATGACACTCCTTCAATTCATATTCAGTAAAGACGCGTTTCAAAAATCGTTCACCATGCCGTTCAATGGCCTCAGCAATTCGGCTGGTTTCTATTAAGTCCACTCCAGTTCGAAGAATCATAGATACTGACCTTTGCGAATCATGAATGACATTTCACGCTACGGTCCCGCTGTTGCAATCACCAGGCGATCCACATGAATATACTTGCGTGCGACCGCAACCACATCATCGCGCGTCACGCCACGCACTATCTTCTCATAACGCTGATAGTAATCCATGCCGAGGTCGTAGCGATGGATGTTAAGCATCGCGCTTACCATTCCCCCATTCGACTCCAACGACAAAGGCAGGCGTCCAATGTAATTCGCCTGACTATCGGCAAGTTCCTCTTTTGTCACACCATATTTCACAAAACGCTTTAATTCTTTTTCGATCAAATCAAGCGCCTTGTTCAAATTCTTCGGGTTTACCCCGGCCGCCACTTCCCAACTCCCCGGGCCAACCCCAGCATGCAAACTCGAATACGCATAATACGCCAACCCCGATTTTTCACGAACCACATTTCCAATACGCCCCATCATGCCAAACTGACCCAGCGCCGAATTCCCCAGCGACGCGGCCATATAATCCGGGTTTTTTCGGCTGGGTCCAATAACGCCAACCACCAGATCCGCTTGTGATTTGCCGGGGATTGGATGATGATGACGAATGCCTTTCTTCAGCGGCTTGAGCGGAGGAAGAACCGGCGCTTCTTTCTGACGCGAAACTGTCCAGTCACCCAATACTTTCGCCACCGCCTCTACCGCTTTCTTCGGCTGGATGGCGCCCACAATGGCAATGACCATGCCGCGAGGTCCGAAATGGAGGCGGTGGAATTCTTCCAAATCTTTTCGGGTGATGGCTTGAATCGTCTCAGGGTATCCATCCGACGGCTTCCCATAGGGATGATCTGCATACAGAAACTTCTCGAACCACAGGTCTGCCATATCAGAGGTATCCTGCGCGCGCAAAGCCAGACCGGTCAGCAACTGCGCCCGCAGGCGTTCCACCTCATCTTTTGGAAACGCCGGCGACACTAATGACTCAGAAAGGAGCTTCAATACAAGCGGAAGGTCTTCCGCCAACGCGCGCCCGCCAAAATTCGTAGTGTGAACCCCCGAATCAAAACCAAGGGACGCCCCAGCAGTTTCGAGTTCGTTATAGATCGCATCAAAACTGCGCGAGTGCGTGCCGCGCATCAGCATGCTGGAGACAAAATCAGCAAGCCCCAATTTGTCATCGGTTTCAAAGATCGCGCCGGCAGGAAGATACCCGCCCAAACTGACAGACGGGCTGTTGAAATTAGAACGCGCCAATACCGTAATGCCATTTGAAAGCACGGCGCAATGGACGTCTTCCGGGCTAAACATGGAAGTTTTGCTCTGCGTCATCAGCGCCCCTTCCCTTTTGGAATATAAGTCCCAACTACACGTCGATTCGGCTGGAAATATTTCTGCGCCACCCGCTGAACATCCGGCGCTGTGACGCTTGCAAGTTTCTTTAAGTAAGTGGTGTACCAACTGTAATCCGCAAACATGGAGGTATGCCCCATCCAAAAAGCCTGATGGGTGATGTTCTCACTTCCGTAGGCAAAAACCGCCCGCGCCTGCTTCACAGCTCTTCGAATCTCCCCGGCGGGAGCGGGCTTGTCCTGCAATTTCTTGATCTCAGCGTCGAGCGCGGTTAATGCCTTTTCTGGTTTACGATCTGACCGGTGGACAATGGTGATGCGATACAGAAATGGATCGATAGTCGACTCAGACCAGCCGGAGACATCCACTGCGAGTCCTGTATCCACAAGGGCGCGATAGAGACGGCACGTTTTATAGGAGAGTCCGCTGGCCCCATTAAGCAGGCTTTCCAGCACTTGAAGCGCAAAATAATCGGGATGGGTTGCATTGGGAAAAGGATAGGCAATTTGAGTGAACATCGTCTCGCCAGGACCTTCCAAAGTGAGACGAACCTCACCTTTGCGTTCCGGTTCGGGACGAACAAGGCGGGGCGGAGGATTTCCCATTGGTATCGGTTCGAACAATTCCCGAATTCGCTTGAGCATGGCTTTGGTTTCAAAATCTCCTGCCAGCGACAGGACGGCATTATTCGGCACATAGTAAGCGCGGTAATGTTTATACAGGTCATCACGTGTGATCGCGTATAAATCTGCCATGTCGCCGATGATCTCATGTTGATAGGGATGCACACGGAAGGCAGCATGCAAGACTTCTTCTCCAAGCAGGAACATTGGCTCGTTTTCAGAGCCTTCCCTTTCTGAAATGATCACCGTCCGTTCCGAAGCAACCTCCTTGGCATCGAAAATACTTTTCGTCATGCGGTCCGATTCGAGGCGGAGAGCAAGGTCAATTCGGGCAGCGGGCATGGTTTCGTAATACCGTGTAGAGTCGCGGGAGGTGGAGGCATTCCAGCGCCCGCCCTCACGGGAGATGGCTTTGTCCAGCATTCCATGAGGAAATTTCTTGGTCCCTTTGAACATCATGTGTTCCGTCCAGTGGGAGATGCCAGTCTTGCCGGTTGTTTCATCGCGCGAGCCAACTTTGTACCAAACCCACGAGGAAATGATGGGCGCGGCATGGATCTCCTTGAGCATGATCTTCATGCCATTCTTTAACTGGACTTGCGTAACAGGATTCTTCATGGACCTCCAAAATAAATTTTAAGGCGTTCACTGACAGATGAACTGGTTATCCATGTTCACAGCCTGTGGTTCGAGAAAACAATAAAGCGGTTTAATGACATTCTGAAGACCGACAAACGGATCGCGTAATTGCGTATCCTTAAGGGGTATGTTGACAGGCACATTCAATGTGACCGGTACTTGCTGGTCGACCGGAACCGTCAGGCTCAGGTTGACGGGCAGGGTTGTTCCCGCCGGAAGCACAATGGTGGTATTGGCGCGGGAGATATTCAAACCGCCCGTGTTCACTGTGACCAGCGCGTTTGTGATGGTGACATCCTGACTGAGGATGACATTGGTCTGCTGGTTCAACTGCAGGTCGAACTTTACTGGAATGACCGCTTCGACAACCACATTCGTTTGGATATTGGCGCGTTCCATTTTTTCGAAATTTTCGTACAAGCCGCCGGGCAGGTCCACAACGGATGGCAGCAAACCCATGACCTGGTTCAGGCTTGCCCGCATGCGATACATATTGAAAAGGAGAATTAGAAGGACGATTGCCACGATGATATTGAAGGTAAGAGTGATGACACTTGCCGTCGTCCAAAGACGAGGACCCCAAACGGTGAAACCGCTTTTGGGCGCAGAATCAGTTTTGAGGTCCGGTTTTGAGGCGGCGGGTTTTGGTGTGTCCACTGCTTTAATTTCCTCAAATTTTTGCGATGAAGTCCCTTTTTGGGGCAGAACGCTCAATATTTTATTGTTATCTGCAGAGCGCTTCGGGAGGGACGCAGTCACATCCTTGCCGGTTTGTTTCTTGGCCTCTTCCTGAACTAAAGCAGAGGCTGTTTCCTTTGCCTCTTTTTTGAGCGGCATAAAGCTGGCAATCAGTTTTCGGAATTTTTTCACAGGATCTTCTTTGATAGGTTCGTCGGTCATACGGCCTCCTGATCGATACAATGACCAATCTTAGCATAGTTACAAGACACTGGAAAAGCGCTTTTCAAATTGGCAGAGTCAGTGAAAATGGCTTGTAACCGCTGAAATTTTCAAATATAATGCGATGGTTTACGTCCAATTTAGGAGAGAGAAAGCATGAGTCAATTTTTAGTTGCCGTGATCGGCGCCGGTCCGGCGGGTTTGTTTGGCGCGCGCGAGTTGGCGAACAACGGCGTGCGGGTTGCGCTTTTTAATCGTGATATTAAAGCGGGCGGTCTGGCGGAGTATGGGATTTATCTCGAAAAACACACAATGAAGGAGGGTCTGCGCAAGCAGTTCCGCCAGGCGTTGGATATGGCGAACATTGACTATTATGGCAATGTATCCATTGGTATGGGGGGCGATTTTACGTTGGATGAAATTCGCGCGCTCGGTTTCGATGCGGTACTGGTCTCTGCGGGCGCGCAAGGGACGAAGTCTCTGGGGTTGCCCGGCGAAGACCTCAAAGGCGTGTACCATGCCAAGGATGTGGTCTATCATTACAACAAACTGCCTCCATTCAGCCAACACAAGTTCCATTTTGGAAAGCGCTGCGCCATCATTGGCGCAGGCAACGTGATGGTGGATATTGTGCGCTTCCTCATCCATCATCAGGGCGCGGAAGAAGTGACAGCGGTCGTGCGGCGCGGCCCGGCAGAGGTGAACTTCACGAAGGAGGAAATGAAGCACCTGATCGCGTACATGGACATGGATGAATTCGAGAACGAAATGAAGCGGGTTAAACCTGCGTTGGATGCCATCCAGCAAGATGCGCAGATCGGGCGGCAGAAAATTCTGGAGGCGCTCGCCAAAGCCGACCCGAAAGTTAAAGAAGCGAAATTTAAGTTTGATTTCCTCGCCTCCCCCGCCAGCATGATCGGTGAAAACGGTCAACTGACCAAACTGGAAGTGGAAGAAAATATCTTAACCGAGCGCGACGGCAAGACCAGCGCCAAAGGCGCCGGCGTAAAACGCACACTTGAAGTGGATACGGTCATCTTTGCGATTGGCGACCAGGTGGACGCAAACTTTGGTCTGCCAACGGAATGGGGCGAATTCGTAAAAAATAAGGAACCGAAGTATGCCATTGAAGGCATTTCGTATGAAACAACCACCGAAGGCGTTTTTGTGGGCGGGTGGTCACGCAAGGCAAGCGAAGGTCTGGTAGGCTACGCCCGCCGCGATGGGACGAATGCCGCCAAGGCGGTGTTGGAATATTTAAAGGGCCGCACCCCCTCGAATGCCGGTCCGGAGGCGGTGGCAGAAAAGGTCAAATCGCTAAATAAAGCCGTCGTCTCCCGTGAAGACCTCAAGCGGCTGGAAACCATCGAAATTGAAGAAGCAAAAAAGCGCGGGATAGAGTTCTTCAAGTTCGACAGCAACGAAGAAATGCTGCAAGCCATGGGTTTGATCGAAACCGCATAAAGAACAAAAAAGAGCGCATTTCTGCGCTCTTTTTATTTTCAGGGAAAAATTCATAACCAAGCCTTAATTAACAAAACATTTGCAATATATTGACAATAAATGATCATTAAGATACCATCGAACTAGTGTAAGCAGCAGGCGAGAGAAAGAGGAGACTATGGAATACGTTCACCACCAACCTTTTGGCCACCCCGGCCATCCCCCGCTCCCCCTCCATGACTGGGAACATGCCCTGCTGGATATGGCG
>JACAEP010000226.1 GCA_013388795.1 Chloroflexota bacterium | reverse complement strand
GGAGTTGCCATCAATCACCTGCGCGCAGATTGCGCGGGCAACCTGCTTACGTTTTACATCAACGGGTTTCAAGTGGCTCAGGCGCAGGATGCAACCCTGACATCTGGCGATGTGGGCGTTTTGGCTGGCACGTTTGAATCGCCGGGGGCGGATATTCTGTTCGATAATTTCGTGGCGCTGCAACCCTAAAGGCGACTGATACATATGAGTTGCCAGCCACCAATTACCGCTCAATGAAGATTTTTCTCGATACCATCGGCTGCCGGCTTAATCAGGCAGAGATCGAGCAAATGTCCCGTCAGTTTCGAGCGGCGGGGCATGAGATCGTCGCCTCGGCGGAACATGCGGATATGGCAGTGGTCAACACCTGTGCTGTGACCACCCAGGCCGCTTCTGATTCGCGCGGCAAGATGCGCGCTATTGCGCGCGCCGGGGTACATGAGATCGTCGCCACCGGCTGCTGGGCAACGCTTCAGCCAAAGGAAGCTGCCGCGCTTCCCAATGTCAAACATGTCATCACGAATGATAGAAAAGACTCGCTCGTCCTTAAAACTTTAAGTCTTGAGTCTTCCGCCTTCGACCTTGAGCCTGTTGAGCGCATCCCCATCCCGGGTTTGCATCGCCGCACACGCGCTTTTATTAAAGTGCAGGATGGCTGCGACAACAAATGCACCTTTTGCGTCACCACGCTTGCCCGCGGCGAAGGACGTTCGCGCCCGCTTGCCGATGTGATTCAAGATATTCACTCGGCTCTGGCGGGCGGCTCAAAAGAGATTGTGCTAACAGGGGTCCACCTTGGCTCATGGGGGCAGGATTTCAATCGTCATCTGCGCGACCTGGTGAAAGCGATTTTGCTTGAAACCGATGTGAAGCGATTGAGATTATCTTCCCTTGAACCCTGGGATTTAGACGCCGATTTTTTCTCTCTTTGGGATGACAAGCGCCTCATGCCGCACCTGCACCTGCCTTTGCAGTCTGGCAGTGAATCCACGCTGCGGCGGATGGCACGCAAGACCACGCCCGCTTCCTTTCGCAAATTGATTCGCGCTGCCCGGGCTGTCCTGCCGGATGTTGCCATCACCACCGACATCATTGCAGGGTTCCCGGGCGAAACCGAGGATGAATTTGCCGAGACGCTGAACTTTGTCAACGAGATGCAATTCTCTGGGGGGCATGTCTTTTCGTATTCGCCGCGTCCTGGTACCGGTGCGGCAAAGATGAAGGGGCAGGTCAAGCCTGAGTTAAGAAAGAGGCGGAATCGCATTTTGCAGGAAGCGATTGAAGAGTCGGCCAAGTCTTATCGCGCTAAATTTATTGGGCAGACGATGTCTGTTCTGTGGGAATCGACCAGTGAATATGGCGAATATGGCTGGCGCATGCAAGGCTGGGCGGGGAATTATTTGCGCGTTTCAGCGGCGGCTCCGTCTCCGCGCTGGAACGAGGTGGATGAGGTGCGGCTTATTGAAGCGGAGAATGAGATTTTGAAAGGGGAGATTCTATAACGTCTTTATGAAAAGAATATTTACAGGGCTTAGTCCCTGGCATGCCCTGGTCATTTTGATTGCGATTAACCTCCTGGTTGCTTTATGGATTGGCAACGACTATGGACAAACCTGGGATGAACCGTCGTTCTATTTGTATGGCGAACGCTCGTATGAAGCGTATACCTATGGCGTTGCGGGAAAGCCGTTAATTCCTGAGCGTCATATTTATTTTCTGGACCTGCGCTATTACGGCGCTATTTATGCCGCGCTTGCCTGGAAAGTCGTCTCGATGCTTCGAGCGATTTTACCCTCCTGGGGGGACATGGATGTTTGGCATTTTGTAAACTTTCTTTTTTTTCAAACCGCATTGATAAGTTTGTATTTTCTTGCAAAGCGTTTTGTTCAGGATTGGACGGCGCTTTTTATCGTTGCGCTTTTTGAAAGCCAGCCGCTTATTTTTGGTCATGCTTTCATAAACCCCAAAGACATTCCCTTTATGACTTTTTTTCTGGCAAGTATCACGTTTGGGCTTTACATGGTCGATTGTTTTGCGAGCAGGAAAAAAGAATCACGCCCTGCCCAAAGTGACGGATCAATTGCATGGCCGATCGCGGTTTTGTTTGGGTTGTTTACTTTTACATACGCGGGTAAGGACTTAATCTATCTGGCTGTTCAGTGGATGATCTCCACGATTTACAATGCGCCTGCCGACTCGGCGCTAGGGGGCGTCTTCACGATGCTTGCAGGGAATTCAGAGCGGCTTCCTGTGGAGAATTATGTCCACAAAGCCTCGGCTGCGCATTTGGAGCGGCTGGTTCTCTATGGGATTGCGGCTGTGGTCGTGATAAGAAAAATATACAGCGGCTATGTTCGCAATCGGAGGTGGTCTCCTCCTTTCGAGATTGACCTGCGTGTATGGGCATGGGTATTGGTTGCAGGTGTTGTGCTTGGGTTGGCTGCTGCAGTGCGCTTGCTGGCGCCGTTTGCCGGAATATTGATCGCAGGATATGCCTTGCGTGAAAAGGGGCAGGCTGCCCTCCCGCTGCTGCTTTTTTATTTTTCCATTGCAGCCTGGGCTGGAGTTTGGGCATGGCCGTTTTTGTGGGATTCGCCAGCCCTGAATTTTCTTGAAGCCTTTAAGGTGATGCGGGATTTTCCCTTCATTGCTGAGATCCGCTTCATGGGTCAAAATGTTTCCTCTGCTGATTTGCCCTGGCATTACCTTCCAGTTCTTATTTCCATCCAGCTGACCGAACCTCTCCTTGTGTTAGCGCTGGCTGGCTTGTTGGCGGCTTTTCTTCGGAAACAAACAACGGGCTTAAGTCAAAACATACTGCTTCTGGTTTGGTTCCTTTTGCCGGTAGCGCTGCAGATCCTTCTTAACTCAACCGTTTACGATAACTTCCGCCAATTTCTGTTTATTCTCCCGCCGCTTCTGATCTTTGCCGGCATGGCTTTTGAAGCGCTTCTCTGGCGCTTGCGCTCCGTTTGGCTGAAAATATTTTTGGGCGTTATTTGTTTGTTTCCCGGCGCGATTGGAATTCTGTTATTGCATCCAGTTCAGTATATTTACTATAATAATCTTGTCGGCGGTGTGTCTGGGGCAGATGGCAATTATGAATTGGATTATTGGCTGACGGCGTATCGCCTTGCTGCGCCATTTATCAATGCCAATGCATCACAGCATGCCAATATTCTTGCCTGGGGCTCGGGCTTTAATGGCGCTCGCGAAGATCTGGATGTATATGCTTATGTTGAGGACGCAGACCTTGAGGGCTCGGATATTTCTTTTGAATATGCCGTGATTTCCACACGTTTTTCCAGCCACTTAGACACCCTGCCCGATGCCCCGATTGTCTTTGAAGTGAAAAAGGCTGGGGCGTTGCTGGCGGTGGTCAAACGGCTGTCGCCATGAGAGAGCCGGGGAAATGACAGATTGCACATATCACTGCCTGTTCGTGTGCTTTGAATTGTATAATTGTTCTTGGTAAAAGGAGCAACCCTATGACGGCTCAGATCATTGATGGAACTGCCATTGCGCAAAAAGTGCGTGATGAAGTGAAAGAGAAAGTGGCAAAGCGGCTGGCGGGGGGGAAATCCCAACCCGGTCTTGCGACGGTTCTGGTGGGCGAACGTATCGACTCGGCAACCTACGTTCGTATGAAACAAAAAGCATGTGCCGAATTGGGAATGACTTCATTTCACATGCCGGTTTCCGCCGATGTTTCTCAGGAGGAAGTGGAGAAACTCATCAAGCAGTTGAATGCCGACCCCAAGGTGCATGGCATTTTGGCGCAGTTACCGCTGCCCGATCATTTGGATGAGGAGCGCCTCCTTTCGCTTATCAGCATCGAAAAAGATGTGGATGGCTTCTCGCCGATCAATCTCGGCCGTTTGGCGCAGAAAGGGCGCGAACCGTTGTTTGTGCCATGCACGCCGTATGGCTGTATCTATTTATTGAAGGAAGCCGGGGTAACGATTGCGGGCGCCAATGCCGTAGTATTAGGGCGTTCTAACATTGTTGGCATGCCTGCGGCGCTTTTGCTGATCAAAGAAAACGCAACGGTTACGGTGGTTCATTCAAAAACGAGGGATATTCCAGCGGTGCTGCGCGATGCGGATATCATCATTGCCGCGATTGGACGCGCCGAAATGGTGCGTGGGAATTGGATCAAACCTGGCGCAGCGGTTATTGACGTGGGGATCAACAGCATTCCCAAACTCAACCCAGACGGCACGCCGATGATTAGCCCCAAGACCGGCAAGCCCATGCAGCGCCTTGTTGGTGATGTTAATTTTGAAGAAGCAAAAGACGTAGCAGGGGTCATCACGCCCGTCCCTGGCGGAGTAGGACCAATGACCATTGCAATGCTGATGGCGAATACCTTGCGGGCGGCGGAAATTCAGGACGGATGACGGCGGCTTAAGGTTCTGGGGCTTTGTTGTTTGGATGGCGTTCTAAAACAAAGATGGCGCGCTGGCGGCTTTTTTCAAAATGAGATTGATATGCAGGCCAGATGCGCACAAGCTGCGGCCAGTATAAAGCGATTTCCATTTCGGTAGCCTCACGAGCCTGATACTCGACAATTTCGGCGCCAATCTGCAATTTCGCGGTTGGATGTGCGCGAAGATTAATCACCCAGGGGTTTACGCGCTCGAATCCTGGGTTTACATTGCACAGGATAATGCGATGCCCATCGCGAAGATAGTAAAGCGGAATGGTTCGGTCTTTGCCGGTGCGGCGCCCTTTTGTGGTCAAGAGCAGCACTTCCCTGCCCGCGCCGGTGGATGTAAACAACCTGCCGCCCGACGCCCGATAGAAAAAGCGCTGAATGGGAGCGGCAACATGCTTAATCACCCACACGCCAAGCGGGGTAGCGCCGAGTCGTTTCATCTGTGATTGTCTCCTGTCATTCGGCAGGTTTTATGGTTTGATGAACAACCCAAGATGATTTCCAACAGCGCGTTCTTTGCCGGGTTTATTCATGTCAATGGGTGAGTTTAAGATCCGGGCTTTGCCGTCTGCGCCGCGAATGACCATGGCGGAGGAGCCGCCTCCATCCATGTTTGCGCCGGTGTACACGCCATAGGAGATCAGCAGTTCAGCCAGTTCCGGGAACGTCACACCCTCACTATACCCCGCCTGACGACCATCTACGACCATCCAGGTCAGCCAACGTCCATTGCGGTTCAGTCCAATCGCCGTACGCGGATTGGGGTCCTGCGCCGCTAAATTTTTGACGACTTTCCCGTCCTTAACAACCATACGATCGCCAGAGACGGCGTTAAAGACCTTGCCAGATTCTTTCTCGAACGTCACTTGATTTTTTTGCCCAATGAATATTTCAGGTTGGGCGGTCTTTTTGGGCGAATATATTTTTCCACGCGAAGCGGCGTAATCGCTAATGCGGACCGGGTCGCCGCCGTTGGGGCAAGCCGCTTGCGGGTCGGCAACACTCAGATAACTGAAATATCCGCCGTTGATTGCGGCATGTAATTTAAATTCCTCGAGGAATTGGGAGGTAGTGCGGGTACACAACACATCCGTGTTATTCGGCGAAGGCGTCACCAGGAATTCCAGTTTTTGGGTTTGCAAGTCAATTGCGATGACATGCACGACGACATTGCGCGGAGAGGTTAGGTCTTTTCGCAGGTAGGTTACGCCGGGATACAACCGCTGGGCGATGGAACTGGGTCGGCTTGTCGTGCTAACCTGAACCAGATAGTCACGCGAGCACCAGCCGATGCTGCCATCCAATTTTTGGATTTGGAGCCATTGCAAATTTGATTCATCCAAACCTGGGATGACATCGTTCTTGGCGAGCGTTGTAATGATCTTGGCGGTCAGGCTAGGCATTTCGCGCACGTTGAGGGTATTTGTGTTGACACGATACCAATTCTTGTCGCTGTGTTCGGGGACGACAATGGCCGGGGGCGGCTCTGTGGATGGATCGTGAATGCTGAGCAGGTATTCGCCAAAGCTCCAGCCTTCCTTTGTGCCGTCTTTGCTGCGAACTTTCAGCCACTGATTATCCGGGCTGGCGTCGAGTTTCTCTACAAGTTCTCCGAATGTGAATGTGCCAATGGCATCATACTCCAGCCCCGGACCCGTGCGGATCTTCAACGATGAGGCGGTTACCCGATACCAATTTGTATCTTCATCGTCAGGCGGAGGGGTGTTGCCGTCATCACTGCCATCGTCAGCGTCGGGCGGGGTGGAGCCGCTTACATTTTGCAGGTAGGCGGCAAAACTCCAACCGCTCAGGCTGTCATCCAATTTTCGGATGTTGAGCCAGGTTCCGTCGGAGTTCGAGCCGATCTTTTCCACGATCTCATTGAGTTTGACGCTGCCTGTTTGCGCGAAAGACAATCCGGGTCCTTCGCGCACTTTGAGCGAAGCCACCGTCACACGATAGTTATTGCTTGGCGGAGGCGGAGGGGGGAGCGGTTCGTCGCTGAGGTTGAACCGCGCGCGGAAATCGGCGATGTCGCCATTGAAATAGTTCAAGTCAATATTCAGGCTTTCAACGCCGTATAAGGTTCCATCGCCGTTGTCGGTAAACTGCCACAATGTCCATGTCTCCCAGGGAGCGGGAACAAGCGGCGAAGCCACCCCATAGTTCGCGATCCACAGCGGGTATTGCTTGAAATAGTTCAACGAAGCGTTTGGAATGCTGGCGGCAACAGTGTTCTCGCGCCAGTAATAATAGCCTGTGTAAACGCCAATCTCTTTGCCGGGTGGAATCAGTTGCTTAACGCGCTCAATAAAGTTGTACCAGTTCTTCCAGCCTTTGAAGGAGCCATTATAGTTATCTTCAAAGTCACACCAAAGCGGCAGTTCCCCAAAATCCCCATCGAACATTGAAATCCATTTGTCCGCTTGCAGCTTGGGGTCTATGCGGCTGTCGTAAAACCAATAGGAACCGCGCGGTAATCCCGCGGCTTTTGACTCACTCCAATTCACCTTGAAATCCCGGTCGCCCCACAAGTTCTGCCCTGCCCGCACGATCACAAAACTGGCGTTCGCGCGCATCTTGATAAAGTTGACGCCTTGAGGAGTTTGGGGGTCGTCCTGATAGAAACTGATATCGGTTCCGATGATGTTTGCCATGGAGGTCTCCTTGTTTTTCGTGAGCCGGTATGACGCTGCTTAAATTATATCTCAAAGGTTATTGGATATTCTCGAAATGTTGGATGACTGGCGCGCCGCCCGGTTTGCCTTCGATGGCGATCACGTCAATTTGCCAATGTTCGATTCCGTTTTCGGCAGCGTAATACATGGCGGCATTCAGCATGTGTTCGCGTTTTCGCGGGGTGATCTGGTGTTCGGGGAAAAATTTTTTTGATGAAGTCAGTGTTTTGACTTCGACAAAGAAAATGACATTATTCTTCTGTGCGACGATGTCGATCTCCCCGTACGGAGTGCGGACGTTGCGGCGGCTCACTTCGTACCCTCGGCTTGCCAGCCAGACCGCGGCTGTTTTCTCGCCCCAGGCGCCAATTTTCTGGTTGTGTTTGGTCATGCGAGGAAACGTTCCATAATTTCGCGCAGGCGGGCGTCCAGCGTGTGCTTGCGACGGCTATGGTTTTTTACCAATTTTTCGTAATGCTCAAGCATCAACCTGGTCGTGCGTTCAATGGCATAGGCGGAAGAGGCTTGTTTGGCAGACCGGCTCATTTGTTGGCGCAGGGCCGGGTCCAGGCAGAGGCGGGTGAGTTTGGCGGTGAAGGAGGCTATGTCATTCGTCGCAAGAAAACCGGTCACGCCATCTTGAATCGTATCTCCAACCCCAACAGATTCAATGCCCATGCTGGGAAGCCCGGCGCCCATGGCTTCGATCACCGAAAGCGGGTGGACTTCGGTGACGGAGGCGGTTGCGAAAATATCACACATGGCAAGGTAGGATGGCAGTTGGTCGTACGGAATTTTGCCAGTCATGTGTATTCGTTCGGGCAGGCGCTGCGCTGTGACATATTCTCGGATCTCCTCTTCGTATTGTTGTATCCCGCCGCCGATTAGGATGAGATGGACGTTCGATATGGCTTTGGCAATTCCCGTAAAGGCGTCAATGAGGAAGGGGAGATTTTTTTCCAGCGCAATGCGCCCGGCGTAGACGATCAGGATATCTTCGGGTGTGTAGCCAAATTGATCGCGTGAAAGCGGCTTGGCATTTTGGAAGGCTTTCAGATCCACCCCGTTGGGGACAATTTCGATGTGGCTTTCCACTTTTAGTTCGCGCAACACACGTTCCATGCCTGGCGAGGGTGTGATGACCAGGTCAACCTCTTTGCAAAATGGCGGCATATAGGCTTGCAACAACCCCACACTGACTTCGTCCGGCATCAGGGGCAGGTAGGCTTGCGCGTACAGGTCGTAGCGGGAATGATTGGTAAAAACAATGGGGATATTAGCCGGGCGGCAGTAGCGCAGGGCCAGCCTGCCGCTCAAAAATGGGTGATGGACATGGACGACATCCATGGTTTGAAGAATTTTTTTGATGTGGCGCGAGTACCGCATGGAAAGATAAAAGCCGGAATCCGCCAGCGGCAACCCGGGGCTGCGGAAGATGTTTGGTTCTTTGTCTTTGAAATCTGTGTCTCCAAAGGTGAAAACGAACACCTCGTGCCCGGCTTTTTCGAGATATTTCTTGTTGATCTCGATATAATTGGTGATGCCGCTGATATACGGTTTATAGCTGTCAACCATCATTCCAATGCGCATGATATGAATTTAAGGGATGGATGCTCGGATGTCAAGGTTACTTTTGTACATGGTAGAATAGCAATCCTTTACGATTATTTCGATTCATCTTTTGTTCAAACGGCTGGAGCGAAATATGCCTGTCAAATTGGTTCTGCGAAACAAGGAATATGAAGTTAAAGCGGGTATGGCTTTGCTGGATGCGCTGAAGAAATGTAATATCGTCCCGGAATCGGTCATTGCCACCCGGAATGGCGAGGTCATTACAGATGATGAAATATTAAGAGACGGGGAAGTCATCAAATTGATTGCGGTGATCTCAGGCGGCTGATGATGAAATGCAAAAAGTGCGGTGAAAAAGCTTCGGTCAACATGCGCCAGCATCGAATGGCATTGTGCAGGGAGCATTTCCTCGAATGGATCCCTGAACAAACCGAACGGTTTATAAAAAAATACAACATGTTTACTCGTGACGAGAAAATTCTTGTCGCGGTTTCGGGCGGCAAGGATTCGCTCTCGTTATGGGACATCCTTGTGCGCCTGGGCTACCAAGCGGATGGTTTGTATCTCGGGCTGGGAATCGACGAAGGCATCCATTATTCGGAAGAGTCGCACCGCCTGACGGATGAGTTTGCCCGCAAGAACGATCTCAAATTGCATGTTGTAAATATCGAAAAGGAATATGGGCATTCCATCCCTGCGCTTTCTCAGATGAGTCATCGCGGATATGGCAAGCCTTGTTCTGTCTGCGGGCTGGCCAAGCGGCATGAAATGAACCGTATTGCGCGAGACCTCGGCTATGATGTGCTTGCCACTGGCCATAACCTGGATGACGAAGCGGCTGTCTTATTTGGCAACACTTTGCATTGGGCGTCCGATTATTTGCTGCGGCAGGGACCCGTCCTGCCGTCATCAGATGGTCTGGCGCGCAAGGTCAAGCCGTTGTGCCGGTTTTATGAGCGCGAAATGGCAGCGTACGCCATTATGCGGGAGATTGAATATATTTATGAAGAATGTCCGTTTGCAGCGGGCGCAACGCAAGTCTTCTATAAAGAGTTTCTTAATCAGTTGGAAACCGTCCGACCGGGGACAAAATTAACATTTTATCTTCGTTTTCTCGAAGCGCGGCAAAGTGGCGCGTTGTTCATTCAGAGAGATGCCGCCCATGCGCATATTCGCCCTTGTGAGAAGTGTGGTCAGCCGACCTCTGCGCCGGGGTTATGTTCGTTTTGCCGAATGATCGAGAAGATGAATGTTGCCGTTGCTGATTCGCTACCTGAGGACGGTGACGATCAGCCCTACGAGGAATAATCCAAATGCGATATAACCCGCGATCTGTTCGGGCGAGAAGATGGAGAACGCCGGCATGGCGTAGTTGTAGCGGTCAATTTGAAATTGCGCCGGGGCTTCGATTTTTCCAAGCAGCGCATCACGGAAGGTGTTGACATCCGCTGGGCGGTCGTCGGGGTGCAGAGACATGGCCCACAGAATGGCTTTTTCCACGCTTGGGCTGAGGTGTGGGTTAATGTCAATCGGCGGAGTCAGGCTGCGGCTATTCAAGAAGCGCTTTCTTGCTTCCGCCGGCGGTTCGTTGGTGAGGAGGTGATAGAGCGTTGCGCCAAAGGAGAAGATGTCCGCTCTGGCGTCGGTATGCGTATCGTCGCCGCCGTATTGTTCAAGCGGCGTATAAAGCGCGGTTCCCTGCCCTTGGATGACGGTGATGGTCACTTCGCCGGGCGCCATGACCTTGACCAGACCGAAATCTACCAGTTTGACCAACCCGCTTGGCGTGAATTTGATGTTGCTGGGTTTGATATCGCGGTGGATGATGGGCGGCTCTTGATGATGAAGATAGTTGAGCGCGTCTGCGATCTGGGCTGCCCAACCAAGAACGTCGCTCTCGGCAAGAAAGGTGTTGCTGCGGCGCGCTTCCTGCATGAGTTGGCGCAAGTCCTTGCCGGGGACATAATCCATCACCAGATAATCACGCAAACCGACTGAGAAATAATCGGAGACTTTGGGAAGGTTGGGATGATCCAGACGCGCAAGCACAGAAGCCTCGCGAAAGAATTGTTCGCGGGCTTGGGTCAGCGCTTCGTTTGGGAGAGCCTGATTGTGTTCAACTTCCTTGAGCGCGCAAAGCCGCCCTTGCAGGCGGGTATCATCTGCAAGGTAAATATTGCCTGTGCCGCCCTGCCCGATCTGTTCGCGGACAACGTAGCGTTCACGCAGGGTCTCCCCGTTATTTAAGACTGGGGACAAACCTTCTCCTTCTTTTTAAGCGGTTGTGATGCGTTCGTGATTTTTTCGGCGTGTATCACGGTTGCAATCCCGAAAAAAGGATTTGCAATATAATCATGCACAATTACCGCTTTTCTGCTATATTATAAACGCCTTTGCGCAGATACGTATGTTGAATGCATATCGAATTTGAGGCGATGAGGAGATTATGGATCGCGAAGAAGAATATCCAATTCTTGTTGCGCACGATGGACCGCTAAAAGGACAGCGTTGGACGTTAAGCCGAACTCTGATGATTGGTCGAGACCCAAGCTGCGAAGTCCAGGTGCAAGACCGTCAGGTTTCGCGTTTTCATGCCCGGGTCACCCCCACCCAGGAAGGCGTGACCCTTGAAGACCTTGGCAGCAAGAATGGAACCAATCATAACGGCACAGAATTGGCGGGACCCATCATGCTGCAAGATGGTGATACCTTCGGCATTGCGCTGGCTCAGCAGTTTACCTTTCTGACTTCCGACGCCACCATGCCGCTTGCTGAAAGCGGACCGCGCTCTGGGCGGCTTGTCATGGAACAGAAGTCGCGCCAGGTTTGGGTAAACCAGCAGCAATTGATCCCGCCGCTTTCAGCACAGCAATTCAAATTACTTTGGACGCTCTATGAAAATCAGGGTCAGGTTATGGAACGATCCCAACTTGTTGCCGAAGTATGGGGCGAAGAACAAACTGCCGGAGTTTCGGATCAGGCATTGGACGCCTTGATCCGTCGTTTGCGTGACCGCATCGCCGTGCTCGACCCAAGCCATCAATACATCAATACCATTCGCGGACACGGATTGCGGCTGGATAATCCGTCCATTGGAGAGTGATGCGATGGACGCGCAATCTGAAAAAGTTCTTGCCCAGATCATTCGCAGTACCCGCGTCGCATCTCTGGCAACCATGCGGGATGATACCCCACAGGTTTCCATGGTGGCATATATCTACAACGATGATTTTTCCGCTTTCTACATTTTTGTCAGCCGCCTCGCGCAACATACCGTGGATATGCAAAAAGACAATCGTGTCAGCCTGATGATCTGTGAGACCGACGATGGCCGCTCAGACCCGCAGACTCTGGCGCGTGTTTCCATTCGCGCCAAAGCGGAAATAATCCAACCCGGCGAACCGGGCTTTACCCCCCTCAAAGAAAAATACATTGCCCGCTTTCCCGAAGCGGAACAACTTTTTAACCTTGCCGATTTCAGTTTCTGGCGCATCACCCCGCGCGGCGGGCGCTATGTAGCAGGCTTTGCCAAAGCTTTTAACATCACCGCCGAAGCCCTGCAAAAAGCCTCAGAACGATAACCTACCAATGACAGCCGCGTCCAAAGCGGCTGTCATTTTTTCAGGAATACCCTATGACCATTCTCAAATTACTTGCTATCTTTGCGCACCCGGATGATGAATCGATGGGGATGGGCGGCACGCTGGCGAAATACGCCGCCGAAAGCGTGGAGACTCATCTCGTCTGCGCCTCACGCGGGGAAGCAGGCTGGTTCGGTCCCAAGGAGCAGTATCCCGGTCCAGAGCGACTCGGCCAACTCCGCGAAGAGGAACTTCGCAATGCCGCAAAAATTCTTGGCATGAAAAGTGTTTCGTTTCTTGACTATATGGACGGTCAAGTAGATCAGGCTGACACCGCGCAAGCGGTTGCAAACATTGTCACCCACCTTCGACGCATCCAACCGCAAGTAGTGGTAACTTTCCCGCATGATGGCAACTATGGACATCCCGACCACATCGCCATCGGACAGTTTACCAATGCCGCCATCGTCTGCGCCGCAGATGCAAGCTATACCGACCCTGAAAATCTGCCCGCTCATCGCGTCTCGAAACTGTACTACATGGTGGACAGCGAAAATTTTGTCAACCTAATCGCGCCCTTCATGGGCGATATGACTTTTCAGGTTGACGACCAGATGCGCGGCGAAAATGCCTGGAAAGAATGGATGATCACCACCCGCATTGACATGGCGGCATATTGTCAGCCTGCATGGCGGGCAATTCAATGCCACAAAAGCCAGTTGGCTACTTTAGGCGCCCTCGCCGAAATGCACGAAGACGCAGCTGTTGCTGTCCTCGCCATGCAGGGAACGTTCTTCCGCGCTTTTAGTTTGGTAAATGGGGGAAGAAAAGAGG
>JACAEP010000200.1 GCA_013388795.1 Chloroflexota bacterium | reverse complement strand
CCTTCATACCGCGGTCATTTACGATGACGGCAAACCCCTCGAGGTGCAAATCCGCACGCCAGAGATGAACCAGAACGCCGAATATGGAATTGCCGCCCATTGGCGGTATAAAGAAAAGGGGATGAAAGACACCGAGTACGAGCAGCGCATCAACTGGCTGCGCAAGCTGATGGAATGGCGCCAGGAGGTTCAGGACGCTCAAGAATTTGTCGACGGGCTGAGAACCGATGTTTTTCAGGATCGGGTCTATGTTTTTACACCGCGTGGAGATATCATCGACCTGCCGGCGGGTTCAACGCCGATCGATTTTGCCTACCACGTTCACACCGAAATCGGAAATCGCTGCCGAGGCGCAAAAGTCAATGGAAAGCTGGTGACCCTCGATTACCAGTTGCATACTGGCGACCAGGTCGAAATTCTCACCGCCAAACGCGGAGGTCCGAGCCGCGATTGGTTAAACCAAAGTTTGGGGTTGGTGAAGACCCAACGCGCAAAATCCAAGATTCGAGTGTGGTTTAAGAAACTGGAAGACGAGCAGAACCTTGCCACCGGGCGCGATACGCTGGAACGCGAACTACAACGCCTGGGCATCCCCGAAGTCAATTTTGAAAAACTGGCGCGCGAACTTGGCTATAAAATGCCCGATGCGATGTTCATTGACCTTGGCACAGGCGATCTTTCGATCAGCAAGGTTATCAAGCAATTTGCGGAAGATGAGGAGATCAAGGACATTCTTGAGGTCAATGCGCCCGTCATGCCGCATAAGCCGACCGATTCGGTGGAAGTGCTGGGCTTGAAAGGCACGCTGGCAACGATGGCAAAATGCTGCAACCCGATGCCCGGAGACCAGATCGTAGGGTACATTACCCGCGGACGCGGCGCAACCATTCACCGGCAGGATTGCCCAAATATTCTGCAAACCAAAGACCGCGAACGCCTGCTTAAGGTCGGATGGGGACATGCGCAGCAGACCTTTCCGGTTCCAGTCAAGATCAAGGCGTATGACCGCGAGGGACTGTTGGGCGATATTTCAAAACTACTTGGGGATGAGAGCATCAATATCAACGACGTGGCAGTGCATGTCAACCGCAGCATTGCGGATTTAAAATTGGTGATCGAGGTCAAAGACCTGGCACAGTTAAGCCGGGTGCTGACACGCATCGAAAACCTGCCAAACGTCATGGAAGCAGTACGAATCAGGCCGGGATAAAAAATTTTCATTGCGCAACACGCAAAAATCGACAAAATTATATGAAATTACGCCCTTCGCAGTCTTGGCGATTGGCAGTATGGGGGTATAATCGCGGCGCTTCTTATGCTTACCGTAACCGAAGCGCGTGAGCGCATCCTTTCTTATTTTAAGACGACTGCAACGGAATCTATTCCCCTGCATGATTCATTCCAGCGGGTGTTGGGCGTGGATATTTATGCCGATGGCGATTACCCGCCGTTCGATAATTCTGCCATGGATGGCTTCGCCCTGCGCGCCGAAGATGCCGCCGCTTCTAAGGCGACGTTGAGCGTGGTTGCTGACATTCCAGCAGGCGCTACACCGACGGTTGTACTACAAACGGGTCAGGCGGCGCGGATCATGACAGGCGCGCAAATGCCGCAGGGAGCCGATTGCGTGATTCCCGTGGAAGATACCGATTTCGACCAACGCAGCGCAGGAACGGCAGCGCCAGAGAAAATCGCATTTACGAAGCGCATGAAGGCGGGTGAAAACGTGCGCCCGCGCGGGTCGGACATACAAAAAGGCGAACTTGTGCTGACAAGGGGGCGCAGGTTGAGAGCGCAAGATTTGGGTCTGCTGGCCATGCTTGGGGTTGCGCAGATCTGCGTTCACAAGAAACCACGGGTAGCGCTGCTTTCTTCTGGAGATGAATTGCTCGAGGTGAACGCGCCGCTGGAACCCGGCAAGATCCGCGACGCCAATTCATATTCTTTGGCAGCAGGCGCGCTCGGCGCCGGGGCAGAGGTGATTGGGCTGGGCATTGCAAGAGACAGCCGCGACTCTGTCATGCGCATGTTGGATAAAGCGGCAAACGAAAACGTGGATTTGATCCTTTCTTCGGCGGGGGTGAGTGTAGGCGCGTTTGATTTCATTAAAGAAGCGCTCGATGCAAATGGCAGGCTGGATTTTTGGAAGGTGAATATGCGCCCGGGCAAGCCGCTGGCGTTTGGGATGTATCGCGGCATTCCGCTGCTTGGGCTGCCGGGCAACCCCGTTTCGGCGCTGGTAGGGTTTGAGGTTTTTGTACGCCCCACGCTGGAGCGGTTGAGCGGCAGCATGGACGGCGGCAGACAAACCGTGCGTGTGAGAAGCGCAGAAGAAATTTTATCGGACGGGCGCGAAAGTTATTTGCGGGTGAGACTCCGTGTATAGGATGGCGTTCGACTGGCATCGTTGACGGGTCATCAGGGTTCGGGGAATTTGTTGTCACTGGTTCAGGCAGATGCTTTACTAATCATTCCCGCTGGTGTAAAATGCCTGCCTGCTGGCACCGAAGCAGACGCTATTTTGTTGTGAGGATGCATGGATAAATGGCTTTTCCGCGCGATGATCGCGTTGGCGCTGGTTGGTCTGATGGTTTCGATTTATATGATGATCTATAAGTACACAGGCAACGACCGAATGTGCCTGGGTTCGGGAGATTGTTCAACCGTAAATGCCAGCCGCTTTTCGGAGGTGTATGGAATTCCAGTGGCAGCGCTTGGAGTGGTCGGATACGCGGCAATATTGATGGTGTTGACGATTGAGAAGCGGGTTGTCTTTTTTCGAAAAAACGGCGCGCTGACGGTCTTTGGCATGGCATTGCTGGGGTTTTTGTT
>JACAEP010000187.1 GCA_013388795.1 Chloroflexota bacterium | reverse complement strand
TGGATGAAAATATTACGCCGGGCGTTTTCTGAAAACGACTGCGAGCAATACGATCAGCACGAGGATACCGCCGCCGATAAGATAGGGGGTTGTGTTCGTTTTACTTTCCATTTCTTGAGTGGGTTCAGGCTGGTTTTCGGGCGCTGTAGAGGCGCACTCCAACTCGGGGTTGGGGTTGGCGGACTTTTGCGCAGTGAGCACAACATCGTCCCCGTTGCCGCCAGTGTAGGAGATGACCAGTTCCACGTCGCAGTAGCCGCCAACGACTGCGCCTTCGGGGGCGTTCTCGAACTCGCCGATGCGGGCGCGGTTGACGGTGATGATCTGGAAGGTTTGCCCGGGCTGGGGGGTGAAGCCATACACGAAGAAGATTTTCAATTTACCATTTAAGCGAATGCGCTCTGCCTGCAAATGGGCGTGGTGACCTTCGCCCAGCGCATTTTCGCCAGCGGGTTCAACGCCGCCTATGCCGAAAGAGGAGATGGTTTCGCTGGAATTGATCTCCACTCGCTCGGCTTCGAGGAAGGAAGGGTTGAGGCTATAGCCGCCAAAACCCGCAGGGATGAAAATATCTGTCTTGAGGTGGAAGTTGAACAGGTTCAGCGTGGAGCCGCTTGTGTCTACTCTGCGGGTGGTGAGGGAGCCGTTGTGCAGGTTGAGTTGGGCGTTATCTCTCAGGATGAGGTCTTGGGCTTGAAGGGGCGCGGCAGGTTCGAGGTCCAGTGAAAAGGCGGTGAGGAGGACGTTCTTTTCGGGGCGGGAATCGCTGAAGTCGCTTGCGCAAAGCGGATCGGGTTCGGTGCGCGTTTCGGCGGTGATGACCACATCGTTGCCGTCTCCGCCGGCGTAGGTGATGCGGAATTGGATGTTGCACAAGCCAGTCACGACCGCGCCTTCGGGAGCGTTGGCAAACGCGCCATTGATGGGATTGCCGCCCGTGTTGGTAATGATCTCAAAAGTGTCGCCGGGGTCGGGCGAAAAGCCATAGACGACGAAGAGTTCGAGTTGCCCATCGAGGTCAATCGAGTTGCCTTGCATGCGGGCGAAGTGACCGGGTCCGAGGGCGGTGGGAGAGGCGGGTTGGTCGCCGCCCAAGCCAAATTGAATGAAAGAATCGGAGTCTTGCACAACGATGCGATTCGCATTCAGCAAAGAAGTATCTAAGCTGACCCCACAGCCTGAAGAAAGTAAAAGGGTCTGTGTTTGTATCGTTGTATCGTATATTTTTGTATTTGCTTCTTTAATATATTTCGACTGATATGCTTTTCGTGCCCGCACCGCACTTTGGAGCAAGGTAGCATTCACATCACAACCACTTATATCCACCGTATCAAACAATAAATTGGCATTATCGATGATGATCTCGGCTTTATTACGCAAAACCAGGTTCCCCAGTGGAATGGGTGTGGGGTCAAGCGGGTCGATCACGGCGAACTGACCGTCGAGCAGGGCGGTTTGCCCAGCCCCGGGGATTCTCCCGCCGTTGTTCCAGTTGGCGGGGTCGAGATAATTTTCGTTAGTGCCCAGGAAGAGCAGGTCAGGCTGGGTAGGAGAAGAACCACCTGTGGAATCATTATCATCATTCGAGTCGCCGCCAGTGTCTGTTGGGGCTTCAGGTGTGGGGCAGGGAATGGGACTTCCCGCCGCGTCAGTGCAAGTTTGGGCGTAGGCAGGTGTGACCTTTACCAGAGAAAAAATGGCAAACAGCAAGATGGCAGTGCCGAGCGTCGAGATAAATTTTGTTTTCATCGTGCAATAACCTCCAAGTTAAGTATTTACGATTGCCAAATTATCTCCAGTTCCTTTTCTTTGTCGGTAGGGTTAACCCTACTATTTTGTAAAATAGTAGAAAGGTAGGGGGTGTGCCCAATAAAGTTATAATCTTTACATCTTATGGATGCGTACAAAAAAGATTCTCAAAGTTTGGTAACGGGTAATTTCAAACCTCAAACAAACGACGTGCTTTCCGCTTCGGTTCCGACCAACCTGCCTGCTCTGCGCGGAAAATTGATCGGGCGCAATGCCGATCTGAAAGCCATACTTGATCTATGTAACCGCGAAGATGTGCGGCTCGTTACTTTGGCGGGCTTTGGCGGCGCAGGCAAGACCACCCTGGCTTTGCACGCCGCGCATAAATTACTTGAGCGTTTCTCGGGCGGCGTGTTCTTCATTGACCTTACTTCCATTCAAGAGCCAGCCCTCATTCTGCCAACCCTCGCCCAAACGCTTGGCTTGCAAGAAGACCCCAACCGTGATGTTGCCGACACCCTACGCGATTTTCTCTCCAACCGCGCCATCCTCTTCGTGTTGGATAACTTCGAGCAACTGGTCAGCGGCGCAAATATTCTCGCCAATTTTCTCGATGCAAATCCGCATGTTCATTTATTGGTGACCAGCCGCGAGTCTCTACACTTGCGTGGTGAGCACACCCTGCCGCTCGCCTCGCTCGAATCGGCCGATGCCATGCAGGTCTTCGTGCAATATGCCCAAACCCTCAACCCGCACTTTCGCCTGACAGAAGATAATACCCCCGCCATTACCGAACTCTGTAAAAAACTGGATGGGCTTCCGCTTGCCATTGAACTTGCCGCCATGCGCACGCGCATGTTCACCCCGCAAGCCCTGCTCGCCCGCCTCAGTTCGGACCTCGAAACGGATTCGCCCCTTTTGGCGACTCTTACATCCGGTCCGCGAGATATGCCAGAGAGGCAGCGTACCATCCGTAACATAGTCGCGTGGAGTTACAACCTGCTCGCAGAAGAAGAAAAGCAAATGCTGCAAGCGGCGGCGCTCTTCCGCTCGGGGTTTGGCATCCGCCCCCTCGCCAGCGTGGCAGCCGTCCCTGAGAATGAAGCGGAAGATATCCTCGCCTCGCTGGTGGCTAAGAATCTCGTCCAGCCTTTTTATGGGGGTGAGATGCGCTTTCATCTATTGGAGAGCATTCGTGAGTTTGCGCTTGAGCAGGCGCGAGAGGCAGAGAACTGGCTGGAGATCCAGTCCAATTTTGTGTTCACGTTTCAAAAACTTACACAAGCGGCTGTGTTGGATATTGAAACTGCGCAGGGCGTTCAAGGCATTCCATGGCTAAAGGCAGAAAGCAGCAATATGCTTGCCGCGGTTGAAACCGCCCTGAAGGCTGAAGATAAAAAGGTTCTCACTGCCGGTATGTTGGTGTTGGAGGGCTTTGAACATTACTGGTTTCCGTATTGTTATTACAGCGAAGCGAAAAAATATCTCAGCTTTGCCTGGCAGCGCGTTGAAGACTATGGCTCTGATTTTGATAAAGCCATCGTCTATGGTTTGTTGGGAACGCTTCACTGGTGTTTTTTAAATATACAAGCCGCCGCAGATTTTCACAAACTGTCAGCCGATCTTTTGTCCACTCTGGATGACGATAAACGGTTGGGGCGCGCCTTGAACAACCTCGCTGCCAACCTCGACTTTTTAGGCAAATTCGAAGAATCGGAAAAATATTACAAACAAAGCTTGCACCTTGCCCGTCAGACCGGCGATATATGGAGCGAGTTGCGTGTGTTGTGCAATATTGGTAATAATGATCCGTACTACAAGCTTGATGAGAGACTTACCTACTTGAATAATGCGCATGATCTGGCGACCCATCTCGGCAGGAACTATGAAATAACGACCATCGAATTCAATCTTGCCTGTGTCTTTTATCAGCAGGGTGACTTAACACGTTCCATGTCGTATCTGGAGCAATGCCTGCGCATGTCAGATGAGCACGGTTATGTGCAATCCAGCAGTTTTGTGCTCGGACTGATGGGAAAGATCGCTGTTGAGCAGCGGCGCTACCAGAACGCAAAAAAATATTTAGGAAGAGCCCTTGAACCATTGAGCGCTTACGGCTTTCAGTCCCTTTTTTACGAGGTCGTTGAGGTGGTTGCCCAATTGTGCGCTGCCACTCATAAGGCTGAAGAAGCAGCGCTGTTATATGCAAGCGCAGTGGATCATTTAAGTGATAATTTACTTTCCCGTGTTTTGCCATCCTCTGCTGATTATTCCAAAAGGCTGGAACCGTTAAAAAAAGAACTCGGCGCTGAACGCTTTGACCTGATTTTGGCAAAAGGCAAACAAATGACCTGCGCCGAGGTCCATTCGTTTGCCGTCTCTCTCTGCCAGACGGTGGATGCAATAGCGGCTGCTCAATCTGCCCAATCCATCTTTACCGAACGCGAGCTGGATGTATTACGTCTGCTGGCGCAGGGTAAAACGAATGAAGAGATTTCCAAAGAATTGGTGGTCGTGTTGAAAACGGTTGAGAAACATGTAGCGGGGATATTTAGAAAATTGGGCGTGAAGAACCGCACTGAGGCGGCGGCGTGGGCGTTGGAGAATGGGGTTTCAAGTAAACAAGTAAACAAGTAAACAAGGTCTCGCATTTCTGCATGAACTTGTTTATTGAAAAAAATTTGCTCTGTTGCAAACATTCTCAAAATCTGTCACTGCGAGCAAAGTGCCAGCGAGGGGATTGCTTCGCCGCTTGCGGCGGCTCGCAATGACATCCTTGCGACGGAGCAAAAAAAATTTTTACGGGCATCCGCCGCCAGTAGCAGGGTTGGGAATGCAGATGGATGGAGCCTTCCAAAACCCTGTCCCTACTAATATACTCCTGCCACCTGTGGTGGGAGGTCTGATCTTTTTCTTCTTCTCGTGATTCTTAATTTCATTTCGGCTATCTTTTAAGTAATTCACCTTACGCGCCATTGGCAAACCTGTGCCTTTTGACCGCAGACGGCTGACCGCCGCGCTTGCTCACAAGTCAGCCATCCGCGGTCGGCGGTCAAAATTACCTTGAAACCCAGCCGCAGAGTTACAACTGCGTAAGATGAGTTAAGTAAATCGTCGAATGTTTCTTTACAGATATTGACTGCCGACCGCAGACCATAGACCGCGGTCCGCCGTCGGCAGTCGGCTTGGGGTTTTAAATTTCTTTTGGCGTTCTACTTAGTAATTGGGTTCGCGATCTTCTTTTTTTCCAAAATTAAACTTCTGAATGGCAGGCAGGAGCAGGGCGATCAGGATGACGATGATTGCCAATGTCCATGGCATCCAGCCGCCGGGCGGGAAGGATTGTCCCTCTTCCTCGGGCATGTCACAAGAGGTATAGAAGCCGCCTTGTCCATCTTCATACGTAGTTGCCTTGCCTCCTGCGAACCAGCAAGATAGTTCGGTCATCCAGCAAGTTCCCCATGTGCAGCCTTCTTCCCAATCTTCATTCCCTTCAGCGCTGCCATCGTCCTCAGGCGCGGCTGCAATGGCGGGCGCTTCGGTAGGGGCGGGTTGGCTATCAGCTGGGGTGGAATTTTCACAATATACGCCTGCGCTACCGTTATCGTCATACCAAACAGAGAGGTCACCGCCATCGGCATCGCACACGGCAGCGAAAAGCTCTACACATGCATCCAGGCTTAAATTTTCTTCTTCACTGCAAGACCCGCCCCAATTTGTATCTTCCGTACTCCCCTCTTGCGGAGCTAAGATCAAAGGTAAATCAAGTGTAGGGAACTCTTCAGGGGAAATACAATAAAAGTCGTATTGAATACCGCCACCCGCATAGAGATCAACTTCAATCACTAAAAGCCCATCTTCGCATTTGAATTGTTCGCGGCACTCCGCCAGGTTTTCGTTGGTACAACTGCCGAGATAGTCACTGTCGAGAGCCGATAGTGGTCTGGGAGTGGCAGGCAAAACAGCAGGAACTTTGCAAGTAAGCGGAACGGCGCCATCTTTAATTTCACCAACGGTTACAGAGCCTCCTACGGATTTACAACCATTTGTAAATTGGGCAATGCAAGTTGCGGTATCTGAAGTTTTTGCTCCCTTACATGTCCCAGACCATTCAGCCTTGCCAGTAGACCCATCTTGGGTGGGTGCGGCGAGTGGCATTGGGGTTACAGTACTGGTGGGCATGGGAGTATTCACCGAAGAAGACGGATTCTGGCCCCCGCCATCGTTAGAATTGTCTTCACTGTCACTGCCCCCGCCTGTATCCGTGGGCGGGCAGGGAATGGGCGCGCCGGTGGCGTCGGTGCATCCGGTTTGGGCGTAGGCGGGCGGCACAAACGCATTGGGCCCCAGAAATGCCGCGACCCATACGATCAAAATCGAGCTGATAACAAATAACTTTTTCATGACGTTTCTCCTTTTTCGATTGGTTTGCCTATTGAGTGTTCATATTATGTGAGAAAGGTCTGCCCCTGTCGGTAGGGTTAACCCTACTGTTGTCCCTACTTTTTGATGGGAAATTGGTCATGTTATACTGAGTGCAACTTCTCAAATCCGGCGGTGTTCTATAAATCAAATTCCGCCGGTAAGGTTTTTCACTTGTCGGATTCGGATTACAACGAAGAGGATATCCTTGCCCGTGCCTCACAAGGCGATAAGGACGCGTTTGGCGCACTGTACGAACGTTATGCCGAACGCATCTTCAACTATGTGTACTATCGTACTGGGAATCAGCATGATGCCGAAGATTTGACAGCGCGTGTCTTTCAACGGGCGATGAACCACATCCGCAATTACACCGACCGGGGCGTGCCATTTTCGGCCTGGCTGTACCGCATTGCCCACAATTTGGTGGCAAACTGGCACCGCGACCGCAGCCGCAAACAGGAAATTGCGATTGATGACCTGCCTGTCCTGCCGGCCAAGGGCGACCACCCCGAACGAAACCTTGTCCGTTCGCAGGAGCAGGAAGCGTTGCTGAAAATGATCCGCAAACTGCCGCCTGAACGGCAAAATTTGTTGATCTTGAAATTTGTAGAGAATATGTCGAACGCTGAAATTGGCAGCATCATGGGAAGAAGCGAGGGCGCTGTGAAGAGTCTGTACCACCGCACTCTTCTGGCGCTGCGAGACCAGCTGGAAGACCAAAATCTTAATCTTGAAGGAGAGTAAACCATGGCAGTGCGAATCGTAACCGACGGCGCGGCGGATATTCCCGCAGAGTGGTACACAGAATATGATATTCAACGCATTCCCATCAATGTCCATTTTGGCGAAGAGAAAACCTTCATCCAGGATGTGGAACTGGATCAGAATGGTTTTTATGATCTGGTGAATGGCAAAACCCTTCCGCACCCCAAAACCTCCCAGCCCTCCCCGCATCAGTTTGTGGAATTCTATAAAAAGATCGCCCAGCCCGGCGATACCATCCTTTCCATTCATATCACCAGCAAACTCTCCGGTACGTACGCTTCCTCTGTCTCGGCGGCTGAAGAATTGAAAGAAATCTATAACGTTGTTCCGGTGGATACACTTTGCGGCACCATGGGCACGGACTTCATTTGACGTGCCGCCCGCCAGATGGAACGGGCCGTGAAGATCATCTATGAGATCGTCAAGCAGATTGAAAGTATCCGCAGCAAGACCGATATCATCC
>JACAEP010000019.1 GCA_013388795.1 Chloroflexota bacterium | reverse complement strand
GCGCAAGGTCAAAGCGGGCAGCCCCAGCCCGAAGGCGGACCCGCTCACGATGGCAATGTGGTGGACGGCGAAGTGAGAGAGTAGGGAAAAGCAGGTTCATAAGGAATGGGATGCGGGGGACTCTCATTCCTTTTTTGGTTTAAAACGCAGACGCCAAAGCCCGCTGGGGTAAAATACCCGAAATCTTTCTGGAGTTTGCTTCATGTTAAAAAAGAAAATCGCATTCATTGGCCCCGGCGTCATGGCAGAAGCCATGATCGCGGGGTTGCTCAATAAAAAACTGGCAGATGCCAAAAATATCATCGCCTCTGGCCCGCGTGAGGCGCGCGGCGAAGAGTTAACCAAGAAATACGGCATCAAATTCACTACCGATAACTCCGCTGCCAGTCACGGCGCGGACGTGGTGGCGCTCTCCGTTAAACCACAGCGACTAACTGAGGTGATGAAAGGACTCAAAGGCGTCCGTTCGGATGCGTTGGTCCTGTCCATTATTGCCGGGGCGACCATCAAGAAGATTGGCGCAGGCTTGAAGCACAAAGCCATCGTGCGTTCCATGCCGAATACGCCGGGGCAGATCGGCGAAGGCATCACGGTTTGGACGGCATCCAAAGAAGTGACCGAGGAGCAACAGGGAATGACCCGCGCCATCCTTGGAGCATTGGGGGAGGAAGTTTTTGTGGAAGATGAAAGTTATCTCGACATGGCAACCGCGCTTTCCGGTTCGGGACCCGCCTATGTCTTTCTCTTCACCGAAGCCTTGATTGACGCGGGTGTTCACATGGGTTTCCCGCGCCGCATTGCCGAGCAATTGGTATTGCAGACCATCAAAGGTTCGATTTCGTATTATCAGAGCGCGGCGCGGCATCCTGCCACGCTGCGCAACCAGGTAACATCGCCGGGCGGAACTTCAGCAGAAGCGTTGTATTATCTTGAGAAGGCCGGTTTTCGCACCGCTATTTCGCGTGCGGTCTGGGCGGCGTATCAACGGTCACTGGAGTTGGGCAAGGAGAAGCCCGGTCACGTAGAGGTGGATGAAGAGAAGTAAGTTTGTGCATTGGCAGTCGGGAATTGGCGCGGATGGAGTAAAATCCATCCGCATTTTTTACGAATTACGAATCATGGCGCTTATCACAACGAACAATCTCACCAAATCTTACGGCGCGACCGACATCTTCGCCGGGCTGACCATCTCCATTGAGAAGGGCTCGCGGCTGGGCATTGTCGGTCCGAACGGCGTTGGCAAGACCACACTCTTACGAATCCTTGCAGGCGAAGATGAATCTTCGACGGGGTCAGTCACCCGCACACGGGGAGTCAGAACCGGATATTTGTCGCAAGAGGCAGATTTCAAAATGGAGGGTACGCTGTGGGATGCGTGTTATTCCGTTTTCGACGATCTCATCCGCCAACAAAAAGAATTGCACCGCCTCGAAGACCTGATGGCGACAAATCCAGACGTCATCCAACAATACGGCAAGATGCAAGAGGATTTTGAACGACGCGGCGGCTATACCTACGAGACGCGCATCAAGCAGGCGCTGACCGGTTTGGGATTCGACGCCTCAGACTACGACCTGTCTTTGGATCACCTCTCAGGCGGACAGCGCACTCGAGCCTTTCTCGCCCGCCTCCTGCTTTCTAACCCAGACCTGCTCCTGCTCGATGAGCCAACCAATCACCTCGACATTCGCGCGGTGGAATGGCTGGAAGGATATTTGAATCAGTGGGAAGGTGCGGCGGTGATCGTCTCGCACGACCGCTATTTCTTGGACAAGGTCAGCGCCGAAATTTTGGAGATGCTGCCCGGCGCGTATGAAACCTACAAAGGCAATTACACGGCCTACTTAAAACAACGCGAAGAACGCATTGCCCGCAGGCAGGAAGTATTCGAGAGCGAAAAAGAAAAACTGCTCAAAGACATGGAATACATCAAGCGCAACATTGCCGGGCAAAATACCCTGCAAGCCAAAGGCAAGTTGAAAAGACTCTCGCGCTTGGTGCAAGCCATTGAGCAGATCGGTTTTGAAGCGGCATTGAATCAAAAGTGGAGCGAAACCGCCGATGAAGTCAGTGTGACGACATCCTCTTTCAGCGTGGAAGAAGCCGAGCGCCGCATCCGTGCGCTGCGCTCTCCCGTGCGGACGCTGCCCAACCTGCATCTGCGCCTTGGCTCAGAGAAACGCTCCGGTGACTTGGTCATTCGTACCAAAGACTTGAGCGTAGGTTTTCCCGATAAGTTTTTATTCAAGTCGCCTGACATTGAATTGCGACGACAAGACTGTGCCGCGTTGATCGGTCCGAACGGCGCCGGGAAATCTACTTTCTTGAAAACCATCCTCGGGCAGATTGAGCCTCTGGCTGGCGAAGTGGTGTTGGGTTCAAGTTTGCACATCGGCTATTTTGCGCAGGCACACGAAGGGCTTGATCCAGAAAAAACGCTTTTGCAGGAAATTGACGCGGTCATGCCGAACTGGCTGCCGGGACAAATCCGCGATTATTTGGGCAAGTATCTCTTCAGCGGCGATGATGTGCATAAGAAAGTGGGCATGCTTTCCGGCGGTGAGCGCGGGCGTTTGGCATTGGCAAAACTGGCTTTGCAAGATACGAATTTGTTATTGCTCGACGAACCGACCAACCACCTCGATATCCCTTCGCAGGAAGTGTTGGAGTCTGTGCTTGAAGATTACCAGGGCACGATCCTTCTGATCACCCATGATCGTTACCTCATTGATGCAGTTGCGACTCAAATTTGGGAGATCGATACCGAAGAAGCGCATCTGATCGCCTTCAAGGGAACCTATTCGGAATTAAGAGCCGAACGCGAACAGAAAGAGTACGAAGCCTTTATGGCTGGGCAGAAGAAAACCGATACCCGCGATTCGAATTTCGATAATCGCGTATCGAATATTGACTCTAAAAAATCCAAGAATGCTGTTACGAAAGAAGAAAGAAAACGGATCGCGCAGTTGCAAGAATTGGAAAATCAGATTGCTGAGTTGGAAAAGACTCTGGCGAATCTGACGGCCCAGTTGGAGAGTCCGCTGGTGAAGCCGGATGAAGTTATTAAGATCGGCAAGGAATATACCCGCGTCCAAGCCGAGATGGATGAGAAGCTGGCAGAGTGGGAACGGATGCAAATTTAGCGCCTGCCAGAACACATGGAGACTATCCGATGAACCAATGGCTGTATCGAATTCAACCCACCCGTCCCGCCATGTTGATCAAGGGAACCACTCCCCAAGAAGCGGATATCGTCTCGCGTCACTTTAGTTATCTTAAAGACCTGACCGAAAAAGGCGTGATGATCCTTGTGGGGCGCGCGCTCAACACAGATATGAGTTCCTTCGGCATTTGCATTTTCGAAGCGGAGGACGAATCAGCGGCGAGAACTATCATGGAGGCAGACCCAGCCGTGATGGCAGGAGTGATGCTGGCGGAGTGTTTTCCATTCCGCATCGCTTTGATGGAGAAATAAAACTGCTCTGTTGCAAGGATGTCATTGCGAGCCGCCACAGGCGGCGCAGCCATCCTCTCGCTGGCAGGAAGACTGCTTCGCTTTGCTCGCAGTGACAGATTTTGAGAGTGTTTGCAACAGAGCAAAATAAAACAAACAAAACTTCCGATACTCAGCATCGGAAGTTTTATATTCTAGCCAAACATGTTTATCAACGCCTGTGGAAGTTCATCCCGCCAGAAGGTGAAGTTGTGACCAGCAGGCGCTTCGTGATAGATGACGTTGTAGCCGTTGTTTTGCAGCAACGGCTGGATGCGGCGGTTATCTCCCAGCAGCCAGTCGAAATGACCGATGTCCATCCAGATCTTGATCTCACGAGACATCTTTGCGCGGATCAGACCCACAGCCACAAAATCTTTTCCCTCTAATTCAAACACAGACGATTGCGCGATGACTTTGCCGAAGAACTCCGGCATACGCAAGCCCGTATAAACGGACATCAATCCGCCAAAGGATGCGCCCAGCACGCCGTATGCGCCGCGATTCTTTCGGATGTCGATCAGGGTCAATTTCTTCGCCGCAAACGGCAGGACGAAATGTTCAATGTCCATGAGGGTCGCATCGGAGCAGGCGTATTCCACGCTGCGGCGGTCACCGCCGTTTTGCAGGAACGCCATCGCGATCGGACGGATGCGCTTCTCGTGAATGAGATTATCCACAATAATATTGAGATTGGCGCGCTTGAGATAATCCGTGCCATCGTAAACGAGTAACAATGGCACAGGTCCTTTGACCGGCGGCTGGTAGAGATGCAATTCGCGCTTGCCATTCTGTTGGATCATCCATGTATCTACGAGGTGACGGGTAACCCGTCCGCTGGGGATGCCTTTTCGTTTGACGGCATACGGCGTAGGCGATGCTTCGGGCATGTAGAAGTAATGGTTGTAGTGTTTGATGCCGTTGAAGACCGTCTTTTGGTTCAACGGGTCTTTGAGGCGCTTCTTCGTACGCGGATCAAGAAATGCGTATTCGAGATAGGCATTTGAATCGAGTTCGAGTGTATGCGTCCACAAGCCTGGAGCAACGCGCTTCATCTTTTGCGGACTTTCCTCCCACTGATGAATGTCGTCAATAAAATACGGCGCAGACCTGCCCTTCCACACGAAGGTGACACGCCTGCCTTCGACGACGGGGTTGCCTTTTGTGCGGGCAAGTTGGAGGAGGGGACGGGTGGTCATAGGGAGATTGTAATTGGATTGAAAATAAAAGAACAGTGAATTTCACTGCTCTACAAGCCCAGAAACTTTCTTGCAAAATTTCGAACCAGCTTGGCCAGTTCAATTGCTTCTTTTGCATCTTCCGCAGTTGGGTCTTCACCGGGGTAACGAGTACGGACAGCATAGTCACTGAGTGTATTCAGATGTTTTGCGTCCATTTCGAGAAGAATGCCATTTGACGAACAAAGATTATTCAACAAAAGCAGGTCATGCGTTTTTGGGAAATCTGCCCCTTTGGAAATAAGCAAGGCTTTTATGTATTTCTCTGCACATTGTTGAGCATGAAAACATGCGCCATGTGCAAGAGGTTGTTTTCACCGTAAGGCAGTTCGCGCTAAAACAAAATCTTCTTCAGCACGTTCCACCCATGCGAGCGGATTATTTGCTTCGCTCATACAAAACCTTGCCGCGCTTAATGATCTCTTTGACGAAGAAATCTCCCGATTCCAAAGAGGTTTCCACTTCTTTAGGTGTTTTGACAAGAATATCTACAGGGAATGGTCTTGGCAACAACAAACGGGAAACAGCCCAGCTCCTGTTTTTGGCAGATGCCCTGGTCTTCATAATGACCAATAAATCCACATCACTGTGCGGAGTTGGTGTCCCATACGCGTAGGAGCCAAATAGAATGATCTTTTCAGGGTTGAGTTCACGGACAATCTTTTGTATGGCTGGGCGCAAAGACTTACCCACTGAAACCGTCAAGCCCAAAGGGACAGTTCCAGGGCGGCGCAAGCGGGGATTTTTTACAGAGTACGCCGTGCTCATGGTAGTTCTATTCTATATCAGTTTTAGAGAGAGGGCAAACAATCCCGCAGCGCAGACGCGCCCTTCCACACGAGGGTAACACGCCTGCCTTCGACTGTCCCGTGTCAGAACTAGTGGGACAAAAAGGACAAATAGTTAAGGCGTAGTTTTCCCGGCCGTTTGGGATTATACCGTAGCGGCTTGCCGATGCAGCAAGCGCATTTGCTCCAGTGTCCTTTGCTTGATTTCTTGTCGTCGGGTAAGCGCCTCCTGAGCTCTTCCAAAATAAACATCTGCCGGGGTCAGGTTGTCCAGGGATTCATGATAGCGCTGGTGGTTGTAGTATTCAACGAACACCGCGATCTCACGTTCCAATTCTTCTGGCAGATAATAGTTTTGCAGGTTGATGATGTTTTTCATGGTGAGATGGTAACGCTTGATCTTGCCTTGGGTCATGGGATGATAAGGCGCACCACGGGTATGATCAATGCGCTTGTGTTCCAGATACTCTTTCAGATCCTTGGAGAGGTAACAAGAACCATTATCGGACAACAACCGCCATGGTTTACTCCTTGGTCTTCCTGATTTAATCAGATTTTTGACCGGGAGTTACACCTTATTTTTTCCGCCCTCCTGTCCCACTAGTTCTGACACGGGACAGTGAAAGAGATAAAGATAGAATAACATCGAAATAGCACGTACAAAACAAAAGAGGCTGTCGCCTGTCCAAGGGATAGCCTCTTTGATTCTACTGAAACGTAATCTCTTCCACGCGCCAGGTCTCTTCGCCCATGAGTTTCTTCAGGCGCTCGAGCAGTTCGGGGCAGATGCGCGTGGTGTCGTTAGGGAAGTCGATCAGGTGTCCCTTGCCATTCTCGAAGATCTGAAAACTAAACTTGTCGCGCCCGTGATACGAAATCAGCGTGCCATACAGCGTCTTGATTCGGCGCTTATCGCGTTCCTTGTCACCGGTGGAACGCAGGGTGACGGTGATCTGCTTGGGCGGATGGTCCTTATCTTTATTCTCTTTTGCAAGCGGAACATATAAAGATGGAATGAACGCCGCCTCTTCTCTGTCTTCGGCGGAGTTCAACGCCCCAGCCTGAGTCAACGCCTCGACGGCGCGAGTGAGGGCAGGTGGTGTGATTGGTTCATCTTTCTTGAACTTCGGCGCGGGTTTTGCGGCAATCGCGGCTTCGTCGAAGGAGGGCTGCCATTCGTTGTCCCAGCCGTCGGGGAAGTTATCGGGCGGCGGAGGCGTATCATCGTCGGTGGTGTAAGCAGGGGCAGGTTCAGCGACGACAGGTTTCGCAACAGGTGGAGTCGCTTTCGGCGCGGGAGTCTGCTTGGTTGTTGCGGCAGGCTTGGGCTGAGTCTGCTCCGGTCGGCGGGGAGATTGAGATTCAGTCCGAGCGAGGAGCGGCTTGGGATTCGAATCGCCAATAATGAAGGGATCATCCGCCGGCGTTGTCACAGGAATTTCTGTCTTGACCGTATCCACCAACAATTTGGGCGGGGTGTTGGTGTGGTCGAGTTTGCCTTCAACGATGACGATCTGCCCAACGGTGAGTGTTTCGCGGGCGGCTTCCCAGGTTTTGGGGAAAAGCACCAGTTCGACCGTGCCTTGAATGTCTTCCATTTGCGCGAAGCCCATGGGCTTACCGGTTTTGGTGGTGTAGGGGCGCACGCCAGTGATGAGACCCGCCATGCGGACTTTTTCTTCGTGGCGGCTTTCGCTGAGCTGCCCGGAGAAATAGCTGACGATCTTGGCGAGTGTGGCTTGGTATTCGTTGAGCGGGTGGTCGGAGATGTAAAGCCCGATCAACTCACGCTCCCAGTTGAGCATTTCGCGCTTGTCCACGTCTTTGACTTCGGGCAGGCGAATTTCTTCGATGATGCCAGTGGATGCGCCGAAGAGACTCATTTGCCCAGCATCGGCGGCGCGGAAGTGATTGCTGGAGATGGCGACGATGCGGTCGAGCGCGGCGAGCAGCGAGGCGCGGTTGCCAAAGGAATCCATCGCCCCAACTTTGATGAGGCATTCGAGCGAACGTTTGCCAACGGCGCGCAGGTCTACGCGGCGGGCGAAGTCGTTCAGGTCTTTGAATTTTCCGTTGGCGGCGCGTTCGTCTATGATGGGCTGCACAGCCCCTTCACCGACGTTCTTGATGGCGCCCAAGCCAAAGCGAATGTTGGGTTTGTCATTCACGTCTTCAATGCTGAAGTCCCATTCGGAGTGGTTGATGTCGGGCTGCAGAACGGGCACGCCCATGCTGCGGGCATCTGCCACGTAAAAAGCCACCTTCTCAGTCTGGCTCGCCGAAGCAGACATGAGCGCGGTCATGTACTCGGCGGGGTAATGCGCTTTGAGGTAGGCGGTTTGAACCGCGATCACACCGTAGTCGGCGGCGTGACTCTTATTAAAACCATACCTTGCAAATTCTTCCCAGTCGGCATAGATGGCTTCGGCGGTGGATTGCTCCATGCCTTTTTCCACCGCGCCTTTGACGAACTTGTTGCGGTGCTTTTCGATGTCTTCTTTTTTCTTCTTTGAGATCGCTTTGCGCAGTTCATCCGACTCGGAGGGGGTGTACCCGGCGAGTTCCACAGCGGCGCGCATCAGTTGTTCTTGATAGACCGGAATGCCGAAGGTATCTTTGAAGATCGGCTCCATGGCGGGGTGACGATATTCCACTTCTGCTTTGCCGTGCATACGCGCGATGTAATCGGGGATGAACTGCATCGGTCCCGGGCGATACAACGCCACCATCGCGATGATGTTGTCGAGGTTTTGCGGCTTCATCTGCGCGAGCCAGCGCGTCATTCCCCCACCTTCCACTTGGAAGACGCCAGCGGTTTGTCCTGCCCCCATCAACTCAAAGGATTTCGGGTCATCAATGGGGATGTTGGTTAAATCAAATTTGATCCCATGACGCTTGTAGATCAGATCACAGGCGCGCGCCATGACGGTCAGCGTGATGAGACCAAGGAAATCCACTTTCAACATGCCAAGCGAGTCAAGGATGCCCATTTCGAACTGGGTCACCGACTTGATGGGCGTATCTTCCGAGTTCGAGGTCGGGCGGTGAAGCGGCAAATATTCCAGAATGGGTTTGTCAGAAATGACCACGCCTGCCGCATGTGTGCCTGCATTACGAACCGTGCCTTCCATGCGTGCGGCGATGTCGATCACCTCGCGCATCTTTGGGTCGGTATCGTAAATTTGTTTAAACTCTTTAATTTCCAGCGCTTCTGCCATGGTCGCGCCGCCTGCAGAGAACGGAACGAGTTTGGCAACCCGGTCCACTTCGGGCAGTGGAATTTCCATCACACGCGCCACATCGCGGATGGCGGCTTTCGTACCCATCGTGCCGAAGGTGATGATCTGCGCCACTTTGTCATCGCCGTATTTGCGCGCGCAGTATTCGAGCATCTCATGGCGGCGGTCGTCGCGGAAGTCCAAATCAATATCGGGCATCGAGATGCGCCCCGGGTTGAGGAAGCGTTCAAAGATGAGCGCATGTGCGAGCGGGTCCACCATTGTGATGCCAAGTGTGTAGGCAATGATCGATCCCGCCGCCGAACCGCGCGCGTTGTACCAAATGTCGTTCTCGCGGGCGAAGCGGCACAAGTCCCACACGATGAGGAAGTAAGCGTTGAATCCCATCGAGTTGACGACGCTTAACTCATAGTTCAGCCTCTCGCGGACTTTGGGGCTGTCGCAATCGTCCCCGTACCTTCTCTCCGCTCCGGCTTCGCACAGCGAGCGCAGATATGATTCTGCGGTGTGACCTTCCGGCACGGGGAATTCCGGCAGGTGATAACCTTTGAAATCAAGATTTACATTACACCGTTCTGCGATGAGCAGTGTGTTCGAGATCGCATCCGGCGTTTCAGAGAAGAGTTTGCTCATTTCAAGAGGCGAGCGCAGGAAGTATGAGTCATCGGTCATGCGCATACGGTCAGGGTCTGCCAGCGTGGAGTTGGTCTGAATTGCCAGCAGCACGTCCTGCAACTTTGCATCCGCCTGGTTGATATAATGCACATCATTGGTGGCAACATATCGCGCCGAATAACGCGCGCCGAGTGAGAGCAGTTTTCGGTTCAGGTCGAGAATTTCAGGGATGTTGTGTTCCTGCAACTCGACGAAGAAGCGGTCAGGTCCGAACACGTCGTAGTACCAATTCCACTTGCGGAGAGCTTCTTCGGGGTTGTCGTTGAGCAGCGCGCGTGGAATCTCTGCGGACATACAGCCTGACGTACAGATCAAGCCTTCGGAATGCGCGGCGAGAAACTCATGGTCGATGCGGGGGTAGTAGTAGAAACCGTCCAACTGTGCGGCGGAGGCGATCTTCAACAGGTTGCGATAACCTGTGTCGTTTTCGGCGAGCAATAATAGATGGAAGGAGGAACGGTCGAGCTTGGAATCTTTATCCTTCATGCCGCGCGCCGCCATATAGGCTTCGAGCCCGATGATGGGCTTGACCCCTTCCGCTTTGGCAGCTTTGTAGAAGTCGATCACACCGAACATCGTGCCGTGGTCAGTGATGGCGACCGAGTCCATGTTCATTTCTTTGACGCGCTGAACCAGATTCTTGATGTTCGAGAAGCCGTCGAGCAGGGAGTATTCGGTGTGAACGTGGAGGTGGGCAAAGGACATTTCAGTTACCAGTGAACAGTTATCAGTGGGAAAGGTTATTATAGCACGCATGTTCAGGTTATGGCCCTGCGCCCGGCTTAAAAATATCCTCATCATGAACCCCCCCGTAATCGTTATAATGAAAAATTACAAGATACAATTCCCAAACAGACCTCTAGCAAAAATCTCGTGTATCATGGAATTTATAAGAAAAGAAGTTTAGAGTTCTTCCTCGGCGCGTTCTATGGCTGCTTAGTCAAATAGTTGTTTATCAGGCGTTATTTCTCATGACTCCCATCCCGATCAGCAAAACCAAAATCATCCCACCGCGCAGGCGCCCCGAATGGTTGACTCGCAAACGGGTGTTGAGCGCTCTCTTTGAAGCGCTGGAAAAAAAATTGGTGCTCGTTTCCGCCCCGGCAGGATATGGCAAAACAGCCTTGCTCATTGATGCCGTCAAGGAAAGTGAGCTTGTTTGCTGCTGGCTTTCACTCGATGAGTTGGACCGCGACCCGCAGCGCTTCCTGACCTATCTATTGGCTTCCATTGTAGAACGTTTCCCTAAGATGGGCGCGCAGACCTCTGTCGTGATGCAGAACCTCTCATCTTTCGAAGAAGAAATGGAGCGCCTGATTGTGGCGCTGGTCAACGAAACCTATGAAACGATCCACGAACATTTCGTTTTGATCCTTGATGACTTTCACATTCTCGAGGGGGTTCAACCCGTTTACGATTTCCTGAACCGCTTTGTTCAACTGGTGGATGACAACTGCCATATCATCATCTCCTCCCGCACATTGACAACGCTGGAAGACCTGCCGCTCATGGTGGCGCGCGAACAGGTCGGCGGGTTAAGCTTCTCTGATCTGGCATTCCGTATCGAAGAGATCCAGGCATTGATGTTGAACAACGACAACATCCAACTCTCGGATGAAGAAGCAAAAAAACTGATCGATGAGACCGAGGGCTGGATCACCGGTTTGCAATTTTCCAGCGCCGGGGTTCCGGGCAGGGAACGAAGACCCAATCCGAACAGCGGCATGGAACTTTCGGATTATCTGGGACAACAAGTATTAGACCGCCAAAAACCGGAGATGCGCATGCTGCTTTTACGCACTTCGCTGATGGATGAATTTGACGCGTCGCTATGTGAAGCGGTCCTTGCGCCATTTTATGAGGAGAAGCAGGATTGGGAGGCTTTCATCCAGACGATTGTCAAGAACAATCTTTTCACGCTTCCCGTCGGACCGGAAGGCGGGTCCTTGCGCTACCATCATTTGTTCCGCGATTACCTGCGCCAGCGGATGCGAAAAGAATATGGCGATGAAGTAAAACGCATCCTTGAACGTTTGGGCAAAACCTACGAGTCACAAGGCGAATGGGAAAAAGCCTATGCCATCATCCGGCAGCTGGGCGATATGGACGCGCTGGTGAAATTGATTGACCTTTCCAGTTTCAACAATTTGCAAAATACCAGAAGACTGATCGAACGATGGCTGCGCGATCTGCCTCCATCGATTGTCAGGACCCATCCCAGTATTCTGTCGGTACAAGGAACCTTGAAGTTAATCCACGGCGACCATCGCAATGGGGTGGCAGACCTGGAGTCTGCCATCAAGGTTTTTCGCAAAGAGAACAATGTGCCACAATTGGCGCTTGCCTTAACCAGGCATTCCTATGGTCCCCGCTATCTTGGAGATTATCATGCAGCCCTGGATGATCTGAATGAAGCCCTGCAATTGATCGAAGACCGCGACGCTCTGCAAGAACTCTACGCGGAGGCTCTCCGCATCAAAAGCGCCTGTCTCCTGCGTTTGGGGGATAACCGCCAGGCATTGAAATGTCTCGAACAGGTGTTGGATATTCTCCTGCGGTTGGATAAACAAAAAAGCATCCCTGAAGTCTTAACCGATATAGGCTTGTTAAATCACAATCTCGGAAATTATTCAGAAGCGGAACATACATTCTTAAGAGTATTGAATATTTGGAAGCAGGAAGGCAATCTCTGGGCACAGGCGGGTTTATTGAATAATCTTGGAAACATGTATCATCAGTTTGGAGAGTATGAAAAAGCCGCCGCCGCTTATGAGGATGGACTGCTCAGCGCGCGCCGCAGCCAACATACACGGATGGAAACTTTAATCTCCATCGGAATCGGCGACCTTTACAATGATTTACAGGATTTTGAAATCGCCGGACAAAACTATGACCATGCCGAGCGAAAACTCGAAGAACGTGATGAGGTATTCCTTTTGTTTTCCCTGTATATCGGACGGGCAAATCTGGCGCTATCTCAAAAGGATTTTGACGCCGTTCCAACATGGATACAAACCCTGGAAAAAGTAACGAAGAAAAGCCAGTCTCATTATGAAAAGGGGCTTTTGGCTTTCCTGTCTGGAAAATTAAACCTGCTGCAAAACACACCAGAAAAAGCCGTATCATGCTTGAAACATGCAATCAGCCGTTTTGATCAATCGGGGTTGCCCCTGGAAGCGGCATCTGCCCGGGTATGGCTGGCGTCTGCTTATGTTGCCGCTCAGCAAGGGTCTGCCGCTGTAGAAACAATAAAAATAGTGGGAGTTGGCAAGCCGCAACATCTGGCAATTTCTGCAGCCGGACAATGCCGGCAATGGTTGGGAAAACTGCAAAAAGATGGCGAGGCCGGGCGCATCGTGCGCGCACTGCTCTCCCAGGCAGAAAAACGGACAGCCCGCCTGCCGCATGTGCGGCGTGAGATCCGCCGGCACGCTCGGGTCGTTGAAGTGCCTGCCGCTTATATCCACATCAAAGGCTTCGGGAATTCCTCAGTGGTCATCAATAACAAAGAACTAAGCATATCCGACTTCCAAACTCAATCGGTGCGAGATTTGTTCTTCTTTTTTCTCTTGCAGACCCGCCCGCTTACCAAAGAGCAGATCATGGAACAATTTTGGCAAAATATGGAAGACCCCGCCAAACTTCGATTGAGATTTAAGAACGATGTGTATCGTTTGCGGCGCGCGGTTGGCAGCGAGGTCATCCGCTATGACAACCTGCTGTATTCCTTTAACCGCAGCCTCAATTATGAATATGATGTGGAAGCCTTTGAATCATACCTGGCACGCGCGCGTTCTGCCCAAACAGACAGCGAACGCATGGAATGGTATCGCCGCGCAATCAACCTGGTGAGCGGGCCTTATCTGAATAACAATTATTTCAATTGGGTGATTGCCGCTCGCGAGCGGCTCGACACACACTATCTTTCCGCACTCATCGCCCTGGCAGAACTGCACCTCAAGCAGGCCGATCTGAACGAAGCCCAAGCCTTGTGCCAACGGGCCATCCAGTACCAACCTTTTTACGAGGCGGCATACCGCCTGCTTATGCAGGTCTATCATCGCTCCGCGAGCAAGGCAGGCGTCATTCAGACCTATGAAGCCTGCAAAACTGCCCTGCGTAAACAACTCTCTGTATCGCCTTCGCCAGAAACCGACGCGTTGTACCGTAAACTAATATCGTAATGCCTTGCGCTTCCGCCGGGGGACGTCAGTTTTGGAGCCTGCTTTGAAGCCCGGCAGGGCTTATTCTTGGCGCATCGTTTCCAACTGAGATCAAGAAAGGATGCTCCCATGAATAAATCGTTTGCGATTTTTACCCACTATACCAGCAAGATCAACCGCCAACACATTCAATTGGCTTTAGCCGTTGCAACACTTGTCATGTTGGTCATCGGCGCAGGCGCTCCCAGCGACGCCGGCGGAATTGGTCCTCATTAATCAATAAATGATCCTGCTCACCGGAATCGCCCTCGGGGTGGCGGTTGGCTTGGGCGCGGCTGCCCGCCACCGGGCCCGGTATGAGGCGCCTGCCCTTCAATACGTGTGGGTTGTTCCTGTGGCATTGCTCCTGCAAGCTTGGGAACAATCCGCCGAATTCCCCATCATCGCCTCTCAACTCATCCTTCTGGCATTTGCATTCTTAAACCGCTCGCAGCGCGGAATGAAGGTTTTGCTGGCAGGCGCGGCGATGAATTTTTTAGTGATGGCGTCCAACGGCGGTTACATGCCGATCAGTCCGCAAACCGCCAGCCGGTTGTTTCCACAACTGAACATGCAGGATTACCCCCCGGGGACGTTATTCGGCGCCAAGGACGTCCTCCTGCCTCCAGAGCTGACACGCTTCGAATGGCTTGCGGATCGTTTCCTACCCCCAGCCTGGCTGCCATACCAAGCGGCCTTTAGCGCCGGAGATGTCTTTATCGCGATAGGCGCGTGCTGGCTGTTCGCTTTTCCTACAAACCCACCCCCCAGTGAGGTCCAATCATGATTGCTGACTTGATAAACAACCGCCCCATGCCAAGAGCTAATCAGGCTGTCCGCTCAAAAGGGTTAAACCGTGTATTTGCCGCCGCAGTCGTCAACCGGCAATTCTGCGATATGTTGTTAAAAGACCCGCAAGAAGCTTTGCGAAAAGGTTACCTCGGTGAGACCTTCGCCCTCACCCCCGAAGAGAATGCATTGATCGCATCCACCCGCGCAGACACTCTCTCTGATCTGGCTAGAAAAGTGTATGGCGCTTTCTCTGGAACCGATTAAAGCGTTTTCCAAGATGTGTGAGCATGAATCAAATCTATCTTCAAGAGACCCCGCGCCAGCCTGAATATCATCTTCCATTTTGCCACATGACAGACAATGATTTGAGGCTCACAGGTCTTCTACAGGAAGTAGAAGACCTGCTTTTCTTATTGAACGAAGATGGCAGCATCGCGCATTGCAAAACTCGCAACGCATTCTTGCTGAATATTCGCAGTCCATCAAAGCCGGTGTCTATTCAGCAAGTCTTGCCGGTTGGGGTGAGGCGCAAATACAACTTTACCATTGAAAAATTCCGGCAAAGCGGCCGGTTTACCATGTTCGAAAGTATGCTCTCCCTGGATTCAGGCAAGGTCAACTGGTATGAGTTCCGCTTAATTCCCACGCTTGACAAACATCTTGTTCTTTTCATCTGGAATGTGAACAAATACAGAGACCTTTCACGCACGATTGCCAACCTGCCGATTGCGATTGAAAAGATTATTGAAGGGTGGTCTCGCTGTTTGTATCTGCGCGACTTCGAAACAGAAGAACACACCCGCCGTGTGACTGACCTGACCTTGAATCTGGCCCGCCGGCTGGGAGCGCCAGAGGCGGACCTTGTGAATATTCGCAGAGGCGCTCAGGCACACGACATAGGCAAGATCGCCATTCCGGATAGTATTTTATTAAAACCCGATCGCCTTACAAAAGAGGAATGGGATGTGATGCAGCAGCACACGTTATGCGCAATTGACATGCTCAAAGAAATCCCGCTATCAGAATCCGCGCTCCATATTCCACGTTCGCATCACGAAAAGTGGGATGGTTCGGGGTATCCGGATGGTCTCGCTGGTGAGAATATTCCCCTTGCGGCGCGCATCTTTGCATTTGCGGATGTTTACGACGCATTGACTTCTAATCGCCCATATCGGCGCGCATGGGCCAAAAAAGAAGCGTTGACGTACATCCGTGAAGAGTCTGGCAGGCGCTTCGACCCTGCCTTGGCGCCCGAATTCCTGAAAATGCTCCTTGAATAATCAAGTTTACTGGCGCAATGGCGGACCGGAGGGGAATGCCACTGCGGTTGGGGTACACGCCGGGATACAAACCGGCGTGTAGTGTTTAAGGAAGCCGTCTGACCGCCGCGTTGTATTCACGCTCGTTACGACGGGCCGCAAAGGCGCAATACTTGCCCAGAGGTTTTCGCGGTCTTTTGTTGCGGGTGTCATCTTTCCAATCTCATCGGTCATATTTTACAACTGTTCCTTGATCTTCCCCACCACCGCAAGCAGACTTTTCATCACCTCATCATTTCTGAATCTGACAGTCCTCAATCCCATCTCAGCCACCACCTTCTCCTACCGAAGGGCAAGGATGAATTTTCGAAATCCGTTCCCGTCCGTGAGTCCGTGACGAAGTCTGCTGACAACCTTTTCCCGCCCGTTTGGATTTGACAACTTAACCTAAGTTGCTGCCTTGAGATGGAAGTCCCAGAGGGACTCTGCTACAGTTGCGGTGACCACACCAAAACGGAGCCGAGGCCCTCATGGGCAGCCAAATTGTAGCCATATTTTGCGTTTGTGATGATATTTTGAAAGGTCTTCATCATCATAAAGATTCACAATGCAAGATGAGTGATGCGGAAGTCATGACGGCTTCGATCGTGGCAGCCGCCTTCTTTGGCGGCAACATGGAACGGGCGCGAACGTTTTTGAAAGAGCAAGGTTATATTCCAAGCATGCTGGACACGAGCCGCTTCAACCGTCGCCAGCATCGGATTGCGGAGTTGTTCCTGACCGTGTTCAATCTTTTGGCGGTAGACTGGAAGGAAGTATCTACATGGTAGACAGTTTTCCAGTGGCAGCTTGTGATAACTATCGGATTCCACGTTCCCGGCGCTATCGCAGAGAAGTCTGGCGCGGCTACCAGTCCAGCAAGAAACGCTATTTTTATGGACTAAACTCCATCTCATGGTGACAGGCAGTGGTCAACCTGTGGAATTCTTTCTGACACCCGGTTCGTGGAGCAACCCCGAGCCTTGAAAATGTACCAGTTCGACTTGCCCGAAGAAGCGCTGTTCACAGGAGACAAAGCCTACAACGACTACACTTTGGAAGATATGATGCCGGACGCCAATCTCAATCCGCTGCCATTACGCAAGAATAATTCGCATCGAACCTTGCCTTATTGGTTCGCCTATCTGCTCTCCTATTGTCGCAAGGTGATTGAAGCGACTGGCAGTTTGATCGAACGCTTGTTGCCAAAACACATCCACGCCGTGACCGCTCGCGGTTTTGAATTGAAAGTTGCTCTTTTCGTCTTGGCCGCGTCGTTCAATTCACGCTAGGTCGCGACTTGAGTTTTTAATTGGTCTAAAAAATATATGCAGGACCATTCTCCGGAACCTTCATCGACTTTTTCTGGCGCGCTTGGAACGAAATGCAGCGACTGACAGGACAAAAAACGTAACTGGAATAAAAATTGAAATGAATATGGCAAAGCCAGGCAGCGCAGAACTTTCAGCAGCCCGTAAAATGATGTATACCATATAGATGGCGTAATACGACAGGAGCAACCCTCCTTCAAAGCGCGAGATGCGGCTATCAATATAAAAAACGGGCAGTGTTACCAATGCCACGAAGATCATGACGGGCAGGTCAAAGTACAAAGCGCGGCTTGCGACGGATATTCCATCCGGGGCGGCGATTGCGCCAATGCCCAATACACCAAGCAGGTTGAAGATATTGCTGCCGACTGCATTGCCGACGGCAATGTCGCTTTCGCCTTTGATTGCCGCCATTACCGAAGTTGCCACTTCCGGCAGGGACGTTCCCGCAGCCACAATGGTCAGGCCGATCACCAATTCGCTTACACCCAGAGATTTGGCGATCTGCGTGGCAGAGTCGACCAGCCAGTTCGAGCCAAGAACCAACAGCGCCAGCCCAGCCAGGATGAAACCAAGATTGATACTACTGCTGCGCAGCGTCCTCTTTTCCGTAATTGCAAATTCTTCAGCGTATTCCTTTTGAACCTTTTTGCTTTCGAGCCTGCTTTGATGTATTGCAAATGCCATATAAATGACCAGACCGAGCAAAAGAATTGCGCCATCTTGCCAGCTGAGATTGCCATCGAATGCAAGCGCAAAGGTCAGCAAGGAGATACCCAACACAATAGGCGCATCTTTACGGATGAGCTGTTCGGCAATGGCAATGGGCGTAACGATGGCTGTTATGCCAAGAATGACAAGAATATTGAAGATATTCGAGCCAAGGACGTTGCCTAACGTCAAATCGCCCTGACCGGCCACAGCTGCTTGAAGAGAGACTGCAATTTCTGGCGAGGCAGTGCCTATGGCAACGATGGTCAATCCAATGACGAGCGGCGCAACGCCAAATGCCGCCGCGAGACGCGATGCGCCGCGTACCAACAGGTCGGCGCCCACGATCAATGTGATAAGCCCAGCAATGAAAAGGAGAATATTTGTTGTCATGGCGTTGTTCTCGTGGTGTAGTACCATGCCTATATACCATGAGCTTTTTTTCTTAAGATTAATTCCCCTTTAAAGCGATACGAGTCAGTGATTTTCAAATCACTGACTCGTTCGCGCATCATTTAGCGTTTCCTGTTTTTTTAAGTACTCTGGCACTTCGATCATCGGCGGACGTTCATGTTCGGCGATCTGTTCCACGTCGAGGAAATAACCCTTGTTGTCGTGGCGGATCATTTTCATCGAGCGGTTCACATCCTCCAACACGGCGCGCCCGAAGCGCTTCTCCAATTTGCGGATGACAGTCTGGATAATGGCGAAAGACATTTTGCTCAACGCCTCCAAATGCTGGTTGTGATGGATGCGCTCGAGCAAGTCCACCTGGGCGATGGAGTCCAAATGGAATTTCTCGAAGATATCTATCAACAAACCCGTCTCCACGCCATAGCCGGAATAGAACGTGGCTTGTTCCAGCGCCTTGCGCCTGCCAGCGTATTCGCCGGAAAGCGGCTGGACCACGCCGGAAAGTTCCGGGTAAAACAAATTCAACAACGGGCGCGCCGTCAACTCGGTGACACGCCCGCCTCCGCCCGCCTGCATTTTTTGACCCACTCTCAACGGCCTGCGATAAAAGCCCTTCACCAGCTGAATTTGCGGATTGATGAGCAGCGGACCAATGATGCCGTACACAAAACGCGGATGAATGTTGACGATGTCGGTATCAATCCACACAATGATGTCGCCTTTGGTGACCAGCAAACTCTTCCAAAGGGCTTCGCCTTTTCCGCTGCGGGGTTCCATTGTTGGCAGTAATTCCTGATGGATATAAACAGGCACGCCTTCTTTCTTCGCAATCTCGCGCGTGCGGTCGGTCGAATTTGAATCGATCAGCACGATCTCATCCAACAGCGGAAAACGCCGCATCAATTCTTTTTTCATCGTGCGGATCACTCGACCAACCGTCTCCTCTTCATTAAGAGCGGGCAAGGCCAGGCTGATGGTTGCGCCTTGCTGCTTCTTCAAATCCACCATCTCGCGCAGATTGCTAAACTCATCAGCATGAAAGGTGTTTTCAGCAAACCATTTATCCACCAGAATCGAGATGGCTTCAAACCCCAGGGTTTCATCAAACTTGATCTGCGGCATGGGGCGCCCGCTTTTGACGGCGATCACAGCGCATGGGGCTTCACGCAAGAGACGGTCTGCCACGGGACCCAGCGAAACAGAACTGGTAATAGGTTGAATGGTCGTGCCCAGAATGACCACATCCGATTTTTTGGCGTAATTCAAGATCACCTGCGCCGCGTCTTCTGTCACTTCAAACTTTTTCTGCACTTCGGGAATTTGATACAGCACGCGCTCCAACGGTTTGAAGGGCGCATCGGTTCCGGCTTCGGGGTCTTCGGGTCTGCGGATGTGCAGGGATGTGACGCCTTTGGGATGTAACCCCAAGCCCACGCGCACTGCCAGCTCGGCATGTGGCCCGCCTCTTACCGGAACCAGAACTTGTTTCGGTTTACTGGAGATTTTTCCGCGCACCAGAGCCACGTCGCAGGGCGGGCGGGCGAGCACCTCACTGGCAGTGACGCTTAAAGCCCTGAGATGTGAATCAAACTCAAGACAAAGCAGATCCGGTTTTTCATCCTGAATAAGGTTTGAAAGCTCCTCCCAGGGATGATGCGCGACGATGATCTGAGTCTTGCTGATGATGCGTTTGTCTTTTCCGTACATACGCAAGGTGCGGCGCAAGGCGCGCGCTGCCGCCGCGCCCGTGCTGAGTGACTGCCTCTCTGGCACCACAACCACGCCCACCAGGGTGATTTCGGCGTCGAATTGGCGGGCGGCATCGAGGGCATGCAAACCGGGTCCATCATAAATGAGAGGGACAAGGATGGTGTGAATGGGCGTGAAGTCGGAATGTCTTTGCATGGCAATCTCCTACTGTAAAACTTTAGAGCAACGGCGCGATGTGTTGGTGATAGATCGCCTCCCAACGGAAGGATGCGCGCGCCCGCATGGCAAGCCGCGCAGGCATGGACGTTTGAAAATAATCCACAATCATGCTTGCGACAAGAGCGGGGTCTTCATCGGGCGAAAAGAATTGAGCGTCGCTCAACCCTAATTTTCGCAGCGGCGGAATATTGGCGCAAAAAGCGGGCAGGTGACTAAAGGCGGCTTCGATGAGCGGAATGCCAAAGCCTTCTTCGCGGCTGGGGAAGAAGAGCGCGTCTGCGATGCGATAAAAATCGGCGATGACTTCATCGGGTAAAAATCCATCATAAAGTTCGGCAAGAAAATGAGCAGAACCTTGCAAGCCCAACTGTTTAAGCAAGTCTTTGAGCGTTTCAAAATATTTGATATTGTTCGCGTTGTGCGGTCCGAGCGGACCGGTCACCGCCAGCGCGCTCATGCTCGACGCTGATCTGTGCATCGGCGGGAATATACACCCGCTTGCCCGCCACCTGAATGCGGAAGGGTTCCCCCGCTTCCAGAGCGTCCGCCAAACGGCGCAG
>JACAEP010000147.1 GCA_013388795.1 Chloroflexota bacterium | reverse complement strand
CGCGGAAGACCCGCGGCTGCAATGACGGAGTTCTAAGTGCGCAAGGAGCGCCGGCCGAGTTTTTCGATTTCGCGGGCGGTCTCTTCGGAGGGGGCGCGGTTGCGAAAGAAGTTGATGATCACGTCCGCGCCGTGCCTGGCGAAATGCAGGGCAATGGCTTTTCCAATTCCACGCCCGGAACCGGTGATGAGGGCGATCTTATTATTAAAATCCATGCAGACTCAATCAAAATATAAATTCAAGTCAGAGCAATCAAAGCGGTTTCCGCAATTGGGGCAGATTACTTTACAATTCGTTTCGTACATCTGATCCCCACAGCGATCACAGAACCACTGCCGCCGCTCGGTCCATTGGATCGGTTTGAAAAGGGAAATGTCAAATTCAAAAATACGTTCTTTGCCGAGTCGGAGTACTTCCTGCATGACAGTTTGCGCGTCTTCGCGAATCTTTCTGACATTAACGCCCCGGCAGACATCCGCCCAATTCCGGGTCCATTTTTGACTGCGCCCGTACACTTTGACTGCGCCTTCATAATTACCTCGGAGAATATGGAGATAGGTCACAGCCACCTGGAGAATTCCCCGGTACAGGTCCCGGATTGAGCCGTTTTCTTCCTTCCACGCGGTTTCCAGTTCTTCATGCGCCTCAAAGAATTCCCTTTGATTGAATCGTTTTATTCCTTCACCTGCTTTCGGATGCAGGCTTCCTGAACAATCTTCCATCGTTCGCGCGGATGTCCTCTCTTGAGGCATACCGGGAGTATATCATCTCTGGTCGAGGCGCATGCAGATGGTACAATTTATCGGAGGAAACTTGTTGCTTATTGCGTTGCTTGCCTGTATTGCGATCTCAACCGGTTCTTTGGCGTGGGGGTATCGTAATGCCGGAAATGAAACTATTTCAGCATGGATCATTTTATTTGGAGTATGCTGGCTTTTGGCAATTTGGCGCAAATGGAGATGGGTTCCATCGCTTGCAGTTTTGGCAGCCTTGTTGTTGGCAGCATTTGGTATTTGGTTCGAGCTTGGCAACGGCTGGATGTTCAATGGCGTCATCTTTGCCTTGCTGGCTTGGAATCTTTCTGAGTTCGAACGAACACTCAAACTCCTGCCTGCCAGAGAGGATATTCCCGGCAGAACGCGCCGCCATGTCCTGCGCATCAGCCTGCTGGCATTGATGGGATTTGTGATTGAAGCCTTGTTCCTGCTTGCACGCGGCGAGTTTTCACCTGCGTGGGGGATTTTTGCGCTAGGCGTGACCTTTCTAGGAAGTTTTCAATTTTTTTTCTGGAGACGATGATAAGTTTGTCAGCCATGCTTCCGCTTCATGTGGATGTTTGAAGTGTAGATGCCGCAGATGATTGTGTTCTGGCAAGGAGAGCAGTTTTGGAATTTCCCGTTTTCTGCGCCAGTAGGTCTTAAACAGCCAGTGGATCAGCGAGTCTTCCGACCATATTCTTAAGTGCCACCATACCTTTTCCCGATTCCCATTCCATAATCGTTCCTGGGTGATGCCTCGGCGGATGGTGCGAGTGAGCAGCCGCCAAAGGACAATATGAAAGGGATAATCGAGCCAGATGATCAGTTCAGCGCGGCTCCAGACAATATCGCGGACTTGGCTGTAATTTCCGGCAGCCACCCAACTCTCCACTTGTGTGGCTGCGCGGGCTCGTTCGCGGAATATCTCTTTTTCCGCAACCTTCCAGTTTTGCTCCCAGTGCAGGGCATCCAATTCAATGAAGTCGAAGCCGAATCCATCGGCAAGCCGTTTTGCCAGTGTGGATTTGCCTGAAGATGTTGTGCCAATGACAACAATACGCTTGTAGGGAAATGCGCTCATGAGGAGGCGATTATAATTTGACATGTGAGTAAATCAAAAATGAAAAGGACATTCCATGTTCGATCTTCCTGATAATGAAATTCTACCGCTTTCAAAGGAACACGTTTTCTGGACGTGGTCTGCGCAAGCCAAAGTCAATCCGATTGCCGTAAAACGCGCCAAAGGCGTGTATTTCTGGGATGTGGACGATAAACGTTACCTCGATTTCAATTCGATGACCATGTGTGTCAATATGGGGCATGGCGATGCGCGTATCATAAAAGCCATGCAGGAGCAGGCGGCAGAATTGCCCTATGCGGCTCCGGGGATGACAACCAGGATCCGGGCGTTGGCAAGCCGGGCGGTCGCTTCTGTGACGCCCCATAAAGCCTTGAGCAAGGTGTTGTTTACGCTCGGCGGCGCGGATGCAAATGAGAATGCCATCAAGCTGGCGCGTGGTTTTACAAAGCGTCATAAAATTCTTGCGCGGTATCGTTCCTATCACGGCGCAACGGCCGGAGCCATGGCTGTAACTGGCGACCCGCGCCGTGTGGCATGGGAACCGAATTTGATGACAGGCGTGGCGCATTTTCTTGACCCCTATCGTTATCGCTCGACCTTTCATCGCACGAATCCCAATATTTCCGAAGCGGAATTCGCGCAGGATTATGTCAACCATTTGGAGGAGATCATCTTGTATGAAGGTCCAGAGTCGATTGCGGCGATCCTGATGGAGTCTGTGACGGGCACCAATGGGATTATCATCCCGCCAGATGGGTATATGCAAGGGGTGCGCACACTTTGCGATAAATACGGCATTTTGATGATCGCAGATGAAGTGATGAGCGGTTTTGGGCGCACGGGCAGGTGGTTTGCCATCGAACATTGGAACGTGCTGCCGGATATGATTACGATGGCAAAGGGTCTTACGTCTGCGTATGCGCCGCTCGGGGCGGTGGCGATGAAGCCTGAGATCGCGGCGGCATTTGATGACCATGCTTTTGAGAGCGGGTTGACCTATACATCGCACCCCATTTCATTGGCAGCCGCGGTGGCGAACATTCAAGCCATGAGGGAGGATCAGGTTGTGGAGCGCGCGGCAGGCATGGGCGCGGTGTTGAGGCGCATGTTGTCTGATTTGGGTGAAGCGCATCCCTCTGTGGGGGAGGCGCGGAGTATCGGTCTGTTTGGCATCCTTGAGTTGGTTAAAGATCGAAAGACGAAGGAGCCGCTTGCGCCGTGGAATGGAACGTCGCCGGAAATGATCGCGTTGAGGAAGTACTGCCTTGACCACGGCTTGTTCTTATATACACATTGGCATACGGTTTTGATCATCCCGCCGCTAATCATCACAGAAAGGGAGTTAAAGGAAGGTTTCGAGGTTTTGGATGAGGCGCTGAAAATTACGGATAGGACTTTCGATGGATAGCCTTCGCCCTGTATTGGAGTAGAATCGTTAAAACTTAAATAAGGAGAATGCAATTAATTATGGAGTCCCAACCCTATTCGCCTTCGCCTTCCCCGGCTCCCGCTTCTGGCGGGAATGAACGGATGATGGCCATCGCCTCTCTCGTCCTTGGTGTGATCAACTTGTGTGCCTGGTTTTTGCCCATCTGCGGCGTACCGTTGAGCATCGTTGGTATTGTCCTTGGTTTCCTTGGGATGAAAGACCCTTCACAGAAGACGCTTGCGATCATCGGCATGGTTTTGTGCGGGCTTGGTCTGCTTGCGGCTTGTGTCAATGGCGCGGTGGGCGTGTATATGGCGATCTCAGGAAAAGCTTTCCAGTTCGCCCCGTAACTTATTAAACACAAGAAAACAACTCACCCCGAAATTGTTTTGGGGTGAGTTGTTTTCTTGTGTTTAATAAGTTACGGGAGATTTGCGCCCGGTAATGCTCCGGACGAGGGCGGGAGACGATTGGGTCCGAGCAATAAAGGCATCTCGGCAAGCGCATAGCCAATATCATACATTTGGTCCGCGCCGCATTCGGATGGAATGGCTTCGATGCGTCCATTTTGGTCTGCGTCTTTCCCGTAAAGCATAAAATTGGAGTGTTGTTTCATTTTGGCGATCAGGGCTTCCATATCTGAGCCAAATGGCATGTGTTGTAAACTTAATGCCAGGTCCAGAACTTGTTTGCTGGACTCTTCAATATTGCGAATGCAGACCCTTAATTTGTCGCCGTTTTCGCGAATATTCCGCGTTGAGTCGGGCGACTCGATCGCAAGCCGGAGGACGTCCAGCGTTTGTGGAATGTAGCCCGCCTTCACCCCGTTGGGGAGAATTCCAAAGCCATCTGTGAAATCGCCAACCTCTCCGTCACCGTTCCAATCTTTATAAAGGTCTGTTTTTCCTTTTCCTGCGATCTGGTTAATGATCTCTTCGATCTTGGCGCGCATTTTCTTTTCGTCTGCTTTTAGAAATGCATCCCCCAATTCCGCCACCGACGTATCCACTTGATCGATGGCTGTCCATAGTCCTTGAAGCAATGGCGCGCCGTCTGGAGTAGTGCCGATTGAAACTAAAAGGTGACGCACTTCTCCAAGCGCGATGGGCGGGAAAACCGATGAAGCGATGATTGCGCCACTGGGCTGGGCGGGGTCGGGATCGTCATTCGGTTCAAGCGTGATCTCGATCTGGTCATACCCAGCAAGCAGATTATTCCCGCCGGGATTGAGATATTCCAACTGCCCATTTGTTCCATCGAACTGGATGATGCCGATGTTCCTGCGGCCTCCCTGTGAAGAAACCAGCCAGGCTTCGTAATGCGAGCCAGGGTTGGGCAGGGGTAAGGTGTTGATGTTGAGGGTGACCTGATCCAATTGATAATTGAAATCGTCAAAGGTGATGCGGCCAACGGGCTGGTTGGGGTCTTGAACGGTTTGCATGGCAGATGGGCGCAACAGCCAGGCTCCGGCAGTGATGATCACAGCAAAAGCCAGGATGATGCTTGCAATGAAAACCCAATTGGGGGACGCTGGGGATTTTTGGGGCGCCGCTGTTTCTTTTTGTTCTTCGCCTACCCTGGCGGTTAATTTGGAGATTGGTTTGCCCTCCAATACGGCTTTGAATTCATGCGCCAGTTCTCCCGCTGTTTCAAAACGGTCGGCGGGGTCTTTGGCAAGCGCGCGGTGGATGACCGCTTGCATGTCTGCGGGGATGTTGGGGATGGGAGGCGGGGGATCGTTAAGGTGTTTCATCAAAACGCCGAAGGAGGATTCGGCGTCAAAAGGGACAACCCCTGTGATCATCTCATACAGCACAACGCCAAGGGAGTAGATGTCGGTGCGGCGATCCACCTTGTCGCCGCGGGCTTGCTCGGGGCTCATATAGGAGGGTGTCCCGGAGACTGTTCCGGTTGAGGTTTGGGTGGTGGAATCGAGCAGACGCACCAGCCCAAAGTCGGTCAGAACCGGTTCCGTATCTTCTGGCAGCGGCTGTTCCAGATCAATGGTTTCACTTTTTGAACGAAGCAGAATGTTGGCGGGTTTGATGTCGCGGTGAACGATATTGCGTTCATGGGCGTAGTCCATTGCTGAAGCAATGACGCCAAGCAGTTTGGCAATGGTTTCAGGGGGAAGTTTTTCACCGCGTTTTTGCAGGGCTTTCAAATAGCTGCTGAGCGGCGCGCCGTTGATTAGTTCCATTACGATACAGGGGCGTCCGTCCACCAGGGTGTAGTCGAAGATTTGGATAATGTTGGGGTGGTCAAGACTGGCCACAACGCGCGCCTCGCGGGCAAATCGCGCGCGCGAATCGGGGTCTTCTTCCACATGGTCGCGCATGATCTTGACGGCCACTTGACGGTTTAAGGTGGTGTGGTCGCCATGATACACTTCTGCCATGCCGCCGCGCGCAATAAGGCTGCCGATGGTTACATTGCCGAGAGGTTTGCCAATCCAGGAAGACATGCACTGAATTATACCCGCGCTTGTATAAAAACTTCCGAAGCCGCAAGGACTTCGGAAGTTTGCTTTGATGTTGAAGCGATGGATTATTCGTTTTCGACGCTGACTAGTACAGCGCGCACGACCCTGCGGTAGAAGTACGTATCACTCTTGGGCAGGTAATACTGGCAGGTGATGAGGGTCAGATAGGAGTGTTCTTCAAGATCTTCGAAGGCGAAGCTGGTGGCGTAGGGGCGCGAGAGCCGTGAGTTGCGGACTTCGAAGATATATTTTTCACCGGAGACATGGATGATGATCTGATCGCCATATTTGAGTTTCTTCAAATTCGCGAACGGACCGTTCAATCCGTTGGACTTGGTGACGTGGGCGGTGAGAACGGAATTCCCCTCCCAGGTGGGGAAGGCTGTGCCGTTGAGCCAGCCAACATTATCGGCAAGCCAAGTGACATCCCATTCACCATCGGCTGTTTGCGGAACACCGACAATACTGGTCTTGATGTCAAGAGCTGGGATCTCCATCCATACATCACCGAGTTCGGAGTAGGTCAGTTCGGCGGGTTGCTCCGGCAGGATGGTGACGCGGTTCGGAGCGAAGCCTGTAGCGGGCAGCGCGGCGATGGTGAGATTGGGTTCGTCATCATTTGCTGAGCCGCCGCCTGCGGTGGAGGAGGGGATGATTTGGAAGTTGCGGATGAAGTCGGTGCCGGCGGCTGCTCCATTGCCGGAGAGCGCAATGGTGGGGTCTGCGGCAAGCACAATAGATGTGGTTCCGCACACGAAGAGGCGGTAATACCCGGCGTTGGTCAACGCAGCGCTGAGGTTGAGCGTGGCGATGAAAGAACCGCCGCTGTTGCTGTAATTTACCGATGTGATCGGGATTCGAATATCAGGCGCAACCACGCCGCCTGCGGCTACAACCGCGCACGATGGCGTATTGAATGAGCCAGTTGCCGAATAAAGCAGGATGTAGTTATTTGGGTTGTCAACATCATCCGTCCCGCTGGCGCCGGCTGGGTTATCTGCGTCCCAATTGAACCCGACTGTAATCTGGGTGATGCCGACCGTGTTTAAGATCATTTCATTCTCGGCGATGGTTGCATCTCCAGTATCGGGATTTGAATTGATGTTTGGAACGAGTAAAACCGGGATGTCATCATCGTTGAAGAAAGTACAGGCGACAACTTCGCCCAATGTCAGGGTCAATCCGTCGCTTCCGTCAGGGTCGCTCCCGGTGCAGGTGATGGCGGTTTGGGTGTAATTTGCCGGTCCGCTTTCAGTCAGGGTGTAGTTGCCCGCGTTCACGCCTGCTCCAGTGACGGCTGGAGCGCCCTCCACGCCGCTGATTGTGGTGGGTCCTGTCGCGGTCAGCGTCCAATCCGAGTCGACAGCAGTGCCGATATTGTCGTTGGTCACGTCTTTAAGCAGGGTCAGGGTTGCGCCAATGTCGTCATTGAAGAAAGTGCAGGTGACGTTCTCACCGGGGTCAAGGTCGAGCCCATCTGCGCCATTGGCATCATTGCCGGTGCAGGTGATGGCAGTTTGGGTATATCCAGTAATGACAGTCTCGCTGAGAGTGTATGAACCTGCGTCCACACTCGCATTGGTGACGGTCCCCGCGCTGGTTACGCCGCTGATGGTGGAAGGGCCGGTGGCGCTCAATGTCCAGTCGCCAATTCCATTCGTGCCGCCGTCGTCGTTGGTCACATTTTTCACGAGCGTGAGGGTTGGAGCGATGTCGTTATTCGTGAATGTGCAGGTGACCGTTTCGCCAAAGGCGACGGTGAGTCCGTCAGCGGGATTTGTGTCTGCAGCGCCAGAACAGGTCAGGCCTGTCTGGTTGTATCCTGCCGGTCCGCCGCTCTCGTTGAGGGTGTAAT
>JACAEP010000186.1 GCA_013388795.1 Chloroflexota bacterium | reverse complement strand
TACTGCTTACTGCTCACTACCCCCCACCTGCTATAATCCCTGCCATGCGCAAGGGACTTCTCCTCTACAACCCCGCCGCCGGGCGTTTTCCGGTCCGCCGTTATGTGCGTGGAATCATCAAGCCACTGCAAGATGCTGGCTGGAAGATAGACATCGCCGAAACCTTGAGCGGAACGCACGCGACACAGACTGCGCACCAAGCCGCGCAGGAAAAATATGACGCCGTCTTTGCCATTGGCGGCGATGGCACGGTCGGTCAGGTCGCCAGCGGATTGGTACACACCGAAACCGCGCTCGCTGTTCTGCCCGCTGGGACAACGAACGTCTGGGCATTGGAGCAGGGGCAAAAACCGTTTAGTTGGTGGCAGCCCGGAAACCTGCGCGAGAACGCCATACTACTTGCAAACGTCGAACCGCAATATGTGGATGTAGGCGATTGCAACGATCATCCTTTCCTTTTGTGGGCAGGTATCGGGTTGGATGCGCACACCATCCACAAGATTGAGCCGCGTCCGCGCATTTTTAAGCATATTTCTGTGCCGCATTTTTTTGTCACCACTGTGTGGGAAGCCGCCTTCTGGCAGGGTCTTGATTTACGCGTCCACGCCGAAGGCAGTTTGGTCGAAGGAAGAATTCTCGTTGCAGTGGCATCCAACATTCGGCATTACGCAGGCGGCATGTCGCTCATCTCACCCAACGCGCTGCTGGACGACGGCGAAATGGAACTCTGGCTGCTAAGCGGTGATAACGTCGCGGATGCCTTTCGTCATTTCTACGAATTGGTCTCCGGCAAACACCTCGCCTCCGAGCAAGCGCGCTGTATTTCTTTCAAGCATGTCACCATCGAGTCTGATGCGAACTTTTCTATTCAAGTGGATGGCGACCCCATGCTCGGCGGTCACAAAGCGGAGATCAAGGTCAAGCGCCGCGCGCTCAAAGTGTTAATGCCCAAAAACGCTTTATACTTGCTCAAAACCCCGCAAAGATAACATGGACTTAAGACCCTACTTGAATCGTTTCGTGATCGCTGGCGCATTCATCACCGCCGCGATGTTGATTCTGATCACACTCATCCTCATCGGCTGGACCTCTCCGCGCTTCTCTCCCGAAGTTGGGTTTGCCCCAGCCGACCTGACCATGATCCCCGCCCCAACCCATACCCCCGCCGCATCTGCCACGCTCACTCTCGACCCTTACGCCTCTCCCACCGTAGACCCAACCACCATCCACATCAACGGCTATGTGCAGATCAGCGAAGTCGGCACAGACGGGCTGCGCATCCGCTCGGCGCCCGGGCTGAACACCGAAACCGTATTCCTCGGCGGCGAATCGGAAGTCTTTCTCGTCAAAGATGGTCCTCAGGAGGCAGATGGTTACACCTGGTGGTATTTGGTTGCATCCTACGACGATACCCGCGCCGGTTGGGCTGCCGCCGATTTTCTCTCCGTTGTGCCCGAACCGTAACATCTTCTCTGATTTCTTACCGTATAACACACGTCTGCGTTTTTCTTGCGTTTTGACTGCAGACGGCAGACCGCTGTTCTTGCTCTTGAGCCAGTCATCTGCGGTCAGCGGTCAAATTGAGATTGGAGCCTGACTGAAAGGCATAAACCGCGTAAGGTGAGTGACTTCAATCACCAAGGGCGGCTGTAAAAGCCGCCCCCACATATACATAAAGGAAACCAAAATGACCGAAAAACCAACCGGAATTACCGCCAACAAAAGCAAGCGCGAATTCACCATTCAATGGGATAGCGGGCATGTCAGCGTCTATCCATTTGGATTATTGCGGGCGGCATGCCCGTGCGCCTCCTGCCGCGGCGGACATGAGAACATGAAATCTGAACCGGACGCCGGGGTGTTCACCAAAGTGATGGGAGATAATTCATCCACACGCATTGCCAATGTGGTAGCCACCGGCTCCTACGCGCTGACCATCGTCTGGGAGGATGGGCATGATTACGGCATTTATAACTGGCACTATCTGAGAAAGTTGTGTCCGTGTGAGGTTTGCAGGAAAGCTTAAGTAAAAGGAACGAGGGGCGAGAATTAAGAAAACGGGAGATGCAAAAACAGGCAGGCTTGGCAGGCTGCCTGTTTTATCGTTGCTTGTCCCTCGCTCACGGGGTTGGCGTTGCAGATGGTGTTTTAGCAGGCGTTGGAGTCCGCGTGGGCGTGGCGCCCGGTTTGGGTGTGGCCGAAGCAGGCTTCGGCGTGGATGTGGAAGCGCCGCCGCGCGGGGTGCGAGTCGCGGTTGGGGTGATGGTCGGCGGAACGAGTTCATTCAGTCGCGCCTGCGCTTCTTGGCGCATTTCAGGCGTCATTACATCTTCATCCAGCTTGAGCAAATCCTGCCACGATTTGATGGCATCGCGGATGTCTTCGCGTTTTTCCTGAATTTTTGCGCGCCAGTAGAGTTCAAGCGCCTTTTCTTCATCTGTATCAGCCAGCGCGCGCACGGCTTCGATCTGTAAGAATGCCGAGCCAAATTTACCCACGCCATACAGGGCTTTGGCATACCCCAGGCGGATATCGTAATTGTCGGCCTCTTCATCGACGGCATCAGCAAGATCGTCTTCGGCGGCTTCCATCTCGCCAAGCGCAAGGTGTGACAGGCCGCGATAGCCGATGTATGGCAACATGCCGCGGCGGTTAAGGTTCTCGCCGCTGGTGATGGCGTTGATGGCGTTTTGATATTCGCCGAGATAATAGTAGGCTTGCCCCAGTTTGCCAAAACCGCTGGCGTCTTCAGGCTGGTAGGTGGTATACAACCGCAGGGCTTCGGCGGCGTTGAGGTAGTCTTCGTTGTCAATATAGAGATCGCCCAGTAGTTTATAGGTGGGCATGTTGAGAATGTCGGCAGCGTATGCCTTTTGGGCGAATTCTAATGCCTTCTTACGGTCATTTTGCGCTAAATAGGCGCTGGCATACGCAAGGTAAACCTCTGGCGAGCCGGGCAGGATTCTTTCGGCAAGTTCGAGGTCTTCGAGCGCATCTTCGATGTCGCCGCGGTCGATCAGATAACGCGCGCGCTCAAGATAGACTTCGCCAAAGTTCGGGTCACGTTCAATCGCCTCTTTGAAGTATTCTTCGACGCGGCGGGAATTCGGGTTGTCTGCCAATTCGATGCGCGCCAACCCCAAATAGGGCGGCCCAAAATTCGGGTCAATGTTGATGGCTTTGTTGTAGTAATTTTCGGCGCGGTTGTTCTCGCCTTTGAAGCGATAGGCTTCGCCGATGTAATAGGGAATGTCTGCCGATTCGGGTTCGAGGGGTTCGAGCAAAAGCATGTTGTCAATGAACCCATCCCAATCGCCATTTTCGTAGGCTTCTTTGGCGATGCGAAATTGGTCGATGGCTGCGGCCGAGCGGGGCGTGTTGACATATAACGGCGTGGGGGTGTAGGTTTCAGCCAGAAATGCAGAAAGCGGAGTTGGCCCGGCAAAGACCTGGGTAGGAATGGCCGTTGCGCCAAAAATGGTGGGCGTGGCGGTGAAGGTGGGGGAAGGTCCCGGTGTGTTGGTGGGCGGGAGATCGGCAGTGGCAAAGCGCGGCAGGATGACCCCGAAATAAATCCCAATGCACAGGCCGATGCCAATCACGCTTAAAGCGGCAAGCCGTAAAATAGGATTCCGCAACACAACACGGATGCCGCGCTCTTTGGGTTTCTCATGCGCAAGGAGAAGTTTCTCCTCCCATATGCGCGGGCGGTTCATAGGGAAAGGTTGAATGGTTTGGTCGGGGGCAAGGGCTCCAAGCAGGATCAAGCCGCGTTTGGCCGTGCCATTTTCCGGGTCCAGTTTGAGCGCGGTTTGCAGGCAGTAGATGCGTTCCTTCTGCGAATCCATGGCGGCGCTCAGCCAGATCCAATAGACAGCATTGTTCTGGTCTGTTTTGAGCAGAAGGGTTAAGAGTTCCTTTGCGCGCACTTTATCGCCTCGGCGCAGGGCATGGATTGCGTCTTGAAAAATGGTGTCGTTGTTCTGCTCTTTGAGTTCGCCGGTCATGGAACCATTTTAATTCAATTCATGAAATTCTTCGACCTGATATGTATAAACTTGCAATTTTGCCTCCCGCCAGAGATTCCCCCGCTCGCCCATTTTGTAACATAACTGCTCAAGGAATTCGACGGGGCTGGGGATCTTCTCCCAAACCTGCGGCAGAAAGGTCGCCTTGCGAAAACCATGCTTGAGAATGACGCCATCCACGTTGGGGCGCAATTTTGCGGGCAGGTCGGCGCTGTCGGAATAGATCAGTTCCCGCGGCTCGGTCAGATACGAGACTTCGATATGGATATGGCTTAATTCTTTTTCAGCCACGGGTGGAAAACGCGGGTCTTGCAATGCCGCTGCCACCGCATGCTCCCGGACATCCTGCGCCAACGGTTGATACGCCTCCAATGCGCCGATGCATCCGCGTAAATTTCCATGAACCGTCAGGGTGACAAAAGAGGCGCCGATCTTGCGCAAGGTTGGCGTAAGCGCTTCACCATCCAACGACGGCAGGGGTTTGCCGCGCACCGCAGCCTCGATGGCTTCGCGCGCCAAATGCAGAAGCATCTGCTTTTCGCAATCGGTCAATCGAGTTGACATGCTGCCCTCCGAACAAAGCAGGCATTCAAATCTCCTGCTTCCATTTACCCGCTTTCATTCAAATGTGACAACTTCCAATACTCGCGGTTATGATAAATCAACGGTTCACCGCTGCCTGTACCGCGGGCAGCCAGCACTTCTGAAATGAAGAGCGTATTCATGCCCGCGTCAAAGGTTTGGATGACGCGGCAGTCCATACAGGAGAGTCCGCCTACGATCAGGGGAGAACCGGTAATCAACGTTTCGGTTTTGAGCGATTCGAAACGGTCAGTCACTTCAGGCATGCGCCCGGCAAATAAATCTGAGATCCAGGTTTGTTTTGCAGAAAGGATGGTTAACCCAAAGGCTTGAGAGTTCATCACCAATTCATGCGTGCGGGTATGCTGTTGAAGTGAAATCGTGATCATGGCCGGGTTGAGTGAAATGGACGTAAACGAGTTAACTGTCATACCGTGGCGTTCATTTTCATGAATGGCAGTTACAACGGTCACGCCTGCCGACCAGGCGCGCATGGCAGAGCGCAGGGCTTCAGGATCAAGGGTCATCAGGGAAGGTCTCCAATTGATTTCATGATAATGGCCGCGAAATGGCAAGTCAAGGCAAAACCATGTACATCCTTGATTCAACTTCATGCTAAAACCTTACCTTAATGGTCATTCATGCAGGCATGGTAAACTCACCGGCATGTCTCCGAAATTCAGAAACATCCTCATTGGGTTGGCAGGGTTGTTACTGCTGGCTGTTTTGGTCTATCAAATCCCCGCTCTAAAATCGCGCCTCGATTGGCGTCTGGAAGTTTTTCAGATCTATGCAAAAAACATCATAGACCCGGTCGGTCCCGTGCCCACGGCGTTAGCGGTTACGCCCATCCCTGCCCCCCCCACCCCCCCGCCAACCAGCGCCACCGTGGCGCAGGCTGCCTCTGCGGTCACACCCACTGCCACATTTCCACCTTTGCCCGCACAGGCGGTAATAAAATCTCCGCCATTTGAAAAGCAAACGGCAAATAACTGCGGTCCTGCCACCCTCTCAATGGCGCTGCAATTATATGGCTGGGAAGGCAACCAGACTGACATCTCAAATGTCGTCAAACCCATCACCGGCGACCGCAACGTCAACCCCGAAGAATTGCGCTATTACATCCGCACACAGGCGGGGTGGCTCAATCTGGAATACCGCGTAGGCGGAACCGTTGAAACCATCAAACGACTGCTGGCGGCAAATTATCCCGTCATCGTCGAAACCGTCACCTCGCTCAACCCGGCAGATGCGCTTGGTCCCAGCGATGATCTTTGGGCGGCACACTATCTGCTCATCACGGCTTACGATGATTCCATGCAGGAATTTACCATTCAAGACTCTTATCACGGACCCGACTTGAAAATCAGTTACGCCCAACTCGAACAGGATTGGAAACCCTTCAACAACGTTTACCTGATGATTTACTTCCCGCAATACGAAGAAGAAGTAAAAACCCTGCTCGGCTCAGACTGGGACCCAACCTTGAATCGCCAACGAATCCTTTCCGCCACCGAAGCCGCCGTTGCCAGCCCCAATGCCGACGCTTTTGACTGGTTCAACTACGGCAGCAACCTGACCTATTTTGAGCGTTATGAAGAAGCCGCCCGCGCTTTCGACCAATCAAGAGAGTTGGGCTTGCCCCTGCGCATGTTCCGGTATCAATTCAGTCCCTTCCTTGCCTATTTCCATTCCAACCGCAATGATGATTTGCTCGCTCTGGCAAATTACGCCCTCGGAGTGACCGAAATGTCTGAAGAAGCCTGGTTATGGTACGGATATGGGCTGTATCGCAAAGGAGATTATGAGGGCGCGCTCAAAGCCTGGCAAAAAGCCAATGCCGTCAACCCTAATTTCTTTGAAGACCAAGCCAAGAAAGCCATGCAGTTGGTGCAATAAAATAGCGCTATGACAAAAAAAATATTACTGCTTGCCCTTCTCTTTGTATCTGCCTGTTCGCCGCCGACAACTATCGCTGAAACCGTTGCCGCGCCGAAGCCCTCCACAGCCACAGCAGAACCGGTCATTACCGTCGAAACCGCCCTCCCCGCGCAGACCGCCACGCCCGCATTCACGCCCACACTTGAAAGCATTCGCATCTCGCCCAATGATGGCATGACCCAGCTTCTCATCCCGGCCGGGACGTTCATCATGGGTGGGTTGGATATCTATCGTCAGGATGATGAACTGCCGCCGCACGAAGTGGTTCTTCCCTCCTTCTGGATCGACCAGGTGGAAGTGACCAACGGCATGTATGCCTTATGCGTGCAGGCGGGCGCATGCCGCCCGCCCAGAGATCTCCGCTCGGATAACCGCGAGGAGTATTACGAAAACCCAGACTATCGAGATTATCCTGTTGTCAACGTGGCATGGTACGACGCTAATGCCTATTGCATTTGGGCAAACCGCCGCCTGCCCACCGAAGCGGAATGGGAGCGTGCCGCGCGCGGAGATGATAAACGTAACTATCCCTGGGGCGACGAACTGCCCAACCCATACAATTCCAATTCGTTGAACACCGTTGGCGACACGACGCGCGTTGGGTCGTATGCAGAGGGAGCCAGCCCGTTTGGAGCGCTGGACATGGCGGGCAATGTCTGGGAATGGGTTGCAGACGTTTATGATGGAAGCTATTACCAAATCTCTCCGCTTGAAAACCCGCAGGGGCCTGTTGCTGAAGATATGTTTACGGTCTATCGCGTGATCCGTGGGGGGGCGTATCAGGAAGATGATATTCAATTGAGAGTATCCAACCGCAGTTTTCTGGAGGGACCCGACCCGAAGGCAGATGCCAAAAAAGGTGAAGCCTTTTACGGCAGGAGTTCAAATCGAATCGGGTTCCGTTGCGCGCAGGATGATTGAGGAAAGCAAACGGGAAATGAAATTTCCATGGTGAGAATCAGGCATTGGCGGGGTTGAGGCGTCAAACCGCGCCAAGCCAAAGCATACTTTGTCAGGCTAACAAAGCTGTAAGCGGATTCTTGTAATTTCATCTCGAATCGAAGCGGGGCTGATACCTTTGGGGGATGAGAGGGTTTTCCCGCCCTTTTATACTGGAGATATACCAAAAACAAAGGAGTCTCCATGAAAAAGTTTTTTCCCATATTTGCCGTCATAGCCCTCTTCGTCTCCGCCTGCGGCGCGGGGAATGCCCAACCGACCGCCATTCCACTTCCGACTGCCTTCCCAACCAACACACCTCCGGCGATCAATGAGCCTGCCGAGCAGGTGGCCAATGCCCAAGCCGGTTCGGAACGTGTCTCGTCTGTGGACGGAATGCCCGCAGTTTACATTCCGGATGGAACCTTCCGCATGGGCGGTATGGACCCGGATGTGGACCGCGATGAAGAACCGCCTCACAATGTGACCATGAAGGGCTTCTGGATGGACAAGCTCGAAGTGACCAATGCCATGTACACTTTGTGCGTTCAGGCTGGAGCCTGTGAACCGCCGCAGACCTTCAAGTCGCAAAACCGCGAGTCATATTTCAACAATCCTGAGTTCAACGATTACCCGGTCGTCTACGTCACCTGGCTTCAGGCAGAAACCTACTGCACCTGGGCAGGACGACGCCTGCCTACCGAAGCCGAGTGGGAATACGCCGCCCGCGGCAACGACTATCGCACCTATCCCTGGGGCGATGACCGCCCGGATTCTTCACGCGGCAACTTCAACTACTTTGTTGGCGACACTACCCGCGTAGGCGATTACCCGGCTGGCGCCAGTCCCTTCGGAATTTTGGATATGGCGGGTAACGTCGCAGAATGGGTGGCAGACTATTACGATGGCAATTACTACTCACAAGGCGTAACCTCCAACCCAACCGGTCCGGGCGCGCGCAGTGAATACTTCAACCGGGTTGTGCGCGGTGGCACCTTCCAAGATGCCTTCAAGGATGTGCGCGTGGCAAACCGCGCTTCAGTCCGCGGATCGAACCCGCAGGCAGATGATATCTACTCGGAAGATTATCTCGGCGAATTCTCTCCCAAGATCGGTTTCCGCTGCGCTTCTGACTAAGCCGCACATTGTTCCTAAAACAAGCCGTCGCTTCCACGCCGACGGCTTGTTTTTTTATTGACTCTCATTTTTTGCTATGGTATTATCCAATTCTCACAATCAAATAGCCCGAAATAGACACTCTTATCCAGAGAGGCGGAGGGAACGGCCCTGCGATGCCTCGACAACCGGTCAAACGAAAGTTGAACACGGTGCCAATTCCGACAGGATAGCTGGAAGATGAGAGGGTAGCCAAAGCATAAGCTTGAAATGCCCTTTCTGCGCGTCTGAAAGGGCATTTTTTCTAACAAGGAGATTCAAACACAATGAGTAATACATTTATGTCTTCCCCCAGGCTGATGTTCACATCAGAGTCGGTATCGGAAGGACACCCCGATAAGATCTGCGATCAGGTCTCGGATGCTGTTCTGGACGCCTGTCTGGAACAGGACCCCCGCTCACGCGTTGCATGCGAAACAGCCGTCAAGACCGGTTATGTAATGCTGCTCGGTGAGATCACCACCAATGCCGTGTTCAACTATGATGAACTCGTCCGCAAGGTGATTAACGAGATTGGCTACGATGACAGCGCCAAAGGTTTCGACGGAAACTCGTGTGGTGTGTTGGTTGCCATTGCAAAGCAATCCGGCGACATTGCCATGGGCGTGGACAAGGCCCTCGAAGCCAAGGACGGCACCATGACCGAAGCCGAAGTGGAAGCCATTGGCGCGGGCGACCAGGGCATGATGTTCGGTTTTGCCTGTAACGAAACCGAAACCCTAATGCCCCTGCCGATCTACCTCGCGCACAAACTCACCCTGCGCCAGAGTGAAGTCCGCAAGAACGGCACACTTTCATGGCTGCGCCCCGATGCCAAGAGCCAGGTGACGGTTGAATATTCATTCGGCAAGCCCAAGCGCATCGACACGGTCCTCATCTCCACCCAGCATGCTCCTGAAGTTTCACAGGAAGAGATTCGCAAAGGCGTGATCGAGCACATCATCACCCCTGTTCTGCCCAAGGATTTGGTGGATGCAGACATGAAGATCTACGTCAACCCAACCGGACGTTTCGTAGTCGGCGGTCCGATGGGCGATGCCGGTCTGACCGGACGCAAAATCATCGTCGACACCTACGGCGGCATGGGGCGTCATGGCGGCGGCGCCTTCTCTGGGAAAGATCCCACAAAAGTCGACCGCTCCGCAGCATATGCGGCGCGCTATGTGGCAAAGAATGTGGTTGCTGCGGGTCTGGCAGACCGTGTGGAAGTGCAGGTCTCCTATGCCATTGGTGTGGCGCACCCGCTTTCTGTGAACGTGGAAACCTTTGGCACCGCCAAGATCGCCGACGAGAAAATTGCCGCTCTTATCAACGAGCATTTTGACCTGCGCCCAGGCGCGATTTTGCGCGACCTCAACCTGCGCAAACCCATCTACCGCAGCACCGCTGCCTACGGTCACTTCGGCCGCGACGATATCGAACTCCCCTGGGAACGCACCGACAAGGCTGCCGCGTTGAAACAAGCCGCAGGATTGTAGTTAGTAAGCTAATTTTGTAATAAGCAAAACGCGCCGCTGATATGGTCAGCGG
>JACAEP010000185.1 GCA_013388795.1 Chloroflexota bacterium | reverse complement strand
GACCCCATCCTTGAAGTCTTTAGTGATTCCAAAGTTACGTTCTATCTCGTCGGCGAAATGGTGGGGTGGTTCCCCGAATTTCCAGAGAAAATTTCCAATGCCGGTCATGAAGTCGGCTTTCATTGCCACATTCATCGCAGGCTCGACGATGCCAAAGAAATCAAAAAAGACTTGATCGCCTCCGCTGATTGGATTCAAAAATACAACGTGCGCGGCTATCGCGCACCAATGATCAACACAGTCGAAGAAGTGTATCCACTGCTGGCTAAACACAACTTCATTTACAGTTCGTCGCAATATGCGCCTGCGGGCGTGGCTGTAAAAAAAGGAGAAGTGTGGGAAATCCCCGTTAGCACCTTACCGCTTCTTAAAATGCCCGCTGAATTCAACGCGCCGCGTTACATGAATCTCAAACTCGTCAGCGGCGGCGAGTTTCCCTACGGCTCCAGCTTCATGAGCGGACTTTTCCGCAAAGCCGTTTACAAGATCATCGAACGCGAATTCAAAGCAGGCAAAAGCCCGGTCATTTTTTTGCATCCCTACGAGATCGTCACACCCAAAGGCTACCCGCAAAACTTCGTCGTGGACATGCTGCATCATCCCCTGCTCTTTCCGTTCACCTTCAACAAATCCAAATTCCTCAAAGACCTGCTCAAGAACTTCCCCACCTCCACCATGCAAGAGTACATCAAAGAATTATGAACATTCAACGAGTCGCTTCTCTGCGCGTCCCTGCGCTCGAATCTCAACTCAGTTACAGCGGGCTCGACTCGTGGATGAATTTCATTCATCAAGTTTACGCTCACCCTGTGCATCGTTTCGTCGCGCTTGATGGTGATAAAACGGTTGGCGCGTTATCGCTGCTCGAAGTCAAACATCCTGTTTTCGGTCATTATCTTGCCACCGCGCCTTTCGGCAGTTACGGCGGCTTTGCTTACGAGACTCACAAAGCCCGCAATCTTTTATTGGATGAAGCCCAACGCCTTGCCAACGAGATCAACGCCGAATACGTCTCGCTTCGATTTGACGATACCGCCTCTTCCCCGCCCGCAGGCTGGGTCGAACACCCCGTTTACTTCACCTATCTGATTCCTTTACCTGCCACGCCAGAAGACTTGCTAAAACGCTTCTCGTCTGACCACCGCAATCACATCCGCAAATCTCTCAAAAAGGGATTCTCTATCCGCTTCGGTCATCTCGATCTATTGGATGACGCCTATGAAGCCATTGCCCATTCGATGCATGAACTCGGCTCGCCGTATCACGCGAAGCGCTATCTACGTCAGATGGCAGAGAGCCTGGGAGATACGCTCCAGTTCGCGGTCACACATGATGCGCAGGGACGTATCACCGGCGGCGGGGTTTTCATCTATCAAGGCAAGACTATCTTTAATCTCCACGCCAACATCCTGCATTTTGCGCGTTCATCTTATGCCGGAGAATTTTTATACTGGTCCATCATCGAACACGCCATCCAAAAAGGACTTTCGACCTTCGACCTCGGACGAAGCCTTATCGGTTCTGGCAATGATGTCTTCAAATCGAAATGGGCGCCGAAGAAAAAGCCGCTTGCCTATTGGTTCTGGCTCGCGCCGGGACACGAGCTGCCTTCACTGAATCAGAAGAACCCTAAATTTCAGTTTGTCATTGCGGTCTGGAAAAGACTGCCGCATTTTATTGTACGCGCCATTGGTCATTTCGTCATTCGCGGATTCATATAATAGATGTTGTACTCAATTCACACACTTAAGAGCATTTCCAACCACCTTCTTCCGCGTATTGCAGAAATTCATTTAAGCGATGCCGGGTTGCTTTCAAAACTTGGTTATCCTTTTGTGTTGCGTTATTTTGAGAACGCCATAAAAGACGAGCGTGCTTTTGGCTTTTATGCACAAGAGGAAGAGACAAAAGAAATCATGGGCTTTAGCCTTGCCTCCCCTGAGCCTTCTTCCTTAACCTCAAAACTAACCAAAGATAAGGGCTGGTTTATCAGAAATATTCTCAAGGTCATATTCACCCGCCCGGCGGCATTTTTTCAGATGGTCATTTCCAGCGTCACCATTCGCGGACAGATGTACGAGTCAAACACCATCGAGTGCGTCTATTTCACCGTCGATGAAAAATTTCGCGGACGTGGGCTCGGACGCGCCCTGCAAAAAGCGCTCATGGACGAGGGACGCAAACGAGGGTATAAAAAGATATACGCCAGCGTTGAAACCTGGAATATCGCCAGCTTGAAAGCCACGCAGGCAAATGGTTTCAAGATCATCAAGACCTTTCAAGAAGGTATTTACCACAGGCACCGCCTGGAAAGCGAGTTGTAAGCCACTATGACCACCCATCGAGAACGCATTCAAGCCTGCCTTAATGGCGAGCGAACCGACCGTACCCCCATCGCGTTATGGCGGCATTTCCCTGAAGAAGACCAGAACCCTGAAAGGCTTGCCGCCGCAACCATCAAATTTCAACAGACGTATGATTTTGACATCGTCAAAGTGACACCCGCCTCTTCATTCGCCGTCAAAGATTGGGGCGTGGAAGATGAATGGCAGAACAACCCTGAAGGGTCACGCGCATATACAAAACGCGTTATCCAGAAGCCACAAGACTGGGAAGCGCTCAAACCGCTCGCCCCGTCTGCTCCGCATTTGGCGGCTCAGTTGCAATGCCTAAAGCTTGTCCGCCAAGGAATCGGCGCAGAGACGCCCATGATCCAGACGATTTTCAACCCCCTGTCGCAGGCGAAGAATTTGGCGGGCAATGGTCTGTTGCTGGAACATATCAAAAAACATCCGAATGCCGTCATGAAAGGGCTGGAAACCATCGCCCAGAGCACAGTCAAATTTATCGAGGCGGCGCGAGAAATCGGCATGGATGGTATTTTCTATGCCGTTCAACACGCTCAAGCCAGCATGTTGGAATTGGATGAGTACAAATCCATTGCCTTGCCGTATGACCAGCAAGCCCTTAAACCAGCAGAAGACCTTTGGTGCAATCTACTTCATCTACATGGCAGCGATGTGTATTTCTCGCTTCTACGGCTGATGAACTTTCAAATCGTCAACTGGCATGACCGTGAAACTTACCCATCCCTGGCGGAGGCGCAGAGTCTCTTTCGCGGGGTGGTGTGTGGGGGCATCCGGCAGGATACGCTTTACAAGGGCAGCCAAGCCCAGGTTAAGGAAGAGGCGCAAGGCGCTATTGAGCAGACCAAAGGCAAACGCTTCATCCTCGGCACGGGATGCGTGGTTTATTATCAGTCGCCGCATGAAAATATTCTGACTGCCATTGAGAGCACGCGATGAGTTTAAGAGTCATATCAGGAAGCGCCAAAGGCAGAAAATTAAGATCAGTGCCGGGCGACACCACCCGCCCGGTGATGGATCGCGTTAAAGAGTCGCTGTTCAATATTCTGGCGGGGGATGTGCAGGACTCAAATTGGTGGGATTTGTTCGCAGGCACGGGCGCCATTGGCATCGAGGCGTTGAGCCGCGGCGCGGCGTTTGTGAAGTTCAGCGACTTAAACCGCGCGCCCATCGAGACGATCAAAGAAAATCTGGAACATTGTCAATTTGTTGAAAAGGCAGAGATCAAACGCGGCGATGCGCTTACGATGCTGGCAGGCAAAGCCAGCCAGCAATTCGAATACATATACATTGCGCCGCCGCAATATAAAAAAATGTGGATGGAAGCGCTAAAGTTGCTCGACGATAATATGGAATGGCTGACCAAAGATGGCACGGTCATCGCGCAGATCGACCCGAAGGAATATGAAGATTTCGAGCTTAACAATTTGGTGGTAGGCGAGCAAAGGAAATATGGCAATACGATGCTCGTGTTTTATGACCGCAAATAACCCAACTGCGAGGTTCTCATGGTGTTAACTATTCTGCAATACATTGCCTGTGCATTGACAATTCTTGTTGGCGCCTGGTCTTTATTTTCACCGGCAAGTGCAGGCAAATTCACCGGCTTAACGCCCAAAGGCGGGCGTGGTATTACAGAAATTCGCGCCGCGCTTGGCATGTTCTTTGTGGCGCTCGGTTTGTTTCCCATCCTTTTCCCAACCGATGCAACTTTTCAAATGCTGGGCTTTGCATACCTATTAGTTGGAATTGCACGGTTAATCTCGATCTTTGTCGATAAATCGGGCAATCAATCCAATTGGATCAGCGCAGTTAGTGAGTTTGTTTTAGGCATCGTCCTGGTTTTGTAAAACCTAATCTTCATCATCCTTGTGGATTTGCGCCAGACGCCCCAGCCCAATCTTGATCTGCTCTTCGGTATGGACAGAACATGCCGCCAGCGGACGAGCCGGGTGCGCAACGCGAACACCGCCTGCGCTCATGACTTTGCAATCCATAAATCTGCCGCTCTTGTCGTACACGACATACATTTGATGCAATTTCCCGCATACGATGCATCCGTGCGTTTCACCTTTGACTTCTGTATCGGTCATAAAAATCTCCACACCAAAAGTGACTGTCACCGGCGAGGGCGACAGTCACTTTGTTTAACCTATTCTTCTTCTTCTGTAATCGTGATGGATAAAATCTTGTCGCCTTCAAAGGTCGGGCTCTGCTCAGGATCGCGGCGGGTGATGCCATTGACCACGTCCATGCCTTCGAT
>JACAEP010000184.1 GCA_013388795.1 Chloroflexota bacterium | reverse complement strand
CCCGCATAAAGATCAAATATGCGGCGACAAGTAACGCCTCAACCGTCACTGTAAGAGCAAGCGCCCCTCCCCCATGTCCGAGCCAGATAAACCCAGCCGCGATCCAAAAGGGAAGAAAAATTGCGGCAAGGAATCCAAGCAGCGCGCCAAACGCCCCGAGCAGCAACAAACCGGGGTGAATGCTCAAACCGAGATAGATATTCTTCGTCCATCCTTCCCAGATACCCGCAAAGGATGTGTACATGCGCGTGCTCATCACCCGCATTCCATCGGCGAGGATAAGGCGAAATCCCCTCGATTTGACCTGATGGGCAATTGCCTGATCTTCGGCGATTTTATCTTTAACGCTTTCATGCCCGCCGATTGCATCATAGACACTGCGTTTTATAAAAATAAATTGCCCGTTCGAGATCGCATCGGTCCGCCGCGGGTCATTGACCTTTCTGGGCGTAAACCCCACCGTTAGCGCGGTGAGGACCAATGGCATGATGACCCGCTCCCAAAATGTAACGAGGATTTGATTGGTGATGACGGTGAACAAGTCCGCTTGTAGTTCCATTGTTCTGGAATGGATCGAGGAAAGGGCAAACGGTTCGAGAAAGGTATCGGCATCTACAAAGCACAACCATTCTCCGCGGGCAGATTTTGCAGCCTGGTACAAGGCATGGGGTTTGCCCGCCCAGCCTTCGGGCAGGTCTGAGCCGGGGATTGGGATGAGACGAGAGTCGCGGGACGCAATATCCTTCAATAGAGTCAGAGTCGAATCGGTGGAGCGGTCATCCAAAACGATGACTTCAAAATTAGGATAATCCTGACGAAGAACCGCCTCGACACAACGCCGGATGTTGGTCTCTTCGTTCCGAGCCGGGATGCACACCGAAACCAGCGGCGCATCGGCGGGCGGCGGCGCGGGCGTGACGACGATGTCCATGTGATATTGGTTATGAACCCAATGGATGATGGGGATGGCGAGTAGAAAGAGCAGGGTGGAGAGGATGAGGTAAATCATGTCAAAAGTCGAAGGTCAAAGGTCGTGAGCCTGACTTTCGACTTTTGACCTTTGACCATTTTTAAATAACCCGCACCAAACTCCCCCGCTCCGTCTTCTCCACTTCGATGCGGTTCGGGAAGGCGTCTTTGAGTTCGTCGAGATGGGTGATGATGAAAATTTTGGCAAATCATTTTTGACGGCGTTGATGGCTTCGACCAGACGCTGGCGTCCGAGCGCGTCCTGCGAGCCGAAGCCTTCGTCAATGACGAGGGTTTGCAAGCGCGCGCCTTTGCGCTGCGCAAGGATTTCACTAAGCGCGAGCCGGATGGCAAAGTTGACGCGGAAGGCTTCGCCGCCCGAATACATTTCGTAATCGCGCATCCCTGAAAAGTCGCTGATCTGAATATCGAGCGTTTCCTTCAGGTCGTCGCGTTTTTTGTCTTTGTACTCGGCTTGCGTTGCGAATTGAATGGTCATTGCGCCGTCGCTTAATCGTTCAAGGATGTCGTTGGCTTTCTGTTGAATCTGCGGCAGGGCTTGCTCGATCAGCAACGCCGGGACTCCATCCTTGCCAAAGGCGCGTTCCAGCGTTTTATAGCGGGCGATGTTTTGATTGATCCCTTCGCGCTGGCTTTCATATTCGGCGCGGCGGTTGCGCAGCGTGGATAACACCTCCACCCGCTGACGCGCCGCCCCCAACTCTTGGCGGATGTTGTTTTCGTCTTCGCGCAGGATAAACAACCTGTCTTCCGCCTCCCGTAAATTGGGCGCATCGGTTTCGGATTTGGCGAAAGCCGCATTGGCTTCGACAAACGCTTTCTCCTGTTCGGCAACCTCCGCCTTCCACTTTCCACTTTCCACTTCCAATTCTTCGATCTCTTTCTCAATCCTCTTATTCAACTCCCGCGCCGACGCCAATTTCCGCGCCTCTTCATCCACGCCGCGCAGTTCGGTTTCCTCTTTGCGTTTGGCTGCATGGGCAGAAACGTCGTAACCGAGTTTGGCAAGTTCTTCATCCAACCTGGCAAGCGCCGCGCGCGCCTCACTGGCATACTTTTCACTTTCCAAAATCTTCTCAATTTCCTTCAACCGCTTCGCGCCGGTCTTGTCCCATTCCTTGCCCTGCTGTCGAATAGCCTCCAACTGCAACGTTAGCTGCGAAATGGAGTTGGAGAAGCGCAGACGTTCATTCTCTGCATTTGCGAATTGCGCAATGCGCGCTGCGTAATTTGCAATGCTTGCATCCAGGTCGTCGGTCTCTTTTTTGTTCGCGCGGAAGGCGCCGCCTTTCTCCTTGCCGCTCTGTTCCAACTCTTTGAGCGTGGCCTTGCGATGGCTTTCACTCAAAGGCTGACCACACAGTGGGCATTCCGCGCCTTCGGCAACCTTCAGCGCCTCGATGCGGTTCTTAAGTTCATCCATCTCACGGCGCAGAGAATCATTCTCTGCTTTCAAAGCGGCTTGTCGTTCGCGCGCTTCGTTTCGTTCAATCTCCAATTTCGCTCGTTCCTGAATCTTCTTTTCCGCTTCTTTCAAAGACGATTGAGCCGCGCTCAACTGCAATTCCAGTTCACTGGCAATTGACAACTGCTCGCTGATGACTGCCTTCTGCGCACTGAGTTCCCCCCCTTCCTGCTCCAACTTTGCCTTCTCTACTTCTATTTCGCGCAGCAACGGCTGGCGTTTTTCGTCATGTTCGTGAAACTCTGCCGCGTTGATATCAAATTCTTCCAGCTCTTTGCGCGCCTTCTGCCACGCCCTATACGCGGACTCGATCTCGTTGGCGCGTTCCAGCAAGTCCAAATACTCTGCGCGTTCGTTTTCCTTTGCCGCGATCTTCGTCTGAATAGCGGCTAGCGCATTCTGCGCCCGTTTTAACTGCGTCTCGGCATTTACAACTGCTTTTTTCTGTTCATTGACAAGCGCTGCATTCCGGCGGATATTTTCAAGCGCCGACTCTTGCGCTTCCCTTGCTTTTGTCAACTGCTTGAGCGATTCTTCCAGCCCTTCCAATCGGCGGCGGCGCTGATCTTCTTCACTTAGCTCGGCATCGATCTCAGCAATGCGGCCATCGATCTCAGTCACTTCCGTTTCCAGAGTACGGCGGCGTTGCGCGGTTCGGTCTTTGTAGGTATCCCAAATCTCCAGCCCAAGGATCGAACTCAAGACCGCCTTCCGTTCGCTGGCTTTTTTCTGCGTGAACTGGTCGGCTTTACCCTGCAGGAAGAAAGAAGCGTTGATGAATGTTTCATAATCAAGGCGCAGGGTTTGCTCGATCCGTGCCTGAGTATCTCTGGTTGTTTTTTCAGTGAGAGGCCGCCAGCGCCTAGCGCCCGCAGACAGCAGAGCGCGGTCAGTGGTCGGTTGTCCACCGTCTAGCACTTGAAACTCCAACACCGTACTCTTATTTCTCGGCAGGGTTCTTTGCACCCGATACACATTCCCTTCATATAAAAACGTCAGCGCGACTTCCGCGGCTTTCACGTCCTGATTAAGATTGATGACCTCGACTCCTTTGCCGCGCGCCTCGCCAAACAATGACCAGGTGAACGCATCCAGCAGCGAAGACTTGCCCGCCCCATTATGCCCTGAAACACAAGCCAGGTCCACGCGGTTGAAATCCAAATCAACCGGGTCGCAATACGAAAGAAAACCGGCAATACGAAGGTGAAGTGGAATCATTAAGAATTGCCCAATCACATGGATTATAATCGAAGCGCTATGCTCGATGCCGATACACCCCGCGCACGCCGCCGCCTGCGGCTTCTGGCTGCTATTGTCCTCACCATCCCCTGCTACTGTGCCGGTTTGGTCTTCCTTTCCTTCGCGCCCGATGCGCGCGATCTCACTCCCACCCCTTTGGTTACACTAACCATAAGTAACCTCACTCCCATTACCCTCACCGTCAGCGGCACGCCTCCCATTTTAACGGGTACTGTCACGCCCATCCCCAGCGCCACAGGAACCCCCACAGCCACATTCACCCCTTCGATCACCCTCACACCATTCCTGCCAAACACCTCCACCCCAACACCCTCTTTTACATTCACCCCTTCACAAACGCCTTCCAACACCTCCACACCCATTCCTACCCATACCCCCACCCACACACTGATTCCCAGCAGCACCCCCACCCACACACCTTCCTTTACACCCACGAATACCCAAACAGCCTCTCCAACAGCCTTCGGTCCATGAGCGAAATTCTTCCCTTTCTCAAGTCTCTTATCTCCGTCTCCGGTCTTTCAGGGGATGAAGCCCCCGCAGCCGAACTCATCAAAAAGCAGTGGACGCCGCTTGTAGATGAGATCTCCCAAAACAACCTCGCCTCCGTTCTGGGACTGAAACGGGGTGCGCTAAAAAAAAACAGTTCCCGCCCTTCAGTCTTGATCGCCACCCACATGGATGCCATCGGCATGATCGTCACGCGCATTGTGGATGGCTTTCTCTACATCGCCAGCATCGGCGGCATTGATTCACGGGTCTTACCTGGCACACCTGTCACAGTACATGCCTCTGCATCGAAGGAAGAACTTTATGGCGTCATCGCCATGCCGCCAGCCAATTTGCTCCCCGAAGGCGAAGGCAGCGGAGTTGTCGCCATGAAGTATCTCTTTGTTGATACAGGCCTGCCCTCCGGCGAAATCTCGAAGCGGGTCAGAGTCGGCGACAGAGTCTCTTTTGGCACAGAACCGGCCGAAATGTCGGGAGGAACCGTCAGCGGGCACACGCTGGATAACCGCGCCTCGGTTGCCGCGCTCACCATTGCGCTGGAAGAACTTCAATCCAAATCCCATCTTTGGGATGTTTGGGCAGTGGCTTCTTCACAGGAAGAAGTCGGCGGCTATGGCGCATCCACAACAGCATTTCAAGTTCGCCCAACCATCGCCATTGCGGTGGATGTCACCTTTGGCAAAGGAACCGGTTCAAGCGGCTATCAGACTTTTGCCATCGGCAAAGGCGTAACGCTTGGAATTGGTCCGAGCATACACCCATTCCTTTACAAACGGTTCAAAGAAGTAGCCGAACGCGTTGAAATTCCCGTCTTTGACGATCTGATGCCCGAATATTCCGCAACCGACGCGGATGATATGCAGCTGCAGGCAGAAGGGATTCCGACCATGGTCTTGAGCATTCCTCTACGCTATATGCATACCCCGGTGGAGTTGGTCGCCATAAAAGACATTCAACGCGCGGGGCGTCTGCTGGCGGAATTCGTTGCTTCGTTGGAAGCCGACTTTATCGAAAGAATTGTTTGGGATTAATGAATACGGGGTGCGTTGCATCATACGCACAAAAACACCATGCTAACCATTGGCTCCCCTCAAATCAAACTACTCGAAAAACTATGTAACGCCATGTCCGTCTCTGGTGATGAAGGCGAAGTGCGCCGCATCGTGCTGGAAGAAGTGAAACTCTATGCCGACGAAGTGAAGGTGGATGCCCTCGGCAGTGTGCTTGTTCGAAAGAAAGCCACTGGCAAAAAACCATTGCGGGTTTTACTCGACGCCCACATGGATGAAGTCGGTTTCATGATTGTGAACGACGATGGCGAGGGATTTTATCAATTCAAAACAGTGGGCGGCATTGACGAGCGTCATTTGGTCGGCAAACAGGTCATCGTTGGGAAGGATCACATCGCTGGCGTCATTGGCGCAAAGCCGATTCACTTGACCGATTCAAGCGAACGCAGTCATCCAGTGGATATCGACTCCATGCGCATTGACCTGGGTCCGGAAGGCAAAGCCAAAGCGGGCGACCGCGCAACGTTTGCAACCAAATTCAAGCGAGTGGGACCATCCATCATGTCCAAGTCGCTTGATGACCGCATCGGTGTGGCCATTCTGATTGAACTGCTGAAGAATGCGCCTGCAAATATCGAGCTTTGTCTTGCTTTCAGCGCGCAGGAGGAGATTGGTCTGCGCGGCGCCAAGGTGGCTGGTTACTACTTTGAACCTGATCTTGCCATCGCAGTGGATTCCACGCCTGCCCGTGATTTGCCCGATTACGATGGCAGGGAAAACTACACCTACAACACAAAACTCGGCTGGGGCCCGGCAATTTACCCGGCTCACGCCCCAGTCATCAGTGATCCGCGTCTGGTGAGTTTTCTCGCTGAAGTTGGCGCAAAGCATGGCATTCCATACCAATTCCGACAACCCGGCGGCGGCGGAACGGATGCGGGCGCCATTCAGCAGGCGCGTTCCGGCGTGCCAGTCGTTTCGGTTTCTGTGCCGCACCGCTACACCCATAGCCCCGTCAGCGTTTCGCGGGTGGATGATTGGAAGAATACGTTGAATCTATTGCATGTGGCGTTGCAGGAAATGACGCCTGATTTGTTGAAAAGGTAGAGAGGTACACAAGGAGACAAGTAGGCACGTGTTTGCTTATTTATGTATCTACTTGTTTACTGATATGCAGGAGTACTTTTCAAAAAACCATGAACGGTCTCATGGCCTTACTCGGTTCCGGAGAATATCTACCCGTGATGAACGAGGTGGATTCTTATCTGCTTGCGAATTGCGGCGCGGGCGGGCGCAAGCCGCGCGTGGTTTGTCTGCCGACGGCAGCGGGGCAGGAAGGCGATGCGAGCGTCCATCGTTGGATGAAGATGGGCGTGGATCACTTCACCAAACTCGGCGCGGAAGTGCAGGCGCTCAAGGTCACAGACAAGGAAACTGCCAATGATGTGAATCATGCCGCGGCGGTGAAAGAGGCAGACCTTGTCTATTTTTCGGGCGGGAATCCCATGTATCTTTATCAAACGATGAAAGACAGCCTCGTTTGGCAGGCGGCAGAAAACGTTTGGGAACGCGGCGGAGTGTATGCCGGGTGCTCGGCGGGTGCGATGATCCTCGGACGCGAAGCGCCGGATTTTCGAATGCTTGGCGCGCGCACCATTCCGGTCTTTGGGCTTGTTCCGGCTGCCTTTATCCTCCCTCACTTTGACGCCATTCCGATCTTCGGCAAGCCGTTGGTTTCTGTAACCCGAAAGCGACTGCATGAAGGTGAAGTCATGGTGGGTATTGATGAGAATACGGCCATCGTCGGCAGGATCAATGAGCCTTGGATTGTGATGGGAAAGTCCAAAGCGCATGTATTCACCAACCAAGATGAAAAAATCTATGCCCCGGGCGAAAAATTCACTTTTGGAAAATAGCAAATGAAACCATTACTCAAGACACTCACTGAAACATTCGGACCCTCCGGTTTTGAAGAGGCGTTGCGAAAGATCATTCAAAAGGAAGTCAAACCTTTTGCCGATGAAATACGGGTGGATGCGATGGGCAGTCTCATCGCACATAAGAAACCAACCGTGAATGTTAAGAACTCCAGGCGCATCATGCTTGCGGCTCACATGGATGAGATTGGCGTCATCGTCAGCCACGTGGACAAGAACGGCTTTGTACGCTTTACGAACGTGGGCGGCGTGTTTGGGCGCTATACGCTTGGCGCGCGCGTCCGTTTTATGAATGGTGCGACGGGTGTGGTCGGCTTCGATAAACTGGAAGCGGTCGATCAGGCTCCATCCATGAGCAAGATGTACATAGATGTAGGCGCATCGAGCCGAAAAGACTGCCCGGTGAAGGTTGGGGATTTTGGGGCATTCGAACGTTCCTATATGGAAATGGGAAACCGTCTCGTGGCTAAATCCATGGATGACCGCGCAGGTGTGGTGGTATTGATTGAAACGTTGAAAGCCATTAAAGCAACGCCCCACGATTTATATTTTGTCTTTACAACCCAGGAGGAAGTAGGTGTGCGCGGGGCAGGGACGGCGGCTTACAGCATTGACCCTGAGATTGGCATTGCCGTGGATGTGACTGGCACGGGCGACACGCCTGCTTCATTGAAAATGGCGATGGAGTTGGGCAAGGGCCCATGTGTGAAAGTCCGCGATCCAGGCATGCTCTCTGATCCGCGCGTGGTCGAGTGGATGACATTCACCGCAGAGAAGGCCAAGATCCCCTATCAGCGTGAAGTTTTGTTGGTAGGTTCAACCGATGCAAAGGCGATTCAAGTCACGCGCGCGGGCGTGATGTCTGGCGCGCTGTCCATTCCGTGTCGCTACATCCACTCCGCTTCGGAGATGGTGGATTACGAAGATCTGAAGAATTCGGTGAAACTGCTCACAGCAATGTTGAGCAAGCCGGTGGGATTTGGTTAAACACGACGGGCACAAAGGTCACGAAGGTTTATGAAATTGAGTGAATATAACCGTTCGACCAGAGAGCTCGCGTTTGGGGAGATATCCGCGAACGTGATTCAAAGCGTGCGGACATATATCGAAAAGCACAGCCTGGGGGATATCCTTGCCAACCCGGTGATGCGCATCGTCTCCACCTCTGAGAAGATCAAAAAAGGACTCTTTGGCGGCGGACTGGGTCCGAAGCAGTTGATCCAAACCGTCATCCTGACCGACCGCTGGCTGATCCTCGCCGATAATGTGGATCAAAATGCGCTGTATATCAAATCCATGCAGTTGCGGGAGATTACAGTGGAAGCGTACGAGAAAAGTCAGTTTTACAAGATGGTTCCCGACACAGGCATGAATGTGAACGGGAAGTTTACGGATGCCAGCGAAGCGGGGAGTATTTTTGTCCCGTTGGGAAAGGATGAAGCGGGAGACACGTTCAAGGTCAGAATAATTGAGGCAGCGCAGAAGGCAAACATGCCCATTGAGGCAGCGCTGGAGTAATTCGTCAGCCCGATAAGCAGGAGGAAGAATCCAGCCGCGAGGGCGGCTTGAACCTGCCAGACGGCTTTGTAATAGGCATCAAGCATGAAGCGAGCGACACCGAATCCCAGCACAAGGAAACCAATGGCGCGAATCACAAAACCGAGGGTGGAAAGAACTTCTTGAAGGGTATCCATGTTTTTCTCCTTACAAGATTATATGCCAACTCCAACAGGAATCATTACCCCGTGTTCCAAGCCCACAGCCCCCAGAACAGGATCATCACCACACCGATCCCCATGCGGGCAGCAACTGCCCAACCCCAGCCGGTCATCCAGGCTTTGGTGTTGGCTAATGCCGTATCCCTCTGTTTAAGTCTGCGCCATTCTGCAAGGAACAACGCCAAGGGAGAAGCAATAATTCCCATGATGGGTGTAAAGAACAAACTAACGATAATACCCGCGGCAAACGACCAGAGAATGGAACTCCACGGGATGTCCTTGTCGCGCATGTGTTTGGCGATGATGATGTTATCTGCCACGTTGCCGCCGATCATCAACAGGGTAATGAGCGCGAAAAGCAGCCAACCTGCCCAGGTCATATTGCCAAGCCCGGCTTGAATAATGGCATAGATTAGAGCAGCGATCCACATCACCGTCAGACCGGGGAAGACAGGCACGAGCAAGCCAAACAAACCAAAGATCATGACAGCAAATGTAAGCGCCTGCAATAAAACTTGTCCGAATAACAGCCAGAATTCGGGATCCATGTCGTTACTCCTTTGAGATGAAAAGACATCGGAAGAATATCCCGATGTCTCATGTACGCTTGTTAACCCAGTTTTGTTTCCAGCGTCACGGTTTGATGACGTCCATACCGCCCATCCACGGACGCAGGACCTCAGGGATGACGATGGAGCCGTCGGCTTGCTGATAATTTTCCATCACGGCAATGAGAGCACGCGGCAGACCCAAGCCCGATCCGTTGAGCGTGTGTGGGAATTTGACCTTGCCTCCGTCGGCTGGGCGATATTTGATGTTGGCGCGGCGGGCTTGGAAGTCGGTGTCATTGGAGACGGATGAGACTTCGAGCCATTCGTTACAACCGGGCGCCCACAATTCGAGGTCGTAGGTCATGGTCGCGCCAAAGCCGATGTCGCCGGTGCAGAGTTGCTTCACGCGGTACGGAATGCCCAGCTGCGCGCAGGTCTCTTCGGCATCTTTCAACATCTTCTGGTGCATCGCTTCTGATTCTTCGGGCTTGCAGTAGATATACATTTCGACCTTGTCGAATTGATGTCCGCGCTTGATGCCGCGCACGTCACGCCCGGCGCTCATCTTCTCGCGGCGAAAGCAAGGCGTGTATGCCGTGTACAGTTTCGGAAGCGCCGCCTCTTCCATAATTTCGTCCATGTGCAAACCGGTCAGCGGAATCTCCGCTGTTGGCACAAAGTAGTAATCTTCCTCGTGGTCTTTGTAGAGATTATCGGCAAACTTCGGCAGTTGACCGGCGCCATACACCGTAGCGGTCTTAACCATGAACGGCAGATATTCTTCCTGATATCCCTGGCGGATGTGCAGGTCGAGCATCCATGCGATAAGAGCCCGCTGCAAACGCGCGCCTGCTTTTTGCAGCACGTAAAACCGGGAACCGGTCAGTTTGGCGCCGCGTTCAAAGTCAATGATGCCGAGCGCAGGTCCGAGGTCCCAGTGCGGAAGCGGGGTGAAGTCGAACTTGCGCGGTTCCCCCACCGTCTTGATGACGATGTTCTCGCTTTCATCCTTGCCATAGGGCGTGCGCGGATCAGGAATGTTTGGCAAGGTGGACATGAGGTAATTCAATTCGGATTCGACTTCTGCCACGACCTTATCCAACTCTGTGATTTTATCCCCCACCACGCGCATCGCCTCGATCTTGGACTGGCGTTCTGCCGCGTCTTTCATTTTGCCGATCTCTTTCGAGGCAACGTTGCGCTCCGCTTTGAGCTGCTCCACTTCATTGAGCAGGGTGCGGCGCTTTTCGTCTAACTGCAAAATGGAGTCGACGGGCACGGGGTCGCTCTGGCGATCCTGCAATGCCTTGCAGACGAGAGCAGGGTTTTCACGAAGCAAATTGATATCGAGCATGTTACACCTCCGAGTGCATTATTGTTTGCCTTCCATATTGTAGGGGCGACCCTACGCTCAAAGGCATTAAATAAAATACGCCCCATTCCATTTGCAGGACGAGGGGCGTCTCGTGGTGCCACCTGCTTTCGCCACGCCTTGGCGTGACCTTGGATGCGCGCTAACGGGCGCTTCCCGATTCTCTTATGACTTGCGTCTCTCCGAGAACGACTGGGCAAAGTGGATTTCATCCTCTGGCAGGTCGCCTTGCACTGACCGGCGACTCTCTGAACTGTTGCTGAATTACTTGTCTTTGCGCTTGTCTTTAATATCGAACTGGCGCGATTATACCAAAAAAGGAGCAGGTCGCGCTTGAAGCGTGAACCTACTTGAGTTGCACAACAAAAACCGCCTCTTGCGAGACGGTTGCTTTCTGGAGTGCCCCCACGGGTTTTCGAACCCCGGTCGTAGGCTTGAAAGGGCTGCGTCCTAGTCCACTAGACGATGGGGGCATTTCTTAGGCGGGCGGGATTTTATCACCCACGAGGAAATGCGTCAAGCAGGTTTAGGGATTGATTTCCGGTTTGGTTCGTTGACTCAACAAGGCGACAAGATCCACCAGCCTGCGGTTAACCAGAATGCCAGCGCTTTGCACCCGCAAACTTGGGATGAGGATTGCCGTTAGTGTTGCGTTGAAGATCGGCAGAAATTCGCGTGTGCCTTCCGAAACCAGCCCGGTAAAATCGAAACGCCCCGGCAGTTCCATTACGCCATCCACCTCGAACATGGAAGTCGTCAGGCGGATCTGATATTCCGTCACATTCATATAGCCCCCGCGCACAATCGCCTGCGGACCGAGATCTTCACGGCGAGGCAAACACACGGCATGGATCTGTTTTTTCATCGTGCGCACGATTTCGAAATGATCCACTAATTTGGTCGGCATGTGCAAACGCGCCATACGCGCATCATGAATTTCCAGTGTGGAATGAGTAGGGTCATTCAAAAAACCCATGGCGCCATGCGTGGTCACCGCAATTCGGCCAGCAACACGATAGCCCGATGTTAATATATCCGCAAGGACAAAGCGATAGGTTCGGGGTGACGTATCGAGCGACATGGGAAAAAACCCCTTCGGATCAAGATTCAGGCGCAAGGGAGCGCGCCCCGGTCTGAGGTCGGGGGCGAGGCGGGGTACGGCGATTTGCGGGAGTGGGACGCCCGGCATTCGGGTCCAACAAGATATTCAGCCAGTGGATCGCGCGTTCATCATATTCGCGCCGTCCGCACACATCGCACACCCAGGCTGGAAAATGAGGAGCCGTGATCAACTCATGCCCCAACCAGGTAAAGTAGGTAACACGCCGGGGTTGAAGCAAGCCTGCATGACATTCACGACAAGGAGTTAATTCATCAGGGTTATTCATCCATGCACCTATTGTGAAGCAGAGACTTCGGGATGGTCGAGCAAACCCCACATGGGCGGGGGCCAATAGATCAACACGGCTTTACCGACCACATTTTCCTGCGGCAGCAAGCCCCAATCTTTTGAGTCGTTCGAGTTATTGCGGTTATCGCCAAGCACAAACAGGTATCCATCTGTGACAATCCACTCCCCTGAATACAATGGCGCGGCATGGATGTACGGTTCATCCAGCAGATTGCCATTCACATAAACCTGCCCCGATTGCACAAGCACTTTATCGCCGGGCAAACCGATAATACGTTTGACCAGTTCCTCTTCCGGGTTGAGCGGGAAATGGAACACGATGATATCGCCGCGCTCAAAATCGCCAAAGGTATAACTTAATTTGCTGACAAGCACAAACTCGCCGTCTTCCAATGTCGGCAGCATACTAAACCCATCCACCCGCACACGCGCCGAAAGCGCATTGATACCCACAAATAAAATGACAGCCAAAACCAGCGTTTCCACAATATCGAGAAGAAATCGCTTCCAATTCGTTTTTTCCTCCGCAGGTCTGGTTTCTTCTGCCAGCGGTTCGTGATTCAAATTCTCCAAAACGCCTCCAACCAATCAAAATTATACTTCTAAATTTAAGCAGCCTCCCCCTACTTAAGTCTTACCGGCTGCCGCGCCTGCCATGCGCCGCTGCCATGTTTCTTCAACACTGCCTCGCGCCCAAACAGCATGAAGATGCAGGTTAAAAAGTTGTTTGGGCGCTAGCCTTCGCAAAAGCGCTGCTTCGAGCGATGATCTGTGAAGGGGGGCTCGCGCCAGTGACGAACAAACTCGAACTGCTGCTCGGTTTCAGGGGAACGCGCTAAAAAGTAATCATGCGGGCGAGTCTTGTACAAGGCATCCACCCGTTCCAGGGCTTGCCGGGCAGACAAGCCATGCCGGATTAAGTAACATCCCACCACGGTGCCTGTGCGGCCCACCCCGCCCCAACAATGGACATACACCGGGCTGTTCGACTGAAGCGCGGCGTCAATGGTATCAAGAATGAGGCGCATGGTCTGATGCGATGGCACGCCGTGATCGCGTATAGCAAAACGGTGATAGACGGTCATATATTCATAAATCTGCGCCTGTTCCTTTAAGATTGGCTCATACGGAACCAACTCATGCGGCTGGGTCAGGTCGATGAACACGCGGAGTCCGCTTTCCAGAAATGCGTCGATTCGGCGGCGGGACTCTTCGGGGTTATAGCTGCCGGGATACTCTCCGGCGAGGAAGCGTCCCTCCTCCACCCAATAGGATTCGATAATGGGGAGCCTGGTCATATTCCTATTGCGGAAAATGGGCGCACAGATTGGCAAGAATTTCCGAACGGAGTTGAACCAATTCGGGGTAGCGGTAGAAGAAAAGAATCTTTTGCTCGGCAAGCGTATTGCCAGTGGGCTGTTCGGCAAAAATGAAAAAGCCGAATGCCTCGGCAATATCTTCAGCGGGGTGGGTGGCGGAGTAGTCCGTCAGGAATTGGTCTTCGTATTTTTGATAAAACGCATCCAGCGCATCGTAGTATTCGTCCTCGTCTGCAATGAGATTGATCTCATTCCATTCGTCATGGATGCCTGCCCAGAATTCGTTGTAGAAGGCATTGATGTAGGAATCCGTGTTCGCGCAGCCTTCGCCGGGGAAAAAGTTGAGACAGGCTGAAGCTTCATCCAAATAAATATCGTTATCGTCCGGGTTATTGAAGATGGCAAGGCTTGGCGGAACTTGATCCGGCGCAAGTGTGAACAAATGGGCATATTCGTGAACAAGGGTAAAAGACAAATAGTAATAATCGCTGGTATCGGCAATGTCCACTTCGAGACCCCATCGATTGGGATCCTCATACGTTTGCGCCACGGCCGCCAGGACGTTCTCCTCACCGTCGGTCATAATGGAGAACTCGGCAAGGGTCGGGCGGTATTGCAATGGGACCAATGCCGTGAAATAATTCCATAATGCTTGATGAGCGGCTGTATCAGCCTGCTCGTCTTGCAGGTCGGGGGGAACGTCTTCGTAAGCGGGATCGCTGATCGTATTGCCGGAAACGCGGTAGGTGACCAGATAGGTTGTTTCGCCGTCATCGCTGGTATTGCTGAAATCTTTGGCGAAAGCATTGGCAAGTTCGACGGATGTATTCACGCCAATGATTTGCTCCGTGATGGCAGGGCAGGAAAGCGCTTCGGCGGGAACGGCGGCGGTGGGCGGTGGATCAAAGCCCGGCTGCGCGGGGATGGGGGCCGGGGCCGTTTCAGGCGTAGATTCTTCTCCGAGCAGGGTGGCGCAGGCCAGGGTCGAGACAAGAAGCGCAGAAAGGGCAAAGATTAATTTCAATGAATTCATAAAAATATCCCTGGAAATTTTTTTCCAAGGATACCATAACGGATCATTCCTAAACCGTCTTGAGAGAGGACAAGATGCATTCAATATACGCTTGCAAAAATAGGCCGCCTTCCGGCGCTCTGCCTTGGACCTCACCGGGGTTGAAGTTTGATCCATCCCGCGTCAAGAAGGTACAGGTACAGATACCCGAACAACATGATCATCCATAAAATGAGTTGAATTTGATCCATCAAGTGCTCCCACGAAATCGAGAGGTTGTCTTTGATGGTTTGCATGATATTTTCAAGATTATCCAGTTTGGTCTTAACGCTTTCCTTCCAGTCCTTGAGATAGAACTGCTCATGGATGGCTTCATAAAGATCGGCCGTGTACCAATCGCCAATCAGCAGCAGGCTTTGCTCGGCGCGTTCAAAGTCCAGCATGATCTCCAGCTTGTGCTGGGCGATCTGACTGATGATGCCGCGCGTGGCGCGCACCCGTTTTTGATTGCCGAAAAATGTTTCGCGAATTTTATCCAGCATTTCTGCAATGGATTGGTCCAACATACGGTAGCGCAGCAATTGATAATTACCGATTTTGATCAGGGCAATATCTGATTGATAATCAGCGTTGGGCGCAATAATGATCGCGCCTTCCCAATCCACCACGGTCATCTCATGCGAGGAATAATGTACGCGCGCGCCGAGCAGTTCTTCGATCTCCATGCTGTCGAGCGTCTCACGCTGCGAGCGAATAAATGTCGCCAGCGAGACCGCATTTTTTTCCACCCATTTATCGGGCGAAGGCTTGGCCGTCTGCACCAGCAGAATGCTGTATTCTTCATACATCCCATTTACGCGGTTCACCTCCGGCACAAAACGGCTTTGCAGCGCGTTCTGGATTTTCATACGCACCTTCAGCAGCGCCGGGTCGAATGGGTCCTCAAGGTCGTAATGACACTCCACCATCTGCACCTGGCCATCATATCGCTGGCGCGATACGGTCACCGCATAGCCCTCAATCACCACTGTCTCCTCGCCCAGTGTCACAAGGTCAATATCCACTGGTTTGAAATATGGCGCGTCTTTCAACGTTGTAAACTGTTCAGGCGGGGCGTGTTTTTCCGCCGAGTCGGGAAAGGCAATCAAATAACAAATCTCCATACAACCTCTGGATGGCGCAAGTGTAGCACAGAACAAAAAAATAAAAAGTTGGGATATTATGCGCCGGTAGAAGTGCAAGACATCCTATATCGAATGGCGGGTTCGTTTTATACTTAGTGAATAATCCACCTCTAAGGAATAAAGGTGAAACACATGACTTCATCTGACCGATTCAACCAATGGAAAGAAACCACGCTTAAAAAGTCTTTGGAAAAATTCAAGGAGCGCAAGGAACGCTTCGAGTTCTCTTCGGGGATCGAAGTGCCTCGCCTCGCGACTCCGCCCGAGCCTGATTCAGCCTACGAGGAGAAGATAGGCTACCCGGGTGAATATCCCTTCACCCGCGGCGTGCAGCCGACCATGTATCGTTCGCGCTTTTGGACGATGCGCCAGTATGCAGGCTTTTCCACCGCAGAAGAATCGAACAAGCGGTACCGCTATTTGCTTGGGCAAGGTCAGACCGGGCTGTCGGTTGCGTTCGACCTCCCCACTCAAATTGGGTATGACGCGGACGATCCCATCGCGCAGGGAGAGGTCGGCAAAGTCGGCGTGTCCATTTCGTCCATCAAAGATATGGAGCAGTTGTTCGACCAAATTCCATTGGATAAAGTGTCCACATCCATGACCATCAACGCGCCGGCGGGGGTTTTGCTGGCGATGTACATTGCAGTTGCCAAGCGCCAGGGCGCGGACATGCGCGAACTGCGCGGCACGATCCAGAACGACATCCTCAAAGAATATGTGGCGCGTGGAACGTATATCTTCCCGCCTGCGCCGTCTATGCGGCTGATCACCGATATCTTCCAGTTCTGCTCGAAGGAAGCGCCGTATTGGAACACGATCTCCATTTCGGGTTATCACATTCGTGAAGCCGGTTCGACCGCCGTGCAGGAAGTGGCGTTCACCCTCGCAAACGGAATCGCGTATGTAGAGGCAGCCCTTGCGGCTGGCTTGAACGTTGATGATTTTGCGGGTCAGATTTCGTTCTTCTTCAACGCGCACAACAACCTGCTCGAAGAAGTTGCCAAGTTCCGCGCGGCAAGACGGATGTGGGCGCGCAT
>JACAEP010000225.1 GCA_013388795.1 Chloroflexota bacterium | reverse complement strand
TTGTTGGTGAAGATGGGTTTGATCCCTGAGCCTGTTGATCTGAGCAAGGCGTTTACCAACGAGTTCATTCCTTAATGTCATTGCGAGGAGCGCTCTTGTTCTTCGCGACGAAGCAATCTCCAATAATGTGGGAGATTGCTTCGGGCGGAATTTCATCGCCTTCGCAGTGACAGTATTAACATGAAACCCATCCTCAGCGTCCGCAATCTTTCCGTCACCTACCCCGATAACAACGGTGGGCTTCACGCGCTCGACAATATCTCTTTCGAAGTTCGTCCGTGCGAGTTCGTTTGTTTTCTCGGTCCATCCGGTTCGGGCAAGACTACATTCCTGCGCGTGCTGGCTGGAATTCTGCGGCCCACATCCGGCTCGGTGAGTTTTATGCACCATCATCAGCCGCGCATCGGCATGGTCTTTCAGCAATCGAATCTAATGCCCTGGCGCACGGTCATGGAGAACATCATGCTGCCGCTTGAGTTGGAAGGCATCGGAAAGATTAAAGCCCAAAACAAAGCGCGTGAGATGATCAAATTGGTGGGATTAAAAGGATTCGAAGACTCGCTCCCACGCGACCTCTCCGGTGGGATGGCGCAACGCGTGGCGATCGCACGCGCGCTCATTCATGACCCCGACCTGCTCCTGCTCGATGAACCTTTTGCCTCGCTGGATGCTCTCACCCGCGAACGCATGTGGACGGAGCTCTCGCGCATCTGGCAAGCCAAGCAAAAAACGGTCATCATGGTCACGCATTCCATCAACGAGTCGTTGTTCCTCGCCGACCGTGTGCTGGCGCTGACCCAGCGCCCCGGGAAAATAAAACTGGACGTGGAAGTGGACCTGCCGCGTCCGCGCACGGATGATATGAGATATACCAGTCATTTTGGAAAGCTTGCAAAGAAGCTACGTACAGCTATCGAGTAGAACGTCTATTGTCTTGATCTTTGGTATCCCAGTACGCCAAGCCCCATTAATGCCATGCCGCCAATAAACAATGTCAACGGTAAAAGAAAGAACATCATTTCACCCGTTGTCAGGCTCGATATATCTGCGCCAGCCGTCCATGACAGCGTTAGACAACACATGCTCACATTTCCGAACCCTATCAATGTGGAAAAGATGGCTCCAGTCAGACGAGCCGCCCGAAAAGGAAGCGTTGTCAGCCCGGCAAAAACAAGTACCACAAGCCCATATGGAATAAAAACAAAACTGAACATTATGCCAAACGCGCACCCCATATCTGCGAAACTGCCACAATCCTGTCCAGCAAGTAGAAGGTCAACCCCATAGCCAATGGTGATGATGCCAAAGAGGGTGGAAACAATAAGGCAAATCCAAAATAAAATGTTTTGCAGTTTCATTTTCAACCTACACTTTCGGCAAATCCATCAAAAGGACTTCCGCCAGCAGCCGCGAGTTGACATTCCGTTCCATCTTCTCCAGCACAGATTCGTGTTCGCTGACTACTTTTCTTGCAGCAGATAGATCCAACCGCCCGGCGAGGAATTCGATCTCCATGTTGCGATCTATGTTAATGAGAGGCGTCTCTGCCCCTGCTACCCGTAGAAGCACATCACGCCAGTACGAGAGCCAGACGAGAACCGTCTGACGCATAGCGTCTTTATCTTTGGCGAGTTTCTCAGCATAGGAAAATTTTTCCACCCGCGAGGTGGGCAGGAGGGTTTGCAAATCGTTAAGCCGTTCGTCGCGTTTTTCGAGCAACGCGGCATCATCCATGAGGCGGCGGGCAAAGCCGGGGCGGCCGCCGGAGATGTGAGCGAGAAGACGGGCGCGATCTTCGTCCACGCCGCGCTCGAGCAAATCCGCAACGATGGCTCCAAGCGGCAGAGGACGCAAACGCAAAATCTCACAGCGGGAATTGATAGTGGGCAGAAGCTGTTCGGGGGTATCAGCGGTCAATAGCAGGATGGCATGAGGCGGGGCTTCTTCCAACGTTTTGAGCAAGGCGTTGGCGGCATTATCGTTCGCTTCTTGAAAGCGCAAAAACATGGCAACCCGATAGGGTGATTGATAGGGCTTGAGGTTCAATGTGCGCTGGACTTCCCGGATCTGGTCCACGCGCAGGGCGCCGCCTTCCTTCTCCACTCCATCTTCGTCCATTGCTTGAATCACAGCCAAGTCTGGGTGCTGTATGGCTTCGATCTGTTTGCAAGTACGGCATGCAAAACAAGGCTCACCCGGCGCAACGGGTTTCTCGCAGTTCAAGGCTTGCGTCAGTCGCAACGCCAGGGTGCGGCGCCCCAGTCCGGGAGCGCCAGCGAAAAGATAGGCATGACGTGTTTCTCCGCGCGCCACATGACGGCGCAGCATATCCACAGCCCATTCGTGTCCGAGCAGGTTCCAGTTATCCATGGGGTACAAGTATCAGGGTCAAGGTGTCAGGCGTCAAGGGCGGGGTCGTATTGGGCTTATACAAAATGACTTGTCGATTCGGCTGGCGATGGTCAACAGCCGCGATGTGTTTAAAGAAACATTCGATGATTTGCTTGCGAGTTACGTTTGTTTCCCGGAACGAAGCCTGACAAACGACTCATATCGTTCCGGGCAGATTTTTCCTTCTTTGAGGGCTTTCAATACTGCGCAGCCCGGTTCATGTTGATGAGTGCAATCACTGAATTGACATTGCTCCACCAACCCGCGCAATTCGGGGAAATACGCATCGATCTCCTCCGGTTCGGTATCCCACAATCCAAGAGATTTCCAACCGGGGGTGTCAGCGACATACCCGCCTTCGAAGGGAAACATCTGGCGGATGACGGTGGTGTGACGTCCCTTATTCATGGCGGCGCTGACCTCGTTCACGGCCAGCCCCAAGCCTGGCTGTAAAGCATTTAGCAAGCTCGACTTTCCCACGCCGCTGGGTCCGGCAAAGGCGCTGATCTTGTTTTGCAGTTGTTTGCGCAATTCTTCGAGTCCGGTTTTGTTTTTTGTAGATGTATAAATCACATGATAGCCAATGGCTGCGTACATGCCAAAACTATCTTTGGCATCCTCAACAAGGTCGGTTTTGTTGGCGACGATCAAAGCGGTAATTTGTTGTTTTTCCGCAATGACGAGGAAGCGATCCAACATTCTCAATTTGGGGCGGGGGTTTGCACAAGCGAAGACGAAGACCGCCTGATCGGGGTTGGCTAAAAGCACCTGTTGATAGACCCCGCCCGGGCGGGGGTCGAGGCGGGCAATGAGTTGTTTGCGCTCATGGACCGAGTCGATCATGCCAGAGCCATCACCCAGGATTGTAATATCCACCTTATCGCCCAGGGCGGCAATATCGCTGGTGGCTTTGCCTTGTTTGAGTTTGCCCCGCAATTGACAAACAATAAGGCCCGCCCCGGTTTCCACCCAGAAGAAGCCGGATTGGGCTTTGATGATGAGACCTTGTGCTGTCTTTGTCAAGAATGTTCTCGTTTATGGAACAATGCTGCCGCCTCCCGGCGGGGTGGGCGTGGGTAACGGCTGACCGATGCTGAACAATGGATAGCTGCTGCGCTGCGGGCTGCCGTAGTAATACGTTTCGACCATGGCGCGGAAGATTGGCACGCCGTAATCGGAGCCCTGACCGACATTTTCTACAATGACCACAATCGCGATGTCGGGCAGACCGGTGTTCTCTTCGTTGTTGGTGAAACCCGCAAACCAGCCATGCGGCAAACCGCTGCCTGATTCGGCGGTGCCGGTTTTGCCTGCCGTATCGAACTGCAAGCCACGGATGTTGTTGCGCGCGGTGCCGCTTGGCCCGGTGACCATGAACATGGCTTCGCGGATGATATCGAGATTTTCAGCGCGGACGGGTAAAACGCCATTGGCTTCAGGCTTGAACGCGAGGATGGGTTCGCCATCAACCGGTTGAATCTTCTCGACGATTTGCGGGCGGTAGAGCGTGCCGCCGTTGGCAATGGCGGCAATAAAACGGGCAACTTGCAATGGCGTGACCTGCACATCGCCCTGACCAATGGCTTGATTGACGGCATCGACCTGGCTTTGCGGGTCGAGGATCTGACCGCTGGCTTCGGGAATTTGTTCGATGCCGGTCGGCGAGCCGAGCCCAAATCCGCGTGCCATGTTGGCAATGTCATTGGGGCGGTTCCAATTGGAGTATAGGTCATTGCCGATATGCCAAAAATAGGGGTTGCAAGAACGCATCAGACCTTCCTGCAAGGTCAGCAAACCAGAAGGGCGCGTGGTGGAAGTGTTGCAAAACTCTCCGCGCGCAATGGCTTGCTGGCAGTTTTCATACGTCCAGTCGTAGAGAATACGGTCTGGCAGTTCGGTGAATTCATATTGACAGTCGTAAGGCGTATCTTTGAGGTACAGCCCGCTCTCCAAGCCGGCTGCCATGGTGATGATTTTGAAGACCGAGCCGAGGGGGTATTGTCCTTGTGCGGCGCGGTTCAAGAGCGGAAGGCGGGCATCATTCGTCAGATCGCCCAGGGCAATGCTGTTGGGGTTATTGGACTCAAAATAGTTTGGGTCGAAATCCGGGCTGGATGCCATGGCGATGACGCGCCCGGTATCCACTTCCATGACGACCACCGCGCCGCGGAAAAACTCGATGGCCGACTGGGCATAGAACTGCATGTTGCTGTCAATGGTGAGATAGACCGAATCGGCAGGCGCGGGCTGACTCTGCCCAAGCGTGGAGAGGATCTGTCCGGCAGGGCTGGCGACGCGCAGCGTGCCGCCATGTTTTCCGGCGAGATAATCTTCCGCCCACTGCTCCACCCCGGTTTGACCGATGCGCTCACTGCCGCTGTAACCGCGACGCTTGTATTCATTTAATTGTTCGGGCGAAATCGCAAGGGTATATCCCACTGCTTGCGGCGCCAGACCGCCGCGAAAATAATAACGCGATTCATATTCACTGATGACCAACCCGCCCGGGTTGATGGAAAGTAAGCGCTGGGCTTCTTCGCGCGTGCCTTCGCACATTGGCAGATACCAGCCGGGACCCACCGCATCGATCTGGTCCTGAATGAAGAGCGGATCAAGACCGCACAACCGACCAAGTTCACCGGTCAGAGCGCCGATCATGTCGTAATTGATCAAATCGGTTTGGATGCCAAACGCAAAGGCATCCGAACGGGTGACAATCGGCAAGCCATTGCGGTCGTAAATGTCGCCGCGCGCAGGGATGTTGTAATCCATCACCAGCAAATTGCCGCCCGAAAGTTCCGGCAGGATCAGTCCGTCGTCCCATTGCACCTTCCAATGATTGTCTTCATTCACCAGCCGCATGACAATCTCGCGTTGAATATCGCCGGCAAGAGCCGTCCTGTATGTGATGCTGTATTTCGCTTCGGCGTTGAACGGGCTGATGGTGGAAGACAAAATCGAAACATCGAAGCTGGAGACGCTCATGGTGTTGAGGGCATCGTTCCAGCGTTTGGAGAAATCCTCCAGCGTCAGCGTCTCTTTGCTGGATTGGGAAAGCATGGCATACATCACTTCATAATCATCGTTCTTCAAGGCATCGAAGAAGGCCTTCACTGCCGCCTGCGCATCCGGCGCGGGGGTCAGACC
>JACAEP010000231.1 GCA_013388795.1 Chloroflexota bacterium | reverse complement strand
GCTGAAGAGACTCGTATGGCGATGGATTACGCCGTGAACAAAACCGACGACGTGATTGCCTTGCGCCTCATCATTGGACCGAGTCCGCGCCGGATCACGCTCCCGGCTGGGTATGAGTTTAAGCCTGGGGTGGGCTGTCAACTCACGGCGGGGAAAGATGCGCTCATGTTCGCGTATGGACCGGTCATGCTGCACGAAGCGCTCCTCGCCAGCGAACTCCTCGCCGAGCGCGGATTCGGTTTGAGCATCATCAACATGCCCTGGCTCAACCGCGTGGATGTGAAATGGCTGACCGAAACGCTCAAGCCGTATTCCAATATCTTCATGCTCGAAGATCACCACCCCGCTGGCGGTCTCATGGATAACATCCTCACGGTTTGCAGCGAACATGGTTTGTTGAATGGAAAGCAGATGATCAAGTTTGCTGTTGAGGGTTATCCCGCTTGTGGAACGCCGCAACAGGCGCTGGCGTTCCATGAATTGGATGGGCTGTCATTGTCCAAGCGTGTAATGAAGGTTTGCGGTTAGTGAATGTCTGAAATAAAGATCGGCATCCCCCTGCACGGCAAGATGGCGGCGCGCGCCTTTCATCAACCATCCTTTCGCCAGCGTTTGACGGAGGGCGGGCTTAAGCCGTTGTATTTTCTTAGCCCATATTACTTTCGGTCTTTTGACTTTGATCCCGAACAGTATTTTGAGTTGCAGGTTGAACAATATGACGCACAGTATCAAAAAAGTTTTTTCTTGCAGCAATTGCGAATGCTGCGCCGCTTTGTGGTAGCCACTGAAACTACCGACCTGCGTTTTCGTGAATCTATCGAAAGCAAATTGTTCGATGCCACCCTGCCGGGCATGTCTGCTCAGATGGCGTTTGTGAATGCTGTGCGCCGCACGCCGGGCATGGGACGATTTCTTACATGGCTGGAAACGCAACTGTATGCCACTCATGCGCATGATGAGAAATTTAAGGAACAAAATATCTCCTGTGTATTGACACCCGGCATGGGTAATTTCGGTTTTTGGAACGAAGGCAATTTTGCGCGTGAAGCCCAACAAATGGGTCTGCCTGCTTTTGCCGCGATCACTAATTACGACAACATCGTCAATATGGGGTATCGTGGATTCCACCCCACCTGCCTGGCAGTGTGGAGTAAACAAATGGCAGATGAAGCCATGAAGTTGCACGGTTACCCGGCAAACAAAATGGAGATCACCGGACCCGTGCAATATGACCGATTCATGGCGCCTTTGCCGAAAAGCCGCGAAGAGTTTTTGCGCTCGCTCAACCTCGACCCGGCGAAAAAGACCATTCTTTTTGCTGGCGGAGTCAATATTAATCATTACTTCGATATTTATCGTGTTTTCGTGGAGCAGAAGGACAAGGTTTGGCGCGAGCCGTTCAACTTTATCGTCCGCCCGTATCCGCATCCCAAATTGATGAGTTCGCCCGCATGGGCCGTTTTGGAAAATCTCCTCAAGCAGGCAGGCGCATACATTTCCAACCCTGGTTCCATTGACGCCAGCGGAGATAGAACCGCCGAGTTTCGTGTCGATCTCGCATTCGATGAAGGACCCGACGAGTTGAATTACCTGCTCCGTTACAGTGATGTGATGGTGAATTATTTTTCCACCATCGGGCTCGAAGCCGCCATTTGCGACCTGCCCACCATTCATGTCGGCTTTGATCCCTACATATTTGGGCTGCGCTTTAGCGTTACAACGGGTTTTCTTCAGCGGCAAACCCATAATCGCCGTCCGCTGCGGTTGGCGGCAGCGCGTGTGGCGAAAAATGAAAAAGAATTATTCAGCGCATTAGAAGATTACCTCAATGACCGCGCGCTCGACCGCGAAGCCCGCCGCATCTACGCCGAATCTGAATGCGGTGAATTGGACGGAAAGTCTGGTGACCGTTTGGTGAATATGATAAAGGGTAGAGTTTAGTATGAAAACCATTCTCCCTCAACGTTCCGGTTACTGGAAAAAGAATTACGTCACCTACCGCCGCCTGTGGCTCGATGCCTGCCTCAATGCTTTTTCAAACGAAATGCGCGGCATCGTTCTGGATCTCGGCGGCAAACGCGAAAACAAGCGCGGCTCGTTTCAACCGCCTGAACATGAAGCCCAGGCATGGTGGTACCTCAACCTCGATTGGATCACCAAACCGAACATGTTTGCAGATGTCACAGCGACCCCGCTAAAAACCGCTAGCGTAGATTGCATTCTCTGTACGGAAGTGTTGGAACATCTCAAAGACCCCCAGTCTTGTGTGGATGAAATTCACCGCCTCCTTCGTGACGATGGCTTGGTTTTTGCTTCCACGCCTTTTTTCTACCCGGTACATGCCGACCCTTACGACTTTCAGCGTTTTACAGAAGACGGTTTGCGTCATCTGTTCCATGAATTCAAATCCGTCGAGGTTTATCGAATGGGCGGCTATTTTGGCGTGCTGGGACTGTTGTGCGAGTTGGGCATTCCTGGTGAAGAAGGAAAGACTTTAACCAGCAAATTTGTACGTTGGGCGTTGAAGTGGCTCTCACGCTGGCTCTGTTCGCTTGATCTGTCGCTTTATGGCACAGAAAATGCAAGCCGCCAAACGTTCACCACCGGCTATTTTCTTAAGGCAATTCGATAAAGGACAATTCTCTAATGAAAAAAAACCTTGATGGAAACCGGGTTTTAGAAGATGGACGTTTGGTGTATTACTACAAGTCTGCCAATCAGGGGTATTGGGAGGATGTATGGTTCAGGGAAATGACTCCTGAGTATTACACATCCTACCTTGAAGGAAAGTTGGCGTATTTTGACCCAATATTCAAGCGTCATCTTCCTAAAGATGGTTTCATCCTCGAAGCAGGGTGCGGCACAGCACAACTGGTAACTGCTCTGCGGGCAAATAATTACAATTGCTTTGGCTTGGACTATGCCTTCAAAGCCATGCAAAAAGCCAACCAAATGGTTGGCGGGCTGAGACTCGTCTGCGGAGACATCACGGCATTAGGTATTGCAAGCGAGGCGTTTGATGCAGTTATTTCTATTGGTGTTGTAGAGCATCGTTGGTCTGGTCCCGATGTTTTCCTTCAGGAAATGCATCGGATATTAAAGCCCAATGGCATACTATTGATTTCCGTGCCTTATTTCAATGACCTGCGCCGTTGGCGCGCCAGCCGGGGCGCTTACCAAGACGATGTGACTGGATTGGACTTCTACCAATATGCTTTCACGCGCGAAGAGTTTTGTAACATCCTCAAGGCGAACGGCTATGCGATTGAGGCAGTTTACTCCTATGCCCACCAAAACTCACTCTCACAGGAATTGCATTGGCTGAAGAAGATACCAGTCTTTCTCAATAAGCTCATCATGCGAGTCAGCAAATATGTTCCCTATGTTAATTCTGATTGGGGACATATGTTAATGGTCGCTGCTCGAAAAAAGGCGTAATACAAATCGATCTAATGAAACTGGGCTTACACGATATTCTTTCTGATTACTTCATGGCTGCCAAAGGACAATTTTCTTCGGCAGATTTATCCATCTTCCATGAATTTGAGCCGCCTCCCACCGGGGGTGGACATCAGTTTTTACGCGCGTTTTGGAAACAGGCCGAGGCAAAAGGTTTGCAAGTCGAGAATAATCAGATTTCCCGCGCCACACGGGCTTGTCTACTGAACTCATTTAATTTTCGTGAAAAACGCCTTTCTATCATGC
>JACAEP010000073.1 GCA_013388795.1 Chloroflexota bacterium | reverse complement strand
GTTGACATCGGGGTCGCTTTCGATCTGCTCGAGCAGGGTCAGTTCGCGGATTTCTTCGTTTGTGGATTCGACAGCCATTTCTCTTTCCAAAATTCAGTCACTGAATTATAACCCATTTGCGGCACAGGAAAAAGCAAAAATAAACTTTGGCTTCTACGCTTGTTATGCCGCCCGCAAAAATCTGTTTTACGAAATTTCATCAAGCTCGGCAACAAGCGATAAAATGAGGCCGTATTCAAAAGGAGACGACGATGACATGGGAACCTAAAATCATGCGCAAAGTGCGCGTTCGGAACTCACAGAAGAAAGGCGTATTGGCAAAATTATTGACCGCAGTCGCTGAAGCGGGCGGGAATGTAGGCAGCATTAATCTACTGACCGAGACCTCCCGGCACGTTGTCCGCGATGTTACGATTACGGCGGAGGATGAAAAAAGCCTTGCCGCTGTGCTGGCGGCAATGGAAATGAACGAGGGCACCAGAATCATCGAAGTGCGCGATGAAGTGCTGGAACTGCATCAGAAGGGCAAGATCGCGATCCGCTCGCGCTATCCGATCGAGTCCTTGACCACGCTGCGGCGCGTCTACACCCCAGGTGTGGCGGAAGTTTGTAACCGCATTGCCAAGGACCCGTCGCAGGCGCGGCTGTATACGAGCATCAGTCACATGGTGGCCATCGTTACGGATGGTACGGCAGTGTTGGGGCTGGGGGATATTGGCGCGCTGGCGGGGATGCCCGTGATGGAAGGCAAAGCCATGTTAATGGAAACGCTAGTGGGGCTTTCGGGCATTCCCATTTTGCTGAACACCAAAGATACGGAAGAGATCATCAAAACCGTCGCTGCCATTTCGCCGACGTTTGCCGCGATACAACTGGAAGATATTTCCGCGCCGCGTTGTTTCGAGATCGAAAGACGCCTGCAAGCCATGCTGGATATTCCCGTCATGCACGACGACCAGCATGGAACGGCAGTGGTCACTACCGCAGCGTTGATGGTTGCCACGCGGGAAGCAGGGATGGATATGAAGAAAGCCGTCATCGGGCAGATCGGGCTTGGGGCGGCTGGGCAGGCCATTGGTCAGATGCTGATGCGCTTGACGGGGAGTCCGGTGCATGGCGCGGATTTGAATCAAGAGGCGTTGAGTCGTTTTGAAACGTTGGGCGGGGTTAAGTCCAACTTAAAGGATATTATGGCAACTTGCGATATTGTGATCGGTACAACCGGAGCGCCAAATCTTATCAAGCCGGAGATGGTGCGCAAGGGGCAGATTATTTTGGCGCTTTCTAACCCGAATGCCGAGATCGACCCGGACCTGGCCATGGAACATGGCGCGGCGTTTGCGGCGGACGGAAAATCTGTGAATAATGTGTTGGGGTTTCCGGGCATCTTTCGCGGCGCGGTGGATGCGAATGCGCCGCGTATTACTCAGGAGATGCTGGTGGCTGCCGCAGAAACCATTGCGAGCATGACCCCGCCCGGCGAGTTGGTGCCCAGCCCGTTGGATAAAAAAGTCCATCTTGCGGTTGCAAAAGCGGTGGCAGATACAGCCTTTAAACAGGGCATTGCCCGCGCCGATTATGTGCCATACGTGGAGGAATAAGGTCGGATGACCGCCGTCTGCGGTCTGTTGTCTTCAATGGCATATCTGGAATGCTTGTATAATAAAAGGCCGCCGCAGAGGGTTTCCCCTTTGCGGCGGTTATGCTTGTGCAAGTCTCGCGGCATTGTTGTCACCGTTGCTTCAGACACCCAGGGACCGTCTATGGTGATCGCCTGACGATATGTTTCGGAGATATGCTGGCGCGCTTGACAGGTTTAGGTAACCAAGGCTCTACGACTGCCCATGGTTCATCTGTAAGGTCGATTGGCTCGCTCCCAAATCGGATTTGAGCGCCAGTCTGCCATTTTTGAGGTAGATTCTAGATACTTCGACTGTTATTGCAGGAGTTGTTGGCGAAGTAGAAAAAGCAAGGTGGATTGAATGAACCAAAGACGCAACTATTGTTGCGCCGCCTTCTATTGATTGGGAAGTCGGAAATGCTTTTACAACTGTGCTTAAACGCTCCCGCATAAAACTTGCACAGGCTATTGAAGCAATTGAGGTTTATCAAGGAATTTCCTTGGAAATCGTAGAAATTGACTTAAAAGAAGCCATACGGCTTGCAGGCAAGCATAACGCAATGGACATTCCCCGCTTCTTTTTAACTTAATGCGAATTTGGATGAAAAACAATCAGAGGAAACTTAGAAATGCAAAACATATCCCTCGAACATGCAGTGGAATTTTCAATCGGTTTCAAGCGCAATGACAAATTCTTGTGCTGTCGAGAACCGGTCGTGGGGGCGCTTTGACATGGCTTTTTGAATGGCGCGGGAGGTGTGGCGTGGAATATCTCCCACAATTTCACGCGCATCGGGCGGCGGCGCATTCAAGTGGGCCAGCAGGATCGCGCCGGTGTCGGGCCGTTCAAATGGCAGGCGACCGGTCAGCATTTGGTAGGTCATCACACCCAGGGCATAAATATCGGCATGTCCATCCACCTCTGCCGATGCCTGGATTTGCTCCGGTGACATGTAGTCAAAGGTGCCGAGCATGCCTGCCGTGTTGGTGATGCGGGTATGCGCGTCGATCATTTTTGCGATGCCGAAATCGGTCAGTACCGAACGCGAGGGAATGGTCGCAGAATCTAACATGACATTCGATGGCTTGATATCGCGATGCACCAGACCCATTCGATGAGCATAATCCAGCGCATCGGCGATCCCGCGTAGAATGCCCACCGTGTTCTCAAGGGGGATGCGCTTTTCCTGCCGAAGCAAATTGTTAAGGTCTGGACCCGAGAGCATCTCCATCACAATGAAATACATGCCGCGGTCTTTGCCGAAATCCATCACCCGCACAATATTGGGATGTTCCAACCGGGAGACGATCTCTGCCTCGCGCATGAAGCGTTTTTGAAATTGTTCGTCTGCTGAAAGGGCGGCTCGCAAAACCTTGACCGCCACAGTGGCGCGACCCGTAGAATCGGTGGCGCGATAGACTTCTGCCATGCCGCCGTGACCGATCAATTTTAGATTACGATACGAAGACAGGGTAATGCCTGTGTTTTGTGTTTCCGCTTCAGCCCGGACCTCGAGCGGAGTCTTCTGATAATCGATCTGGATCTGATAGAAGGCTTTGTCCACAAAGCGCTGCAGCCGCCTGCGCATCGGTTGGAAGGCAGCGCCCGCAATTACCGATAAAACGACCACCACAAAGAAAACCTGATCTCCCAATTGCATGCTATTAAAGATGGCAGAGACAAGCGCCAATACCAGGGCAAAGGCAAGCCCCAAGCCAATTGTCAACATGCCATAGACAAGCGAACGGTTGATGAGCAGGTCTATATCGAATAGACGTGTGCGCACGATGGAGATGGCGATGAATAATGGCAGCATCAGGAACAGGAAGATGCCTGCCAGCCGTGAAATGGTCTGTAAACTTAGCGCAGCAAGCTCAGATTGCGTGAATACTGGCAGAAGGTCGGATGTTACCTGAAAGAGCAGGAACCAGACGAAGGGCCCCATGGTGCCAATGAAGCTCCAGCGTAATTGTTGTTTTTGCGTCAGGTTGGCTTGACGTGTGTACCGATAAACGCTGCTGGCAAACCCGATCAGATACCAGAAAATGGTCACAGCGAAATACAAGCCGTTGTCGGTTAGATTAACCCAATGGAAGGGCGAGGCGGGAAAGACGTAGATCCCCAGCATGGTCAGGATCAAACCTGGAACGAGGAGCTTCATCCACGCGGGAGTGAACTTCCCATTTGGGAACAGCATGGTGAAGAGGACGATGCTGATATCGCCCAGGGCAAGAATGAACCCACCCTGCGTTTCGTAACCGGGTGTCAGGGCAATGTTATTGGCGAGATTGGTGATGCGTGCACCGAAGACAATCAGGAAGAAGGAAGTGAAGATCGCAAACCAGTCATCGGAGCGGTTGATGACGAGCGCTATGGCGATGACCGCAAAACCGAACAGTAGCAACAGGTCAACCCCGTAGTCGATCAGGGTTTGGAACAGGGCGGGCAATCCCAATAGGATGCGGGTCATGCTCGTGTTTTGGAACGACATGAATTGCGGTGAGAGGACGGCGCCCAAGACCATGACCGTGTATAGTACGGTGGCGCCCCAGATGCCAAGCAGAGCCCAGCGTAGCGCTGGACGGTTTTTCAGGGATGTTTCTTGTGTGACCGGGGTGGTGGACATAGCCTGCTGTTTATGCAATCATAACTCCAAAATCTTTTCGCGCTCTTTATAGTTTTGGAAGGTGAGATCGAGTTTTCAGTCAACTTACGCAGTCAGAAAGGGAAAGTTTCTGAAATTCGATTGCTATTAAGAACAAAAGACGCACCCGAAACCGAGCACGTCTTTCAGTGGAGAGGGCGGGATTCAAATGCCATCCCCTCAATGGGGGCATGCGAACGGGACAAAACAAAAGACGCACCCGAAACCGAGCGCGTCTTTCAGCGGAGAGGGCGGGATTCGAACCCGCGACCGGATTTAAGCCCGGCACTCACTTAGCAGGCGAGCCCATTCAGCCACTCTGGCACCTCCCCAATCCGATTTGCGATTGTTGATCGCAGACTTAAAATGGCAACCAACGCCTTAATCGTAAATCAAAAATCAAAAATCGTAAATACCAGCGGAGGGAGTGGGATTCGAACCCACGTTGGTGTGACCCAAACATGTTTTCAAGACATGCGCCTTCAGCCGCTCGGCCATCCCTCCCGATATTTTCGAGAGCGGAGGCGATTTTACCATAACAACCCGCCGCTTTTGAATTATTAATTGCGGCGAAGGGGAGTAACAAGCGGCAGGGCTTTACAGAGTCGCCTGCGAAAATGATGGTAGATGGCGGTTGCAATAACAATGCCAATCACTGTTGAGGCGATCCAAATGAGAATCATCCTTCAAAAGAAATGACAACGCCCTACCCGCGCCGTCAAACTATTTAATTAAATAACTTACCTTACGCGCATCTGCGTTTTCCTTGCGTTTTGACCGCCGACCGCTGCTCTTATTCTTGAGCCGGCTGTCCGTGGTCAGCGGTCAAATTGGACTTGAAGTCTGACTGAAAGGCATAACCTGCGTAAGGTAAGTAACTAAATCACACCCAAATTCTCCCCCACGCTCTTGAACGCTTCAAGTCCCTTATCGAGGTCGTCCTTCGAATGGGCGGCAGAGATCATCACACGGATTCTCGCCTTGCCCTGCGGTACAGTCGGATAACCGATTGACATGGCAAATACGCCCGCCTCGAACAACTCGCGGCTGAATTGTTGGGCCAGCGGCGCTTCACCAAGCATGACCGGGGTAATGGGAGTCTCGCTCACACCGGTGTTGAATCCCAAACGCTTCATCTCAGACTTGAAATATTTGGCGTTGTCCCAAAGTTTATCCACCAGTTGAGTCGAATCTTTGAGCAGGTCAACTGCCGCGAGACACGCCGCCGCATCAGGGGCGGTTACAGCCGAGGAGAACAGGAACGGTCGTCCGCGCTGACGCAGCCATTCGATGATGACCGCTTTCCCTGCGACGATTCCACCCACCACGCCAAACGCCTTCGACATCGTGCCCACTTCCACATCTACTTTGCCATGCAAGCCAAAGTGATCTACGATGCCACGCCCGCCCTTGCCTAGAACACCTTCGCCGTGCGCGTCGTCCACCATCAGCAAAATATCGTACTTCTTCGCCACTGCGTAAATATCGGGCAGGGGCGCAATATCGCCGTCCATGCTGAAGACGCCGTCGGTGATGATGAGCGCGCGACGGAAGTCCTTCAAGTTTGCTTTGATCTGCTCTTCGAGCGACTTCACATCGTTGTGTTCGTAGGCAATGATCTTTGCGCCAGACAAGCGGCAGCCGTCAATGATCGAAGCATGATTCAAACGGTCTGAGAAGATCACGTCTTCTTTTCCGACCAGCGCCGGCACTGTTGCCAAATTCGCTGTGAAGCCGCTTTGAAAAGTGATCGCCGCTTCCACGCCTTTGAACTGTGCAAGCCGCTTTTCTAATTCTACATGCAGCGTCATCGTCCCTGCAATCGAGCGCACCGCCGCAGGACCGACGCCCATTTCGTCCATCGCTTTTTTCGCGGCGGCGGTCAACGCGGGATGGTTCGCCAGCCCCAAATAATTGTTCGAGCAGAAATTGAGTACCTTTTTGCCGTCCACCGTCAACCAGGCGCCCTGGGGCGAGCCAATGGTACGGATATGGTTATATAACCCCTGCGATTTCAAACCGTCCATCTCTTGCTGGATCCAGTCTGTTTTGGACATGTTTAACTCCTTGTAGAAATCTGTTTTCATTATAGCGACTTAACAAAAAATGGACATCACCTTTTCCACGTGACATCCATTTGGTTTTATTTCGGCTCAAACTGCTTGAAGCGCGCCAGCCCATTGTGGTGCAGCCAGTATTTGAACAATACTGCCAGAATACCAAACCCATAAACGATACTGCGCTGTAAATTGATTGAAGATGCCTCTGGAAAATAGCGCGTCACAATCGGTACCTCCTGAAAGGTCAATTTGTTCATCATTCCTTGCGCAATGATCTCGGTATCGAAAATGAAATCATCGCTGTTTTCCATGAAGCGCACCGTCTCCAGATATCTGCGTGAGTAGGCGCGGAACCCCGAATGGATCTCCGTTAGATAACGGCGGAAGATAATATTGGCGGCGGCGGTCAACAGCACATTGGCATTAAACTTCCACCATGGCATACCGCCTTCCAGGGGGCGTCCACCCAACATCCGCGAGCCAAAGACGGCATCTGCCCCGCCCTCCAAGATCGGCTGCACCATGTGTGGAATTACACTGGCATCGTACTGATGGTCGGGATGAAGCATCACCACCAGGTCGGCGCCGGCGGAAAGCGCTTCGGTGTAGCAGGTTTTTTGATTGCCGCCATAACCCCGGTTGCGCGGGTGCACGAAGACGGTCAACCCCGCTTTGCGCGCCAGCTCGGCTGTTTCGTCCTTCGAGGCATCATCCACCAGGATGATATTCTTTTTGAATTCCTGCGGGATCTCATCCAGCGTTCGCATGAGTGTTTTGGCGGCGTTATAAGCGGGCAGGACGATGAAAATCTTTTTTGCGTTCATGGTTTCTTTGCTGTTAGGATGAATTGATAACCAAGCAGGGTTGGCAGGAGAGATGTGAGACGGGCAACGACAGAATAAAGAATTTTTCCGAATCCCGAAGAAAAAAACGGCGAAACGAGTTCGAGCGGAATGGGTGTCACATGCATGGAGAGGATATCCAGCCCTGTTTCCCGCACCATGACCGATACCGTTTTGCGCGTGAAGAACCGCAGATGTGTTCGGTCGAGGATGCCGCGCTCGGTGTAGTCGAAGCGCCCCATCAACAGGTTGAGGCGCACCCAAAGGTTGGCGACGTTCGGAACAGAAATGATAAATATACTGCCCGATGCCTGCAAACCGGCAAGACGTTTTAAGGCGGCTTCGGGCGCGGGCATGTGTTCGAGCACATCGCCAAGCACAACGGCATCGTATCCTTGCAGGGTTTCATCCGGCGCGTCATCGAGGGCGCATTTCCACAGTTTTTCGTAATGAGGCGCGGCGATCTCCGCCCATTCTGCCACGGCTTCCACGCCAAAGAAGCGCAGAGATTGATTTCCGCTTCGGCGCGCCAGCATGCCCGAGGCGGTTCCTACATCCAGCACCTTGCTTTGCGCAGGAAGCGCTTCGAGGATGGCGGCGATGCGCGAATGACTCGACCAAGGACTCGGCTTATCTTGATACGGCAGGACCGACAACTTTCCTCCTACTCATCCAGCCTCGCTTCTGCCAGCAAACCCAATTCGGCAAGTTCTGCCAGTATCTTTTGAACGGCTCCGGGTTTGACGACGACGGCTGTCGGGCTGAGGAATTCGCCAAAAAACTTCCCCGCCTTCGATTGGCGCATCTCTTCCATGACTTCAGGGCTGTGGACGCGCAGCACATACAGACTCTCCACCCGGGCTTCGGGTCCGTGCGCGTCCCAGCGTTTCAGTCCCTTGACCAGCGCAGGTGGGACAGCTCCATTCGTGTATTTGACCAGCATCGCCAGCAACTGCTCGGCGTTCAATCCCTGCGCGGTGGCGCGTTTCAAAGACTCAGCAGTGACACGATAAAAATAATCATCCCCTTTGGGTTCGTCCCATTTGCAGAAGCGTGCAAGTTGATAACGGACGGCACGTGAGAAAGTCCGCGAAACTGTAATTCTTCCATTAGATGCCACGTTGATCGTTCCGTCAAAGGTTGAAGGTCGAAGGTCGTTCGACTTTTGACTTTCGACCTTCGACTGCATTTTGAATGCCGTTACTTCCTTTCCTTCTTCGGGCGCAGCCAAATCGGCTTTTCCCAACCAATGCAGCGTTTGGATCATGTACTTGACCAGCGCGCCATCCACCGCATCCCAATAAGCAAAGCCGCGCAAAAATTGACCATCAGATGCGCGTTTGATGAACCATGAATCGTAATCGCCTGCCGGGCGTTGATAGTCTGGATATTTATCTTTGATACTCTTGACGAAGGCTGGAATGCTCCACCACTTGCCCTGCGGAATGTCGTTGATGAGATTCAGCAGAAATTCACGCGTTACCTGCGGCTGATTTTTCCACTCGCCTTCGCAGATGATGCTGGGGATGAGGCGCAATTCATCGAAGGTTGAGGATTTGAGCCACGCATTGTATAGCATATCCAATGCTTCGGCGCGGGGGGCTTCAAGAAATTTTTTGACGGCTTCAGGAAGCAAACCATCATTTTTGATGATGCCTGCAATTGTTAGCAAGGCTGGTAAATCGCGTTGAACCGTTAACTTGCTTACTTCGCCAATGCGCATGGCGGCGAGATAGGTCGTTGCGTCGTCGAGGATGTGGTCGGTGGCGGGGATTTCGAAGGCTTTTTCCATGGGGGTGGCAGGGCGCCCCAATGCTTCGGCGGAAGGGGCGGGCGGCACATCGTCTGCGCTGACTTCGTTGATGATCTCGAGCAGGTCTTCGGGGATGTAGGCAAATTCCTGTGAACCTTTTTCCGTTTCAAAAAACGCTTTGGCAAGCAAGGCGCGATAAAAGAGAAATTCAGCCGTGGAAGCAGGTTTAAGATAGGGTCTTTCTCTATCTCGTTTGCCTGCGCCCATTTCGCGGATCTCGCCGTATTTGCGGGCGAAGACTGCCCATTCCAGTTTGCCTTCTGCGGCAACGAGGGTGTTGACCGCGGAGCGGGCTTCGGCGGGGAGAATTTCCAGGGTTTCAGAGACAGATTCAAGGTCCAGGAGAGAGGCGCAGAGTTCTTCGAGGGCAGAGGCGGTATCGGTGGATTCCAATTCCAGCCCCCACAGTTCGGCGGCAATTCGCAGGCGTCCAATATCGGCTTTGAGAAGGGATTGTTCCAGCGTGATCATTTTGCGTTCCACTTTCCATATTCGCGATCTGCCGATATTGTATTGTAGAAAGTGGAAAGCAGCGAGTGTTTACCCGTGAGCCACGTTCAAGGCTTGTGGGAGAATCTCAAAACTTGCTTTTTTCAGGTTGCTGCCAAAGCTGGTAAAGATCTCGCCATCGGCATGAATGTAAAGCGGGCGGTCAGACGTGAGGGAAAGTTTTTTGAATTCTCCCATGCGGACCTGTTTGAAGCGCATGTGTGTACCGCTCATGAATTCAGGCACAAGGCGGAACATCATCGGGCGCGAGACTTTGGTCACGGCAACGGTTTCCATTTTCCCGTCAAAGTTTTTCGCTTTGGGGGCAAGCATAAACCCGCCGCCTTCGCGCGGTCCGTTGCAGAGGGTGAGCATGAGTAATTGTTCTTCCCATGTCTCTTTTTCGGTTTCCACTTTTATCTTCATTGGGTTGTGATTGAGGAGGATGGTCTGAATGACTGCCGTCAGATACATCAGAAAGCCTTTGACAATGGGCAATTTGTGCGAGCGGATGGTGACGACGGCGTCGAACCCGATGCCAAGGGTATTGTCGAAGTATTCCACGCGCCCATGTTCGTCGGTCATCATGCCGATATCCACGGGTTGAATGTTTTCGGCTTTCAGCGCATGGGCAAGGGCATGGTCGGGTTTTTGGGTGACGCCGATGGAATAGGCAAAGTCGTTGCCTGAACCAATGGGGACAACGCCCATGACCGGGCGTTTCTCCGCTGGGACTTGCATCAGCCCGTTCATAACCTCATGGGCAGTTCCATCTCCGCCCATTGCAACCACCATATCGTAACTCTCCTCTGCGGCTTGTCTGGCAAGTTCGATGGCGTGCGTGGGGTAGACGGTGCCGCTCCATGTCAGCTCGCCTTTGAATTCCTGCGCGATGGGGCGCAGGTCGTTGGCGGTCTTCCAAGCGCGTCCCATGTCTGCCATGGGGTTGAGAATCAGTTTGACTTTGCGGGGCATTGGTGCGGCTCCTGTTTCCTTTTTTTTGGATATAACCCCACCGCTTCAACTTGGCGCCTTTGCGTAGCGCAAAAAGAGTCAGGGAATATCCTTCACTTGGATCGGGGCTAGCCTGCCTGTCGTTGCTTTGGCGATGGCGTAGTATCCGCGATTGTATTTTTTGGCGTGATACAACGCGGAATCCGCGGCGCGGAGCAGGTCGATGGGGTTGCTGGCGTGAGATGGGTAAACGGCAATTCCGGCGGTGATGCCCAGGTCCATGCGCCTGTCGCCCGGAAAATTGAACCGATATTCTCTCATTAAATCAATGACCTTTTTGGTCGCCAGTTGGGCTGCGTTGATATCCGTATTCCGCATCACCAGGGTAAGTTCGTCCCCGCCATATCGCGCGAGGAAGTCGGACGTGCGCATGCGTTGGGCAAGGAAGTTAAAAAGGGAATAGAGCAGTTCATCTCCTATGTTATGTCCGAAGGTGTCGTTGACGGCTTTGAAACCGTCCAGGTCCATCATAACAACGGAAAATGGCGCGCCGGTCTGGTCGGCAAGCCGCCATTCGTCCTGCAAGCGTTCATCGAGGG
>JACAEP010000259.1 GCA_013388795.1 Chloroflexota bacterium | reverse complement strand
TGCCCAGGCTTTTCAACCAGTCCTGTCACCATTTCGGCAAAGGCAGGGGCAAGTTCCTGCTTTTCTGATCCAAAGAATGAAAGAACGGCGCGGACAACATTCACTGTGCCGTCACCCACCAGCCAGCCAAGAACGCGGCCTTCTTCCAAGGTACCTTGAATGCCAAAGCCGCCTTTTCGATTCAAGATATGCACCCGCTCACCAGGCTGCAATTTACCAGCCTCAACCCAACCTCGCGAAGTCATTACACGATGGTCTTCAGTAAGACGTAATTCATACCCCTCCCGTGTCATTAGACGGACCACTGGCTTAACACCGGTCTGGAACACATGGGTTGCAGGCAGGAAGGTATCCGCACCAAAACGGGCGTCAGAGGTCACGTTCACTTCATGTCCCTCAGCCGCAAGTTCATCCGCCCGCCGCAAACCTTGATCTGTATAAATTAAAGTATCGCCCGTCACACACGGGTTTGTCGCTTCGAGCGGATACAGGTGCGGCACCGGGTTGCTGCGGTTGGCGGCGTCGAGGAAGAGCACGCCCGGCTCGCCGTTGTGGTGCGCCTGCTTGACGATCTTGTTGAACAACTCGCGCGCGTTGACCTTCTTATAAACGTGAATTTTGATGCCCGCTTCTTCGGCTTGTTCGAGCGTGCCGCTGAATCCGCGCTGCTTCATTTCCATCAGGTCGGGGAAGCGTAGTTCCCATTCTTTGTCGTCGCGCACGGCTTCCATGAAAGCGTCGGTAATGCCAACCGAAATATTGAAGTTGGTGATGGCGTTCTCGTCGAGTTTGCAGGTGATGAATTCTTCCACGTCCGGGTGGTCCACGCGCAGCACTGCCATGTTCGCGCCGCGGCGGGTGCCGCCCTGGGCGATCTCGCCGAAGGCATGGTCGTACACGCGCAGGAAACCGACGGGACCCGTTGCCTGACCCGCAGACGTTTGCACCATTGCGCCTTTCGGGCGTAAACGCGAGAAAGAGAATCCATTGCCGCCGCCTGTCTGCTGAATCAGGGCAGCGTCACGCAAAGTTTGGAAGATACCCGCGCTGTGTCTGCCCATATCATCGGTAATCGGAAGCACGAAACACGCGGCGAGCTGCCCCAACGGTGTGCCAGCGCCAGTAAAGGTCGGGGAGTTCGGGAAAAATTTCTTGCTTGAAAGCAGGTGGTAATACTCAACAGTGCGCTCCATCACATCTGCGCCCCATTGTTGTTCAACTTTCGCAACATGATGTGCCACACGCCAAAACATCTCTTCCACGTTTTCGGCGGGCTTGCCATCATCACCGCGGCGCACGTAACGCTTCATCAACACCTGGCGGGCATTATCGGTCAGGGTCGCGCTGGGCAACCCCTTCTTGATGGGCGGCGTCGGCAATAAGCCGTTCTTGACGATTTTTGTATCAGCAGATTTTGTTACCATGTCGGACTCTCCTATAAGCTTTATTCTTTATCGCGGGTCCTTCTCCGCGTTAATCACAGATACAAAAAGGCAAAGACACTCCCCCTGAGAAGGTCTCTGCCTAATTAGTCTTCGAGAAGTTGGTCGATCTCAGTGCGAATGGACTTGAGGTCGTCCAAGCCCAAATATACAATTGCATAGCGGATGTAAGCCACCTGGTCCACCTCTTTCAAGGTCTCCATCACCAGATCGCCCACCACGCGCGAAGAAACTTCGGCTTTGCCCATTTTGGTCAGTTTAACTTCCACCTGCCCAATCATGCGCTCAATATCCGCCGCTGAAACAGGCCGCTTTGCGCAGGAAATACGAATACCCCGCGCCATTTTCTCACGGTCAAACTCTTCGCGGTTGCCATCCTGTTTGATGATGAGCGGCGTGGCGAGGATAGGTCGCTCATAGCTGCTGAAGCGCTGGCGGCATTTCAGGCACTCCCGCCGACGGCGAATCCCGCCGTGACTGTCGTGCGAGGTATCAAGTACCTTCGAGTCATGATGTTTACAATACGGACAACGCATCCGAATAGGCTCCATTAGTAGAACAAATGATTTAGCCATATATGGGCGTAAAAGCGCTGCATCCCCGTACATATGGCTAATGTGACGGGCATTTTAGCGCCATGCCGTATTGTGCGCAAGAGGAGATTTGGAAATTGCAATCTTAAAATATCGACTCAATCCCCCGCTTCAGAGTCTTAACTGTGAACTGGCTTTTCCTCTCCAATCTGATTCAACGCGGATAACTTTCCCAACTACAAAACACAACACGAAAATATCTATATGCCCCGCAAGAACTCCATCACATGCGGGTTGAAATCTTTGGGGTGGCATTGGTGCGGCACATGCCCGCAAACCGGGAAGTGATGTTTCTTTATGAGGTTGGGTAGCTGTTCTGCCAACCGCGGGAAGGAGGAGGGCGCGAGGGTTTGGTCGCGTCCACCCCACAGGAGCAGTGTCGGCTGGGTAATGCGAGACAGGTCAAGGTCGAGGTGATGAAGCGTGCGCGGAATATTGTAAATACTGGATGAGGCGCGCTTGTAATCCAGGGCCGTCTGATAACGAACATGTTCCGGCAGGACATGTGTTTCGCGGCTGCCAATATACGTATGAAAGCTGGTCATATCCACAAAGAAACGAAAAATGCGGTATGGCGTACGATCAATCAATGTGGTGTTGATCAATTGATGATGGAATATACGCTGCAAAATGAGCGGCAATTGCTCCATTGAATAGAATGGGTTGACGATCACCAACGCCTTCACCCGGCTTGGGTTGCGGTGCGCATACAACAACGAGAGCCCGCCGCCGAGGGAATGTCCCACCAGGATCAGCGGCTGGTTGATTTTCAATGTTTCGATCCATGCCGAAAAATCGGCATAGGTATTTTCCACCGAATAATCATGCGGATGCGCCGGCTTCTCGCTCTCGCCATGCCCAAGCAGGTCGAGCGCATACCCGCCATAGCCTGCCGCTGCCACTTCAGGCAGCAGGTCGTCCCAATCGTGCAGGGATGCCGCCAGCCCATGCACCATGACGATTGGGTCTCCCTGCCCTTGATGCACATAATTTACTTTGTGCCCGTTCGCAAGCATCGTGCTGCAATATTCGATTTTTTGTTTGAGTATCGCGTTCATTCATTATCCATAAACATGCCGCACATGGAGGATACAGCATCCAAGCAGTATCTTAATTCAATTCGATTAGAGACGGGTAAACATTTGCCCAACAAATTCGTTAGCGCCCGTCAATCCGTTTCTGTCCGCGAATCCGTTGCAAAGTCCGCTTACTTATTCACTCGCAATCTGCTTTCCGTAACGTTTTGCCAATTCCCGCCTGAGGACTTTTCCAATAAACGTTCTGGGGAATTCATCCACAAAGATCACAAAACGCGGAACAAGATGCGGCGGCAGGCGGCGTTTGCAGTAAGCAATCACTGATTCGGGGCTGGGCTTTTCCCTGCTTGCAATCACGAAAGCAAAGGGGTGTCCTGCCACAGCCACCACCACGACTTCTTTAACTTGTGGAATTTCATAGATCACTTCTTCCACATCACGCGGGAAGGCAGGTTCCTTGCCGCCTTTTTCGGGATACCACATATCTGCTTTACGGGCGATGATGCGGCAGAAGCCGTCTTCATCCACCTGGGCAACATCACCGGTCAACAGCCAGCCGTCGTCAGTCATGACCTGTTTTGTAGCGGCATCATTCTTCCAATAGCCCATCATCACCTGTGGACCACGCACGGCAAGTTCGCCGATCTGCCCAGGCTCCACTTCCTTACGCCCAGTCATCAAGTCCACGATCACGGCTTCGGTCGATGGCAATGGCAAACCGATCGTGCCCAGACGGCGGTTCTTCCCCAATGGGTTGGCATGTGTGATTGGCGAGGCTTCGGTCAAACCATACCCTTCTACCAGTTTGCCTTTGGTCAATTTCTCGAAGGCTTCCTGCACTTCCACCGGCAGCGGCGCTGAGCCGCTGATACAGGCTTTGATCGTGCGGATGCCATACTTGCGCACCCCAGGGAAGTTATTGATGGTAACATACATGCTTGGCGAACCGGGGAAGATGGTCGGCTTGTATTTTTTGATGGACTTCAAAACATCCAAGGTCTTGAATTGCGGTTTGAGGATCAACGCCGAACCGAGCGAAACCGGCACATTCAAAGCGGCAGTCATGCCATAACTATGAAAAAAAGGCGCCACGCATAAGAAACGCTCCCTGCCTTCATGCGCGTCCGGCAGCCAATGACGAGTCTGCAAGGCATTGGCGACCAAGTTGCGGTGCGACAACATAACCCCTTTTGATTGCGCCGTCGTCCCTCCCGTATAAATGATGACTGCCATATCCTCCGGCGCAATATCTACACCCGGAGATTTTGTATCCTGCTGCGCCAGCCAGCGGTTCCAATGCAGGGCATTCCGAAAATCCAGACCACGGTTGCGCCAGCGTGAGATCAAGTATTTGGGCAAGGATAAATATTGTCCGGGATCCGTCAACACCACATGCGGAACCCCGGCGCCATCCTGAATTTGTTTCGCCAGCCCCGCCCATGTGGACATTGTCACGAGAACACTGGTATCCGCTTCTTTGATCTGACGAATCAATTCCTCCGGCTCGGTCATCGGCGGGATCAAGACCGCCGTTCCACCCGCTTTCAAAGCGCCGTAAAAGCCGATCACCATTTGCGGGATGTTCGGCAGCAACAAAACGACACGCGCGCCTTTCCCTATTCCCTGCGCCAATAGCGCATTTGCAAAGCGATTGACTTCACGGTTCACTGCGCGGTAGGTCATCCTTGCGCCTTCAAAGAAAATTGCCGGATGATCCGGGAAGCGCCGGACGGCGGAACGCAGTAAATGATGCGCGGGAATGCGCGGAACATCAATCGTATATGGTACGCCATCTTCATATTGCGCCAACCAGGTTCGTTGTTTCTTCAGGTCGTCACGTTGAGTTTTTGGAATCAGGAATGATTTTTCGCGCCACGATTTTTTGGCTTCGCCTTTTAGGAAATTGACAATCGCCCGATCCACCGCCCCGCGCCTCTCTAACATGACCATGTGCCCGGATACGCCAATATCCACATCTTCTGCGCCGGGAATGGATCCTGCCACTTTCTCGAAAAGCGGGCGGTCAAACACAAGGTCGCGATGTCCGCGAATGACGAGAGTAGGCACGGTAAGCCGCGCGAACTTATCCCAGCCGCTCCAAACGGACATGTTGCGATGATAAAACTCTTTCAGGGCATGTGGCGGGGCGTGCAGCCAATTGCGCGTCAGCGGGCCAATTACCCGCAGGACAGTCGCAGGCAGGTTCAAGCCAAGTTTAAACAAGGGATTCAATTTGAACTCCCCTGCTGTGGCAATAATGATCAACTTCTCAACGTGGTCGGGGTGATTAAGGGCATAGTCTGTTACGACCGCGCCGCCGAAGGAATGTCCCACCAAAACAAAAGGCGGAGATACTTTCAACTGGGTCAGAGCCGTTTCCAGGTCCAGTTGGATGCGCGGCATATCGTAGCCAGTAGAAGGCTTGTCGGAGAGACCATGTCCACGCAGATCCAATGCAACGACGCGGTTATCCATTGCAAATTTTTGCATTTGATATTGCCATTGCTCCGCTTTGCCGCCGAAACCGTGAACGAATACGATGGTGCGTTTGGGTCGTTCGGGTGAAACATCGATGGCAGAGAGCCGCACGAGCGGGTCGGAGGAAATGCGTACTTCGTAGCGGTAGAGATCGAAGTCTATGTCCATCTAAGAAGTGTACAGGAGACGTGAAAGATTGTCAATTTTTATTGTGAAAATTGGTATATAATGCCGAATAATGAGCTTTCAAAAAATTGTAGAGGCCCTAATAAAAGAAGCGCAGGAGCGCGGCGACTTCGATAACCTGAAGGGTAAAGGACAGCCGCTTGACCTGGATGCTTACTTCGAAACGCCTGAAGATATGCGCCTTGCATATTCGGCTCTGAAGAACGCAGGCATTGTTTCGCCTGAGGTGGAATTATTGCAGGAGATCGCGGCGCTCAAAGAACGGCTAGCAGCCACCTTTGAAGAAGTACAAAGAAACAAGATCAAAAGGACCCTCCACGACAAACAGTTGGAGTTCAATATTTTGATGGACCGCCAGAAAAAGAACCGTAAAGCCTGAGCAAAACTTTAACGTTTCTATTACGCGCCTGCTTTGACAAATCTCGCCTGCCCTGCTATACTCTTTATAGTTAAGTTGACTTTTCCTGCCAAATTGGGCAGTTTGTTTGAGAACAATCGTGTTTTACCGGGACCGATCTTCGCGAGCAAGTCAGCGAAGGTCTTTTTGTTTGAGGGAAAAGACGTTTTGGGTACTGAAAAAAACTGAATTGCGAAATACCCTGTGAAATAACTCCAACCTTGACTTTAACCGCATAGGCGGTTTACACCCAATTTGGGTACAAGTAAAAATTTTGAAATCTGTGAGGTATACAGAAAAACTGTATGAGTAAAAAGAATAAATTAAGAATTATCCCGCTCGGGGGCTTGGGCGAAGTGGGAAAAAACATGATGGCCTATGAGTACGGCAGCGACATCGTCGTAGTCGACGCTGGCATCATGTTCCCGAAAAATGACATGCTGGGTGTGGATTACATCATCCCAGACTATGAATACTTGAAAAAGCGCGCAAACCATGTGCTGGGCTTGTTCATCACCCACGGACACGAAGATCACATCGGCGCGATCCAGCATTTTATTGAAGATATTCCCGTGCCGGTTTACGCCACGCCGCTCACCCGCGGGTTGATCGAAGCGAAACTACACCGCAACGGCGCACAGCACAAAGCCCAAATGAAAACCATCCAGGCAGGCGATACCACCCGCACTGGACCGTTCACGCTGGAATATTTCCACGTCAACCACTCCATCCCGGATGGAGTCGGCATTGGCATCACCACCCCTGCAGGCCTTGTCGTTCACATGAGCGACTTCAAATTCGACCAAACCCCCGTGGATGGCTGGCCCACCGATTTTGCCAAACTCTCCGAGTTCTCAAATCGCGGCGTGGACTTGCTCCTCTCCGACTCAACCAATGCCGAACGTCCCGGCTGGACTCCCTCCGAGTCTGTCATCGGTCCGGCATTCGATAAAGTCTTTAGTGAAGCCAAAGGACGCATCATCGTCGCCACCTTTGCCTCGCTCATCTCGCGTGTACAGCAAGTTGCAGATGCCGCCGCCAAGACCGGACGCAAAATGGCCCTAGCCGGTCCAAGCATGGTGGATAACGTCAAGATCGCGCGCAAGATGAAATATCTCGAAATCCCCGATGACCTGATTGTGTCCATCGAACAGGCGCTGCAAATGCAGAATCACAAGGTGGTTATCATGTGTACCGGCTCGCAAGGCGAACCGTCTTCCATCGTCGGGCGGCTCTCGGCTGGCACGAACCGTCAGTTCGACCTAAAAGAAGGAGACACGGTTGTCCTCTCCTCGCATCCAATTCCCGGCAACGAAGAGAGCATCAGCAAGACCATCAACCGGCTGCTGCGGCGCGGCGCGAAAGTCATCCATGATGGCATCGCCCCCATTCACGTCTCCGGGCACGCCTCACAAGAGGAGCAAAAGTTGCTCATCAACCTCGTGCGCCCCAAGCATTTCATGCCGATTCATGGGGAACTGCGTCAGCTCGTGCGGCATGCCGAGCTTGCTCAACAACTGGGTATTGATCAAGAAAATATCATCGTCGCCGAAAACGGTCAGGTGGTGGAATTGGTCGGCAAAAAGATCCTGCGCGGCGAGCGCATCCCCGGCGATTATGTTTTCGTCACCGGCGAATCCATTGGCGATATCGATCACGATGTGATGCGCGAACGCAGCCAGCTTGCCCGCAATGGCATCCTGCTCATCGACATCAGCATTGACAAAAAGAACGGGCGCCTGCTGCACGACCCCGAAATCATCACCCGCGGTTTTGTCTCGCCGGAAGAAGCTGAAAAACTCCTGCCCGAAGTCCGCAAACTGGTATTACGCATGGTCCACGACGACGGCTTCGACGATGAAAAAGACATCATCAACACCGTCAAAAGTTACCTGCATCAACAAACCAAACGCAGACCAATGGTCTTCGTCACACTCAGTAAGACATAAAAAGTGACCGTCGCCTTTGAGGCGACGGTCACTTTAACTGGAGGGCGATCTGCCGATCCGCCTTCCCCATCGGGTATTCTTTCAACTCGCTCAACTTAACCCATTTCAGACTTTTGTCTTTCGGAATGGAAACTATCTCGCACGCAAACGGATGAACCGTGACTTTGAAGTGACTGTAAGCATGTTCAACGACTGGCAGCGCCTCTTTTTTCTTGACCTGAATCTGGGTCGCCGCTTTCAACGCCTTCACCAACGCCCTGGCAGGGTCGCCATTTATTCTCGCGTTTGGGAACTCCCACATGCCCCCCAGCAATCCCTCCGCCGGGCGGTGACTGAGCAATACACGTCCACGCTCCACGATCACCGCCGCCGCATGGACGTACGACGGCACGGCTTTCTTCGGCTTCAAGACCGGGCGCAATTCCTGCGTTCCGGCTTCACGAGCTTTACATAAACTCATCAGCGGACACAGCAAACAGCGCGGATTTTTCGGCAGGCAAATCGTCGCGCCCAAATCCATTAACGCCTGGTTGTAATCGCCAGCCTGCCCTTTGGGTAAATTCTGCGCCGCCAATTCCCAGAGGATTTTTTCACCTGCGGACGAATCTGCAAATTTATCCACATCAAAAAGACGGGAGAACACGCGCCGCAAGTTGCCATCCAAGGTGGCTTCATCCATGCCAAACGCTATGGATGCAATTGCCCCAACCGTATAACGCCCAATGCCCGGCAGGCTGCGTAAATCATCCAGGTCAGACGGAAGTTCGCCATTAAATTTCTCTGCAACTATTTTGGCGGCTTTGTGCAAATTCCGTGCGCGGCTATAATAACCCAAGCCTTCCCAAGCGTTGAGAACATCCTGCTCGCTGGCGGCAGCAAGGGCTTTCACGGTGGGAAATAACTGCATCCACTTTTCAAAGTAAGGGATAACTGTATCCACCCGCGTTTGCTGGAGCATGATCTCCGAGACCCACACAGCGTACGGATCGGGGTGGTTGCGCCAGGGGAGAATCCGCTTTTGGGTGTGGTACCAAGCCAGGAGTTGAGCGGAGAGGCGGCTTTTCATCAGTTTTCCGGGCAGGGTTCAGTTAATTCATCACTTTGGTAGGCGGCGTCATCAAAAGCGATAATGCGAACATCAAGCAGGTCATTTGCAGAACAGGCAAGGACAATGGCATCGGCGCCTTGTTTGAAATCCAGCAATTCATTGGTACGGAAGATAAGATTGCGATTGGTATCGTTGATAAGCAGGAAGCCAATACGCGAAAAATCCTGCGGGGCGTAGGCAGCCCAGGGATTTGTAGAAGAAAGCCCTTCGCCGCGCCAATACATGCGTGGATACAGCAGGCGACCTTCGAGCAGACTTGCGTCCGGTTGGGCGAGGAAGGCTTTAAGTTCAACACGCGAATATCCTTTTGATTCAAGTCTGGCAATGAGCTCGTCCTGTGTCGCAGCGTAGCGCGGGCCTGTCAGTCCTTTTGCAAGCCAGGGAGTTAAACCAAGAAAAATGAAAGAAGAAAGAAAGACGAGATGGGAATAGTGAAATTCATTAAAGCGAATCGTTTGCGGCTTAGGAGTTTCATCAGCGGGAAATATCTTTTTAGCATTTGCATTCAGGAGCAAGGGCAACCCGCCGAATAGTTCAATAACGCCGATGGTAAAGTAAAAATATATGACCCAATCCGCAGGGAGGTTAAAACGCCAGCCAGAAAAGCGCACCATGCTGTTTGAGAGTACGTATCCGAGGTTGAATGCCAGCGGAACCAGTCCCAGCCAGCCCATCTTCTTCCATGCCGCGCCAAAACCAAGCGCAAGCACAAAGAGATAAAACAAAACAAGCAGAAGGTTGTGCCATTCCAGCGAGCCATCCCATTCAACCCAATAGAGGTTGACGGGTTCTTGAAAACCGTTGAACGGCTTGATGAGCGGCAGCGCAAGCAGCCCGCCAATCTCCGAGTTGAAGAAATGCGAGCTTATAAAGTTTGCCACGTAAGCAGGGTTTTCAAGCGTAAAGGAGATTACCTGTTTGGCAACGCTGTCTTTTTCCGGGTCAAAGGAACGGAGGTCCAAGCCGGTGAAAGAGTATTGGCTGTAGAGGTTGCCCATTTGGATCGAATCATCGAAGGCGAATTTGCCGATGACTGTATAGTTGTGGGCCAACCACGGCAAAACAGTTAGCGTAGAGACGGTTACAAAGACAACACCCGTTTTGAAGCACGCTGCCCATTTGAATTGATATGTGAGCAAAACAAGCAAAAACAACACGGGCAGGGTTAAGAGCGATTGCGTGCGGAACAATAACAATACGCCAAACGCGCCGCCTGCGATCATGGTCGAGCGCAGGTCACGCCGTTCTAACCACCAAATAGTAATAAGGCACATCAATGCAATCCCCAATGCAGTGATGAAATCGGTCGTCAGCATTTTGGAATTGACGACGCGGGTATTCGAAGCGATCCACAAACCCGTGTATTCGCGGAAAATGGCAAAGAGCGCCACGGTCACACCGGCGGCGGGAGAATGCAATTTTTTTGCAAGAAAATATAAAGTAACAGGAAAAAGCGCCAGAAGCAAAGTCTGCCCGGCAATGATGGCAGGGTAGTTCTGGTTAAAGAGCAGGTGCAGGAAGGCAAGGAAGGTCACATACAATGGGCGCGATGGAATACTTCCAAAATAACCCGTGCCGATCAGCAGGCTTTGGGCGTTGAGGTCGTAAAAGCCCGCGTCGGAATATGGCAAGGGCAAATTGGTTGGCGGAGAAATGGGCGCGAAAAAACTGTTCGCAAGAGTTTCGAGAGGGACGGAAAGCCAGAAGAGGGCGGCGATAAGGTAGAGCGCGAAAGGCAGGCAGCGAGTAACGAGTGACGAGTTGAAAAAGAGTGAATGGCGAATGGCGAATAATAAAGTAGAAAAGCCAATGAGAAGCGCGAGGATGAATTGCCAGCCTTGAATCGCTACACCGGGTTCTGCCCAATAGGAGGTGTCGGGCATGATGCCGATTTTGGTGATGGCGATAAATGCAAAAGCGGAAAGCAGAAGGAAAAGAGGCGGAATTGCGGCGCGATAGATGGGTTGACGAGTGCGGAGGGCTTTGGGGTGAAAGCCGTTCTTAACAAACAGAAAGAAGAAGGAGGCTTCGAGAGAAAGAAAGAACAAAAGCCACAAGAGCGGACTCAGCCTTTCGTAGTATGGCAGGAGCTGCTCCGGGTTGAGATAACGCAGCAGAAACAGGAGCAGGCGAAAGGTCAGGGTGAGAAGTGCGGCTAATAGAATGACCGGCGTGGTGAAAAGCGGCTCGAAGCGAGTCTGGTCGCGGCGTGAATAAAGCCCCAATCCAATCCCTGCGAAAAAGAGAATTGCCATCACACCCAGCAAGGTGAGCCGGGCAAAGGATAAGCCTTCGGACGGGATGCGCAGAAGGGTAAAGGTTGCAAGCAGAGACTGAAATGCCGCGGCAAAGAAAAACCACGGCAGGAATTTGGTGAATGTGGTTTGCATGTCAGGCGCGGTAGATGAACATGTGCAAATTTGATGGAGAGTTCGCGTTGCTCTGCGTTGATCGGTGGTCAGAATTGAAAGCCGGTTCGCGCTTGCACGATCTTGTATGAGTAATTTTTTACGTAGCCAAACAGGCGGTTTTGCAGCATGTTCCATTCTGGCGAGGCAAGTACGCGGCGGGCTTCGGCAGCGTTGGCTGCAAGCAAACCGACCTGAATTTGAGGATATGAGCCGTAGAGCGTTGCCCAGGCTTCGGCGGGCTGCAAGCCAAGCCTCTGCACACCGGGCACGAATTCACCGATGACGAATTCAAAGTATTCCTGGTCGCGCTCGGGGACGATATCCCAGGTCATGATCACTTTGACAGCCATACTATCCTTGTTGATAATCGAGCGTCACAACCTTCGTCTCTTGCGGCAGGGACGAGCGCGTGGCTTTCAAGGAAGGCAGGGACTCAACCTTGCCGAGACCCATTTCCTTGAGGAATTTGTTCAAGGGGTCAAGCTTGATCTTGGCGGCGTCGGTGGCATAATGCATGGGGATGACAAGATTCGGTTCGATGACGCTGACCACTTCTGCGGCTTTGGCGGCGTTGAGGCTGTTCCCGCCTCCCACTGGAAGGAGAAGCACGTTGACCGTTCCCAGGGCTTCGACTTCGCTCTGGGTCGGGACTTCCTGTAAATCTCCAAGGTGCGCCACTGTGATGCCTTCGTAATCGAAAACGTAGAGGGTGTTGCGGGTTTTATCCTTTGCCTTTTTGCCGCCGCCTGTGGTCTGAACCGCCGTGATAAATACGCCGCCGATCTCGAACTCGCCCGCGCCGTCAATGATGTGTTCCGATCCTTTGACGGCGTCCATGTTGTTATGCCCGGGCGCGTCGTGGCTGACGGTGACAATATCGGCTTTCAGTTTGAGCGCGCTGTAGCCCACCGCCTTGTGATCGAACGGGTCGGTGACGACGGTCGCGTAATTGCGTTCTGTCAGTCTAAAACAAGAATGTCCATACCAGGTGATTTCCATGTAGCGAGTGCCTCCAAACGAGGTATTATACCCGATAGGCACAAGTACCCAATAAGCGCAGAGACCCGGCTGATATAATCCGGCTCATGCCCAATTCCAAAGTTCTCCCCTATCTCGAAGCCATGTTTGCCGTGGGTGTTTGGGGCGGCACGTTCATTGCCACCAAGATCGCCCTCAGCGAAGCCTCTCCCGCCACCATCGTGTGGATGCGCTTTGGCATGGGGACGATCATCCTCGGCATGATGGTCTTTGCCAGAAAACAATTCGCCCTGCCTGAAAAGAATGAGTGGCTTTATTTTCTCATGCTCGGTTTTCTTGGGGTGACCTTTCATCAACTCTTGCAAGCCACCGGGTTGCAAACCGCCAAAGCCACCACCACCGCGTGGATCGTGGCAACCACGCCCGTCTTCATCGCCATCCTCGGCTGGCTCGCGCTCAAGGAAAAGTTGAACGGCATTCAAATTCTCGGCATTGTTCTGGCGGGGCTTGGGGTTCTGCTGATTGTCAGCAAAGGGGATATTGGGGCATTATTCACCGGCGAAGAAGGCGCCTTCGGCGATTTTCTTATCCTCATCAGTTCACTCAACTGGGCGGTTTACACCATCCTTTCGCGGCGCGAGTTGGCGCGCCACCCCGCCGCGCGGATGATGTTCTTCGTGATGCTGCTCGGCTGGCTATTGGTCAATGTGTGGATCTTTGGTTTTGGTCCGGGCATCAGCGAAATCGCAAATTTCACCCCAGCAGGTTGGGGCGCAATCCTTGTGCTTGGCATTTTCGGCTCAGGGCTGGCATACATCGCCTTCTACGACGCGCTTCAGGAAATTCCCGCCGGGCAACTTGGCGCGTTCTTCAATGTCGAGCCGCTGGTCACCACCGTCCTCGCTTCGTACATGATCAACGAAGCCATCACAGCCATCACACTCATCGGCGGCGCGATCATTATTTTGGGTATTTGGCTGGTGAATAGGAAATAATCAAGCGGCAGTCACCTTGAAGGTGACTGCCGCTTTGGAGTCATTATGAAAGCTAGAACCACACCTGGCGCAGCCATCGAGAGAACCTTAAAAGGCTATTTGATGAAGATCCCCGCCGGAGACTCGTCTGCCTATCGTTTCGCGCAGATCGACGATTATTATGGTCTGCCTCGACGAAAATTCCCGCATCACGGATTGACTTTGAGCCTGCGCGCCAGAACCTCAAGCCTTTCCCTCCCCGGAACCTGGGGCTTCGGCTTGTGGAATGATCCATTCGGCATGTCGCTGGGCTTTGGTGCAAATCGCTTTCGTCTGCCCACGCTGCCAAACGCGGCATGGTTCTTCGGGGCTTCGCCAGAAAATCATCTTTCTTTTGGCGACAACCCCGCACAGGGCGTTCTCGCGCAGACGTTTCGCTCGCCGGGGTTTCATCCGTTATTGATACCTGCCGGAATAGTTTTTCCTTTCTCGCGCAAAACGACCCGAAATTTGCTCGGCAAGGTCATCAGCGAGGACTCATCCGCTCTCAAGGTGGATGTCACTCAATGGCATGGATACAGGCTTGAGTGGAGTCCGAACCGTGTGGTTTGGTATGTGGACGAGGTTCCAGTGTTCAAGTCGCTGGTAAGTCCGAATCCGCCCCTGGGGTTGGTCATCTGGATCGATAATCAATACGCGGCATTTACGCCAGAGGGAAAGATCTCGTTTGGGGTGTTGGAAGGTAATGAAGAATGGCTTGAAATTGAAGACTTGGCGATGAATAATGAGTGAAACGAAAAGAGGCTCCCAACTGGAAGTCTCTTTTTATACATGACGAATTATGGATTAGAACAAGCCCGTCCAAATTCCGGGCAGGAGTCTGGCGATCAATAAATCGACAATGAGACCAAGAATAAGGTAGCCGCCGAACTTGCGGTTGTGCTGAAAGGCAAAGCCAGAGAACCACACGGGCCAGGCGGGCCAGCCTTCGGGCGCCTGCGCGGGTTTGGGTTTGTTCATCACGGCAATTGCCATGAGGGCTTCTTTGGAAGCAAGGAAGACGATCAGCATGGCGGGGGTGAAGTACCCATCAAGGACAAGGGAAAGGGTGGTCAGGTAGATCAATACAATGGCAGCCTGATTGACACGGCGGGCATTTGCCTCTCCCACACGGACGGGGAACGTGCCCACGCCCTTTTCCTTGTCTGGGTCGTGTTTGTCAATGTGTTTGGCAACGTTGATGCTGCCCACGCTCAAGCCAAAAGGCACGCCTGCAAAGAAGACCTTCCAATCGAGGTTGCCGGTCAGCACGAAGTACACACCGCCAATGAGGATCGGTCCCCAAATGAGGAAGATCAGGAATTCGCCGATACCCCAATACTTAAAAGGATAGGTGTACGCCAACAAGGCCGCTGCGCCAAATGCGAACAAGCCAATGGTGGCGGCGCTGAAGCTGGTATGGAAGAGCGCGTACACACCTGCCAACGCGGCGAGGAATCCGCTCGCAATGAACCAGCGAATGGAGGTCGTATTATCCCAAAATTTTTGCACAAGGGGGTGAACGCCATATTCGGCGCGAAAATAATTATTGCGGTCCACACCGCGATTGTAGTCGGTGTAATCGTTGAGAATGTTGTTGGCGCCGTGGGCAATGAACAAACCAAGGGTGACGATGATGAAGGTCAGCCAATCAAACTTGCCATCACGGGCGGCAAGAATTCCCGCAATAACACAGGAATAGACCGTAACCAGCGTCACTGCGGAACGGGTGGCAATCAACCATTTGGACACGACATCGAGCGCATCCCACTCTTTCTTGTCTTCCATTTTGATCAACTGCCAAGAGGCTTTACGCCACATGGAAAAATTGATATGCACAACTCTCTCCTTGATCTTTATTTTATGCGCGTCTGCGTTTTCCTTGCGTTTTGACCGCAGATGGAAGACCACTGTTCTTACTCTTGGGCTGGTCGTCCGTGGTCAGCGGTCAAATTGAGAGTGAAGCCCGGCTTGAAAGGCATACACTGTGTAAGGTGGTTCTTTAAGCGGCAGACGCCGTAATGTGAACAAGCGAAAATGGATTATACAACCCTTTTGTGAAAAGCGGAACTTTCGCGCAGGCTATAACCCGAAACTTTTGGCTTCGTTCCAAAAGGAGTCCATTTCTGCAAGAGTCATATCAGATAAATTTCGCCCCAGCCCTTTTGCGCTTTTTTCAATATGGGCAAAACGCTTCCCGAATTTCTGGTTTGCCTCCCGCAGCGCCGCTTCGGCATCCACACCGCGCCAGCGGGCAAGGTTCACCAGCACAAAAAACAGGTCGCCCAACTCTGCTTTTACCTGCTCGGAGTTTTCCGCAGTCTTCACCTCTTCAATCTCCTCGCGCACTTTATCCAGCACATCGTCAATTTCGGGCCAGTCGAAACCCACACGGGCGGCGCGGTCTTGATATTCCTGCGCCTGACTCAAGGCAGGCAAGGCAGCCGGGACACCGTCCAATATGCCCCCACCTTCCTTCTTCTTGCTTCTTTCTTTTTCTTTCAGTTTCTCCCAGTTCTGCAGCACGCCATCCACCCCATCCAGTTTCACATCCCCAAACACATGCGGATGCCGCCGGACGATCTTGTCGTAGATGTGTTTGGTTACATCGGTAAACTTAAACTCGTTATCTTGATAAGCAATCGTGGAATTCAAAACGATCTGCAACAACAGGTCGCCGAATTCCTCACGCATGCTATCGACATCGTTGGCGTCCATGGCAGCGAGGGTTTCATAGGTTTCTTCAAGCAAATGCTTGCGCAAAGTTTGATGTGTCTGCTCTTTATCCCATGGGCATCCATTGGGCGCGCGCAAATGAGCCACGATCTCGGCAAAAGACTCGAAGGATGTCCCCTCGCCCAAAGAAGGAATGAAAAGCGAAACGGGATAAGAAAGCGCCTCGCCTCCAAACTCAGCCAGACTTGTCTCGGTCACCCCGGCTTTTCCCACCGCCGAGACCTTATGGCTGCCCGCATACGCCGCAAGCAGGACAAATTTCACCTGCCCTGCCATTTCTGCCGAGTCGACATTAAGGATCAAGATATCCATGTCGGGCGGGGTGGGAGGATAATGCTTGAGTAAAAACGTCTGCGCATCGAGCAGAGTGAGATTCGAGGGCGGAGTGAGGCGCAGCGTCTCAAAGATGAAGTTGATTTGATTGAAGTCCATGGAACGTCCTATTGTTAAGCGCGTAATCCGTAATTCGTAACTCGTAAAATTTACGAAGTACGCATTACGGATTATCAGTTGGGATAAACCCAGAAAATTCTAACGCTTGGTGTAGGTCGGAGCCTTGCGGGCTTTCTTGAGACCGGGCTTTTTGCGTTCCTTGATGCGGGCATCGCGGGTCAGCAAGCCCTTCTTGCGCAGAGCCGACGTCCAATCTACGTTCATGATCTGGAGGGCGCGAGCCACACCGAGGCGCACGGCTTCGGTCTGCCCAGCCACGCCGCCGCCGTTGACCAGAACGGTCACGTCGTACTTGGCAGCTGCCTCACCCACCGCGCTGAAAGGGCGCATAATGTCCGCAACATCGCCAAAGCGGGAGAAGAACACGCTGCCTTCCTTGTCATTGACAGTGAATTTTCCGCTGCCAGCCGTTACGCGCACGCGGGCGGTGCTTTCCTTGCGGCGTCCGATACCTTCAAAATACTGTGCCATAATTTCTTCCTACCTTTTATTCCAAAGCCTTAAGTTTCTGAGCGCCATGGGGGTGTTCTGCGCCGCCATAAATCTTGAGGCGCTTGAGCACAGCGCGCCCCATGCGGTTGTGCGGCAGCATGCCCCACACCGCTTCGCGCAAGGCGCGGTCGGGATATGTGGCAAGCTGGTCGCGCAGCGAGATCGATTTCAACCCGCCGGGGTAACCCGAGTGGCGATAATAAGTCTTGGACGTGAGGCGCGACTCGGTCTTGGTTCCGGTCACGGTCACGTTTTGAGCATTGACCACCACCACGTAATCACCCATCTCCACGCCGGGCGTGAAGGTCGGTTTGTGCTTGCCAAGCAGAATATGCGCAATGCGCGCGGCAAGACGCCCCAGGTTTTTACCCTGCGCGTCTACAAGTACCCATTCGCGCTGAATCTCAGCGGCTTTCGGATAGTACGTCTTCTGTTGCACTTTCGTCTCTCCGTTTCTTTATTTTCTACTTTTCAATGATCCATACTCAACATCGGTCAGGCGCAAGCCATGCGCGGGAGCCAGCCCCGATGGCAGTTTTCCGCGCCCGGTTTTCAAGGCGTTTTGGATATCTTCCATCGAACAGCGACCCTGCGCCGCCGCGACCTGAACGAACACCAGTCTGCGCGCCATGCGATAAAGGAACGCATCTGCCCGGACTTCAAACTGCCACTCGCCATTAGGCTTTCGCTTCCATTCGGAGTTTGTCACCGTGCGGGTCGTCATCCCCTTTTCAGAGGTTGGGGACCCAAAGGCGGCAAAATCATGTGTGCCGAGGAAAACTCGAGCTGCCTGGTTGAGGGCATCGCCATCGGGCTTGGGCCACAAGCGCCATGCAAACCTCTCGCGTAACGGGTCGCGGATGGGTTCACAAAAAAGCCGGTAGCGGTACGACCGTGAGAGCGCATCAAAGCGCGGATGAAAATCCGCATGGACGGGTTTGATCTTTCGCACCGCCAGGTCTAATGGCAGTTTCGCGTTGAGCGCCTGCGCCAGCCTTGCTGGCGGGTGTTGCCATTCGCTGAAATCGAATGCTGCCACCTGTCCTGATGCATGGACGCCCGTATCGGTCCTGCCTGCCATGATGACGGTTTTTCCAGTCCAGCCGATCTGGTGAAGGGCTTTTTCAAGCTCGCCCTGCACTGTCCGGGAGTTTGCCTGCCGCTGGCTGCCGGTAAACCCGGCGCCGTCGTAGGCTAGGATCACTTGGTAACGTGCCATTTGTTCAAATGCAGAATTATGAATGCGGAGGGAGCGTAGAATTTTTTATTCTGCGCTCTGCATTTTGCATTCGGCATTTCTTACTCTTCCACTAATTCCAAAACCACCATCTCAGCGGCATCGCCCAGGCGGGGTCCAAGTTTGGTCACGCGGGTGTAACCACCGTTGCGTGAAGCGAAGCGCGGGGCGATCTCATCGAACAGGCGCTTGATGATCTGATTGTCACCAAGCTTCGAGATGGCAACGCGGCGGGCATGGACTTTCTGTTCAGCGGTGGCATCGGCGCTGTTTTTGGCAAGCGTAATGAGGCGTTCAGCGTCGCCGCGAATGGCAGCAGCCTTCGCCTGGGTAGTCTGAATGCGCTCGTGCGTAAAAAACTGTTTGATCAGGTTGCGGCGCAGAGCAATACGCGAGCTCTTGGTGCGCCCTAATTTGTAACCTGCTACTGAATGTCGCATTTCTTAATTCTCCGAAGATTGATCTTTCAAGAAGCCTTTTTCGCGCATCTTGTCACGAAGTTCATCTAGGCTCTTTTCACCGAAGTTACGGATGGACATGACGGCGGACTCGCCCTTTTCGAGGAGTTCGAGCACGTCACCCACGGTGGTGATGCCGGTGCGCTTCAAAGAATTGAAGACTCGAACCGAAAGGTCGAGGGCTTCCACCGGCGTTTCTGCCAATTCACTGCTCAGGCGGCCGCCAGAAGATTCGCGTTCAACGGCCACGGTCAGCATTTCTTCGTTCACACCGGCAATGTAACGCAGGTGGTCGATGAGAATGCGGGCAGAGGAGCTGAGGGCGCGCTCAGGGGAAACAGTGCCGTCTGTCCAGATTTCCAAAATAAGTTTGTCGTAATTCGTGCTCTGTCCAACACGGGCAGAGGACACTTCCCAATTGACGCGCTTGACCGGGCTGAAGATGGCATCCACCGGCAGTTCGCCGATGGGCATGTGCCCGGAGCGTTCGTTGGCGGGCGAATAGCCGCGTCCGCGTTCGACAACGAATTCGACGTCGAGTTTGGTCTTGGGATTATCCACGGTGAAGAGATAGGTATCTGGGTTGACGATCTCGATCTCGGCGGGAGTAATGATGTCCGCCGCAGTAACCGTTCCCTCGCCGCGCACTTCGAGGTGCATGCGCGCGCTGTCCACGCCATCCATCTTGATGCGGATCTGTTTGATCTGGAGCATCACCTGAATGACATCTTCGCGCACGCCGGGGATGTCGCTGAATTCATGCAATACATCCGCAAAACGCACCGAGGTGATCGCTGTGCCTTCCAAAGAAGAAAGCAGGACACGCCGCAGGGCGTTGCCAAGCGTTACACCGTAGCCGCCTTCCAGCGGGCTGATAACAAATTTGCCGTAATTTCGAGCTTCTGCTTCGCGCTCGATCTTGGGCATGACCATGTTCGTAATGAGACCCGTCACGGTTCACCTTTCTCTTTTGATCAGGCTCCGGGGCGAGGACCGGTTCAAGGTCCAGACCCGAAGCGTACGAAGGTTTAGCGTCTGGAGTAGTATTCGACGATCAACTGTTCGTCGAGACTTCCGTCAATTTCGGCGCGTTCCGGCATGCGAGCCACAGAACCGCTCATTGCTTTCAGATCGCGGCTGAGCCAGGCGGGGGCGTTGCGCTTCTCGGCATAGGCGTTCAGGTCTTTGAAGTAGGGAAGCTTTCCAGAGCCTTCGCGGACTTCGATCACGTCCCCATCGGAAAGAAGCATGGAGGGGACATCGGTGCGGCGGCCGTTCACAGTGAAATGTCCATGAGTCACCAGCATGCGTGCCTGCGCGCGGCTGGATGCAAAGCCAAGGCGGAAGACTACATTGTCGAGACGGGACTCAAGGATTTGAAGCAAGTTCAAACCGGTGAGGCCGCGGCGGGTAATCGCTGTATCGTAGTAGCGGCGGAACTGACGTTCAAGCACGCCGTACACGCGGCGCGCTTTCTGTTTGGCGCGCAGCTGGCGGGCAAAGTCGGAGGCGCGGCCGGTGGAACCGGGGTTGCCGCCGCGGCCAGAGGTCTTGCCGTGCTGACCAGGCGCAAAACTGCGTCGATCGAAAGCGCATTTGGGAGTGAAACAGCGCTCGCCTTTGAGGTAGAGTTTTTCGCCCTCACGGCGGCAAAGTTTACAAACCGGACTTAATGATTTAGCCATAAATAAACAACCTCATTTACACGCGTCTTCGTTTCGGCGGCCGGCAGCCATTATGCGGCACCGGGGTAATATCCGCAATCAACAACACCTTCAAGCCCATCGCCTGGACGGCCCGAATTGCATTTTCTCGTCCGGGACCAGGACCTTTAACATACAGTTCCACTTCCTGCAAACCCTGCTGTTGAGCAGATTTGATCGCCTGTTCAGCGGCAAGGCGCGCAGCAAAAGGAGTGCTTTTGCGGGAACCTTTGAAACCAGCGGAACCAGCGGAACCCCAGGAAATGGTATTCCCTTCAATGTCGGTAACGGTAACGATCGTGTTATTGAAGGAAGCAAAGATATGAACCTGTCCACGGGACAGGGAGCGCTTCCCTTTTTTCGCGCCGGATGTGCGGCGCGTGGAACGTACACTCTGAGCCATAATTTTTTATACCTTTCGGACAGGATTACTTTTTGGCGCCACGGCGACGACCACGCCCGGCAACCGTTTTCTTGGCGCCTTTGCGGGTACGCGCATTGGTTTTGGTACGCTGACCGTTCACCGGCAGGTTGCGGCGATGACGCAAGCCGCGATACGAGCCGATTTCGATCAAACGCTTGATGTTCATCTGAACTTCGCGGCGCAGATCGCCTTCCACTTTGTAGTGTTTGGAGATGTACTCGCGAATGGCGGAAACTTCGGCTTCCGTCAGGTCCTTGATGCGCGTGTCGGGATTGACTTTGGTATCTGCCAAAATCTTCTTGGCGCGGGTAGGTCCAATACCAAAAAGGTAGGTTAGACCCACTTCTGTCCGCTTGTTGCGGGGAAGATCAACACCTTCAATTCTTGCCATGGTTCAACTACCCTTGTCTCTGTTTATGTTTAGGATTTTCGCAAATGATGAAAACAATTCCTTTGCGCCGAACGATACGGCACTTGGCACAACGTTTGCGAATGGAAGGCGATACTTTCATGAAATTTCTCCTTGCTTTGCGTTCTCTTTGGCAAAGCGAAACGCTTGATTATACTGGTCGTTCTCGATTTCGTCCATATTTTTTACGGTTACCCGCAGGGTCATAAGACAGTCAGGATTTGAGGTTCTCCTTCGGTAACGGCAACTGTGTGTTCAAAGTGCGCCGTCAACGACCCGTCTGCAGATACTACCGTCCACTTATCCGGCAGGACGCGGGTTTCATGCGTCCCAACAAGCACCATGGGTTCGAGGGCAATCGTCATCCCCGCTTTGAGGACGAGACCGGTTCCTGCCATGCCGTAATTTGGCACCTGCGGGCCCTCGTGCATATCTTTCCCGACGCCGTGTCCGGTGTACTCTCGGGTGACATGCAGCCCATGGCTTTCCACATACTTTTGTATCGCCGCCGAGACGTCGCCCGCGCGGTTGCCTTTGCGCATTTTTGCGATGCCCGCATACAATGCCGCTTCAGTGACTTCAAGCAGGGTTTGCGCCTCTTGCGAGACCCGCCCCACCCCAGCCGAAAAAGCGGAGTCTGCCACGTAGCCCTGGTGCACCGTGCCGCAATCAATTGAAACGATGTCCCCTTCTTTCAGCTTGCGCCGTGAGTTGGGGATTCCATGTACCATCTCGTCGTTGATGCTGACGGTAATGGAGGTTGGGAATGGCGGGTGTCCATAGCCTTTGAACGGCGATACACATCCGTGTGACTTCAGCGCTTCCTCAGCAGCCGCGTTGAGATCTGCTGTTGTCACACCTGGTTGTAAAAGTTCCTTCACTTTCGCCAGAACGGTCGCATTGATGCGCCCTGCCTCGCGCATGATCTTTAATTCGGCAGGGGTTTTGAGATTGATCCGGCGTTCATGAAACATTGTTTATAAACCTTGTCTTACACGCGATCATGCGTTGCTATTTTTTAAGGCGCGCAGCAACGCTTTGGTAACGTCTTCTACTGCTTGCGTGCCGTCGATCTCGATCAATTTGCCAGCCTTGCGGTAGTAATCCACCAGCGGCATGGTCTGCTCGATATACACGCGGATCCGTTTTGTAACTGTCTCCACTTTATCGTCTTCACGCTGATAGACCTCGGATCCATCAAGATCGCACACGCCAGCTTGTTTCGGTGGATTGAATTTCTCATGATAAATATGCCCTTGGGCGCGGCAGGTCCAGCGCCCGCTGGCACGTTCCACAAGAATATTCTCAGCAGCAGTGATATATGGCACTGCGTTCACGATTCCGCTGAAGTCCTTCAGCATTACGTCCAGCGCGTCTGCCTGGGCTGGAGTGCGGGGAAAACCGTCGAGAATGGCGCCCGCTTTACAGTCCGGACGAGAGACGCGGTCTTTGATCATACTGATGGTCACATCGTCTGGAACCAACTCGCCTTTATCCATGAAAGACTTGGCAAGGTTTCCAAGTTCGGTCTGATTCTTAAGGTTCTCACGGAAGAGATCACCGGATGAAACGTGCGCCAAACCAGTCTCTTCGGAAAGAATTCTTGCTTGCGTTCCCTTACCAACTCCGGGAGGTCCGAGCAAGACGATATAGGTTGGCATGTTTATTTACCTCTAACGGACGAGCAACGAGTCCTGATAGCCGTGCAGTTTGAGTTCAGCATCAATGTTTTGGAAGGTGTCGCGAACGACGCCAACCACAATGAGCAAGCCCGAAGAAGTAATAAGGAAGATGCCCGTGTTATTGGAGGCAGAGATGTTAAAGGCGCCCAACAACAACCCGAGCAGGAAGGGCATGATAGCGACAACGCCAAGGAAGACAGCGCCCACCAAGGTGATTCGGCTTTGAACCGTACTAAGATATTTTTGTGTCGGTGCGCCGGTTAGGACGCCAGGAACACTGGCGCCAACTTTTTTGAGATTATCGCCGTAATTCTGCTGGTCGAACAACACGGTTGTGTAAAAGAAGGTGAAGACCACAACCATCAGGAAGTAAATAACCCAGTAACCCCAATTGCTGGTTCCAGTAGCGCCGAAGAAGTTTTGAACACCAAGCAGAAAATTGCGGAGCCCTTCATTTTCTGTATTGATAAAGAAACCAGACAATACCGCCGGAAATTGCAGTATGGCGCTGGCAAAGATTAATGGGATCATGCCAGAGAGGTTGACCATTAAAGGCAAAGTGCCTTTGACCGGCATGGACATGCGGTTGCCCACACGCCGACCAGGGTACATGACGGGTACGTTGCGTCGTCCCTGTTGGACATAAACAATTGCCAGTACGGTCAAGACGATAATAACAATGGTCAGCGCCAGCATGATCCAGCGGGAAGATTCATCCGCCAAAAGAGTTAGAAAATTGCCGGGAATCTGAGAAACAATTCCTGCAAAGATGATGAGAGATAAGCCCTGTCCGCGAATGCCGTATTCAGAGATCAACTCACCCAACCAAATGGCAAACATTGTTCCGGCGGTCATGGCAACCAGGACAGACCAAGAAGCCAATGCGGTTTCCGCTTCGAACAAGCCGAAGGGAAGAATTTCCTGACCAACCGCCTGAATGGATTGCGCGTTGAAAATATTGATCTGCCCAATTGCAGAAAGCGCAGCCATTGGTACGGCAAGGTAGTACGTCCATTTCTCTTGAAAGCGGCGGCCTTCGCGTGGATCTTCCTTAATGCGTTGTTCAAGCGCGGGAATGATCGGGATCAATAGTTGAATGATGATCTGGGCGGTGATATAAGGGTAAACGCCCATGGAAAGCAGGGAGAAATTGGAGATCGTACCGCCGGAAAGCAGGTTTAGGAAATCAAGAAAACCGCCAGACCCCGAAGTAGAGTTTCGGAATGCGGCAAGAATTTCATGGTCCACGCCTGGAACCGGGATATTCGCGGCAATACGGAAAATCACCAGGATCAGAAAGGTGAAAAGCAATTTACGGCGAATATCTTCCGATTTCCAAAGGTAATGCCAGCCTGAAAAGGTGGTCTTCATAAGAAGCTTCCTCGAATTAGGCGATCAAGTCAACCGAGCCGCCCGCCTTTTCGATCTTGGCTTTGGCGCCGGCGCTCACGCGATGAACGCGAACTTTGAGGGCAACGTTCATCTCACCGCGCCCTAAAATAACAATGGGGTTGCGGGTATCGCGCAAAAGATGCGCTGCAGCCAGGGACTCGGGAGTAACTTCTGCGTTGGCTTTGAATGCCTCGGAGAGTTGATCCAGATTCACTTCATTAAATTCAACCTGATTGGGCGGCGTAAAACCTTCACCGCGCATGAACGGCAAACGGCGATAGAAAGGCAGATTACCGCCCTGGCGGTACAAGTGACCACCTTCGCCGGAGCGCGCACCGGCGCCCTTGGTGCCGCGGCCAGCCGTTTTACCCTGACCAGCAGAGATGCCGCGTCCAACGCGTTTTCGATTCTTTTTCGACCCAGGATTGGGTACAAGATCGTGTAGTTTCATGTTCAACCTACTCTTCAATCTTGATCAAGTGAATGATCTTGTTCAACATACCGCGCAAGGCGGGTGTGTCTTTGTGTTCAACAGTTTGGTGCATTCGGCGAAGTCCCAGCGCCTTGACAGTCGCCTTCTGGTCTTTGGTGTAACCGATGGCGCTGCGAACCAGAGTCACACGAATGCTCTTACCGGAAGTCTGTTTAGGCATGCTGCTTCCTCCGTTCCCAATAAGGGAGCAACTCTTCAGGTCGCTTGCCGCGGCGGGCGGCTTCGTTTGCGGGAGAGCGGAGTCCGTCCAACGCATCGAAGGTTGCCATGACTACATTCAAGACGTTCGCGCTTCCCATGGATTTGGTCAGAATATCGCGTACGCCAGCTACTTCCAACACAGCACGGACGCCGCCAGCGGCAATAACGCCTGTACCAGCAGAAGCGGGCTTGAGAAAGACCTTGGCGCCAGCCACTTTGCCCAGCGCCTCATGCGGGATGGTTGTTCCAGCAATGTTGACGGTGCGGATGTCCTTGCGGGCGCGTTCAGAAGCCTTGCGCATCGCATCGGGCACAGCGTTGGCTTTTCCAACACCCATGCCAATGTTACCTTTCTTGTCGCCCACCACAACCGTCACGCGGAAGCGGAAACGACGGCCGCCTTTCACTACTTTGGCAACGCGGGCAATTTCAATCACGCGTTCTTCGAAGGCGTCCTGCGATTCGTACTGTTTGTCAAATTGATTATCAGCCATTTCCTTCTCCTAGAACTGCAGCCCGCCTTCGCGCGCGCCATCTGCCAGGGCTTTGATACGCCCGGTATAACGGAAACCACCGCGGTCAAATACAACCGAAGAGATTCCCTTGGATTTTGCGCGTTCAGCAATCGCCTGCCCGATGGCTTTCGCCTGCTCGGTTTTCTTCATGCCTTTCACTTTTTCGCGCAGTTCCTTATCAACGGTGGAGGCGGAAACAAGCGTATTGCCATCCATATCGTCGATGATCTGGGCATAAATGCCAGTCAGGCTCTTGAATACGTTCAAACGCGGACGTTCGGGGTTGCCAAACAACTGCTTGCGAACACGCGCATGGCGGCGTTCACGAGCAAGAGCACGATTCTTATTAGCCATGGATTACTTGGCTCCTTTCCCAGCTTTACCCGCTTTACGGCGAACCTTTTCGCCGAGATAGCGCAAGCCTTTACCATGATAGGGTTCCGGCGGGCGGACATTACGAATATTTGCAGCCACCTGCCCCACCAATTCCTTATCGAAGCCCAAGATTTTGATCTGACGAGTCTTCGCGTCTGTTTCAAACGAGATACCCACAGGCGGCTCGATCTTGACCGGGTGGGAATACCCCACGAACAAAGCCAGATTCTTGCCTTCCATTTCAGCGCGGTAACCGACACCCTCAACTTCAAGGATGACTTCAAAGCCTTTACTCACACCATGAAGCATGTTGGCAAGCACAGCGCGGGTGGTTCCATGCAGGGCGCGTTCTTCAGGGTTATCTGAATTACGGGCAATCTTCAACTGGTTTTCTTCCATCTTGATGCTGATCAGGCTGGAAAACTCTCGTGAGAGTTCACCCTTCGGTCCCTTCACGCGGACCTTGGACCCGTTCAGTTCAACCTGCACGCCACTTGGGATTGCTACAGGTAAACGACCAATGCGAGACACAATAAACCTCCTACCAAACCTTACAGATAATCTCGCCGCCAACGCCCAATTGTCGGGCGCGCACGCCGGTCATTACGCCCTTGGGGGTCGAGAGAATGGCAACGCCAATGCCCGAAAGCACCCAGGGAATATCGGTTTTCTTGGTGTAGATGCGGCGACCGGGCTTGCTGACGCGCTCCAAACCGGATATAACCGCTCGTCGCTGGCGACGTTCACCGACATACTTGATCTTGATGCGCAAAACTTTCTGCGCCTCGGTTTCGCCGTCAACCACTTCGAACCCCTCAAGGAAACCTTCCTCTTTAAGGATCTTGGCGATCTCCAGCTTCATCTTTGAACTCGGCAGCGCAACCTGGGCATGGCCCGCCATAACGGCGTTGCGGATGCGGGTCAACATATCGGCAATTGGATCAGTGAATGACATGATTTACCTCCAGCCCGGTTTTACCAGTATGCCTTTACAACGCCGGGGATTTGACCCTTCAACGCCAGTTCACGGAAACAAATGCGGCACAAACCGAAGCGGCGGATGTACCCGCGAGGGCGTCCACAGCGCTGGCAGCGATTCCG